>JADKGN010000005.1:0-333601 GCA_016722705.1 Candidatus Dechloromonas phosphoritropha | reverse complement strand
AAGCATTGAGATCGGGCATGCCGTGCTGGCGGTGCGCGTTCTCGGCCTCCTCGGCGGCGAATCTTTCTGCACCGCGAAGGCGGGCTGGTTGATGCCTTCGCACACTGCGGTACTACATTGCCACGCTGCTGGCCAGCGTCCTGCGCGGCAAGCGGCAAACTCAAGGAGCGACTGATGGGCACCATCGTTGAACCGGGTCTGGAAATCTTCAAACAATCGGCCGACGCCGAACGGGAAGGGAAATGGACGAGCGAACGCGTACTCTCGGTCCGTTACTGGACACCGACGCTGCTGAGCTTTCGCACCACGCGCTATCGCTCTTTCCGCTTCACGCCGGGGCACTACACGCGCCTCGGACTCGGCGCTACCGACACCATTGTCTGGCGGCCCTACTCTATGGCGTCAGCGACTTACGAAGATTTCCTCGAATTCATCGCGGTGCTGGTGCCGGGTGGCGCGTTCTCGGAAGAATTGCAGAAATTGCACGTCGGCGACACGCTGCGCGTCGACAAGGCCAGCTACGGCTTCCTCACTGCCAATCAACTCGCGCCGGGCAAAGATCTGTGGCTGCTGGCCAGCGGGTCGGGGATCGGCCCTTTCGCGTCGATATTGCGCGATCCTGCGGTCTGGCAGGACTACCAACGCCTGATCATGGTGCACAGCGTACGCCAGTCAGCCGAGCTCGCCTGGCGCAATGAAATCATCGCCCTACCCAACCAGGCATTGTTTGCGGAGGCGAAGGCGACACTGCACTACATCCCGGTGGTCACTCGCGAACCGGGCGCCAACGCACTGACGGACCGCATCCCGCTGCTGCTCGCCGATGGCCGATTACAGCAGGAGGCTGCCACACCGATTGACGTCGCGTCTTCACGCGTGATGGTGTGCGGCAACCCGGATCTGGCGCGCGAACTTAGACAATGGCTGGGATCGCGCGGCTTCGCCACTAACCGTCGCGGCTTGCGCGGTCAGATGGCCTTCGAGAATTACTGGTAATTGGAGCATGCCACCCCGATGAAACGCCACCCACAACTTCAGGATCTCTCCCGCGAACATTACAGTGCGCTGAAACTCGCGCGTGCCGCCCGACAAGCCGCCGAGTCCGGAGAGATGGATGCAATGACAGCGTTCGCGCAACGCGTAGTCCGCGTCTTCGCCACCGAACTCGATCCGCACTTTCGCGTTGAGGAACAAGGCATCCTGGTGGCTCTGGCGCGGGCTGGCGAAAATGAACTCGTCGAGCGCACCCTGAGCGAGCATGCGGAACTGCGACGCCTTACCATGCTGCTGTCTGATCCCGATGCGGTCACGCTATTGCGCTTCGCCGATCTCCTCGCGGCGCATGTCCGCTTCGAGGAACGCGAGCTGTTCGAGGCGGCGCAACATCAAATGGCTGCAAGTTGATCGCGCAGCGGGCAGCCACTCGTCGGCCTTAGGCAAAGCTTTCGATAACGCCGAAGACCCAACGCGTTGTAGATTACCGTGAAGGGCGGCTTAACGATCAGTGTGCGGCCAGTTCACCGCCATTTGGCATCAGGCAGAAATGCGTCGAATCAAGACCCTGAATATGCCGATGAAATTAGTCAGGCCGGGTTGCCACGGCCTATTCATTTTTGCCTGTTTCCCGCGGTCGACCGCAGCAATCAGCTTTTTTGTGGGTCGCCAGCATCATCACCTGGAGCCTTGCCAACTTCAAACGCGCCAAAAGATTTGCGGTCAACGTGCTGACACCCCGCGAATTTCTCAATCAACTGGAGAACCCGACATGAGCACCATCAGCATCCGTCTTCCCGATTCCCTACATCAGATCGCGAAAACGATTGCCGCCGAAGATCATGTCTCGATGAACCAGTTCATCGCCTCGGCCGTCGCCAAAAAGGTGTCGGCATTGACCGCCGAAAGCTATCTCAAGGAATGCGGAGAGCGTGCCTCGGCGGAAATGTTCCGGGCAGCACTCGTCACCGTACCAGATGGCGAACCGGAGGAGTTCAACCGAAAGTGAACTTCCGTTGCTGACCGCCAGCTACGAAACAGAAATGTCTCTGAGCATCTTTATTTCTGGAGCTTAGCCATAGGCAGGCGCTTGGTTTCGTCGCGCTTGGAGGCCGGCAGGCGTTCGGCGACGACGATGGCTCATCCGGAACTTGCGAATACAATAGCGTGGTTTGTCCCATTAACGCCCCCATTAACGCTATTGGTGGTTCCGTCCAGCGCGTACTATCGGCCACTATGCACAGTTTGAAACTATGCACAGTTGCCTCGGGATTCGCAACGCTGGCCGCTGTTGAAGCCGGCGCTGGTGCACATAGTTACAGCGTCTGGAGGAATCGCATGAGTAGGTCAGGCGCCTTGAAACGACGGATCATCGTGTCAGGCGCCTCCAACCTCGCGAGTGCTTTCTCCTTCATCGCCAGGTCGGCCTCGACATTACGGTGTGTTGTAGTGGTGCTTTCGTGCCCCAGCCACAGCGCGATCACATTGAACGGAACCCCTGATTGCAACAGATGCATGGCTGTCGTATGCCGAATTATGTGCGGCGAAATGCGCTTCTTCACGATGCTCGGCGCTTGATTGGTGGCGCGCGCGACGGCAAGCTCAAGGCGCTGAACAACATTTGATCGCGACATCGCATGTCCTTCGCGGTTCGGCAGCAAGGGTTCCTCACCACGTAACGCCGGGTTTAGTCGAAGCCAGGCACGAACCTCTGTGACCGTGGTATGCCAGAGAGGAACCGATCGCTGTTTGCGCCCCTTACCGTGCAGATGCACGCATGCGCCACCGTCAAGGACGACGTCCGTAACACGTACGCCAATGATCTCGGAGACCCGGGCGCCGGTGTTGTAGAGCATGGCCAAGAGCAGATGGTCGCGCTGAGAGGTCCAGGTTTCCCCGGGTTGCCCCAAGACTGCGAGCATCTCCTCGCGCGTGAGGAAGCCGAGCATGGGGCGCTCGAACCGCTTCATCGGAACTGCAAGCGCTCGCTCGACCACGTGCAGCGAAGCCACGTCACGTCGGCCGGCGAATTTCAGAAACGCCCGTAGAGCCGTCAGTCGAAGATTCCGGCTACGCACGGCGTTATGTCGCTCGCGTTCCAGATGATCCAGAAACGCCAGGATTAGATCCGGCTGAATGTCATTGAGTTTCAGGCTCGTCGCCGCCCTCTTCAAACGCTGACTGGAGAAGTCCAGGAACAGCATGAGCGCATCGCGATAGCAGGCCACCGTACGCGGACTGACTGCACGTTGTGTGACCAGATACTCGGTGAAGAACTGCTGAACCAGAGAGGCAAACGATGGCGGCCTCGGTGCAATGGCTTTACGCATCGGGCACCTCCCTCTGATGCATGTAGGACTCGAATCGTCCTGCGGCGAGCGCCATCAACTCCGGCACTGCCGAGAGATACCAGTAGGTGTTGGTTACATGCGCATGGCCGACGTACGTCGATAACGACAGCATCGCCTGATCCGATGTCCACTCCTTGCGCCATCCACAGCAAGATGCGGCGCACGACGAAGGTGTGCCTCAAATCGTGGATGCGAGGAGCGTGATGCGCTCCCCGGTTGCGCCAACCCAATTGCTCACGCAAGTTGGCGAATACGCGATGCACCTGATGACTATCCATAGGTAGTCCGAGTCGTTGGCCCCGAGTAGCAATAAAGAGCGGAGCCTCGCCCTGTTCAAAGTTTCCCACCAGATTGCGCATCCAAAGATAGCGGCGCAATGCGACCACAGTGCTGGGGTGTAGTGCTACTTGCCGCGACTTGCCGAACTTTGCTTGGTGGATAGTGAGCATGCTGTACTTGAGGTTGATGTCTTCGTTACGCAGTGCCAGGACTTCGGAGATTCGCATTCCGGTACTGGCAATCAGACCAAACAGCGTTTCATACACGACGCACCGCAATCCCTGCGCAGGCCCAAGACGCCGGGCGGCAGCCAGCAGATCGACGATCTCCTGCTCGCTATAGATATGCGGCGCCAGTCGTTCCGGCAGCGGTCCGAAGATGGCGTCGTCAGGCACCTCAGTGTGCGGTTCAAATTGCTGTAGCCAACGCAGAAAGGTACGCAGCAGCTTCAGTCGGCGCGCCCAAGTAAGTGGATCTGTGCTTCCGTGACTGTCGTGCCGTGCCCAGTCGGTCATGACATCTACGGTCAGTGGCCCACGATAGCGGACTGCCAGAACATGTTTCGCGAAGCTGCGTAGGGCGTATGCCTGAGTGTGGTCAGAGAAACCCAGGCGGTGACGCTCGACCAAATAGCCCTCAACACGCCTGTGCAGTGAGACCGTACTCATGACGTGCTCCCTGGCCATGGGAGTGCAACCTCAATGAGCTTTCGACTGTCGAGTTTGGCGTAGATCATGGTGGTGTTCAGAGAACGGTGGTGTAGGACGTCTGCCACCTCCTTGAGGGAAGATCCTCCGGCCAGGAGTCGATTGGCCATCGTATGGCGCAGCAGGTGAGGGCGCGTATAGGGAAGCCCTGCGCGCGCGAAGGCTTGGCGGATCGTTTTGCGAACAAGATCGGGGCCAACGGGTACATCGCGTGGTGCCACATGGCGCACGAAGACGGCGCGGTTGCTGGTCTTGGGCCGTTCGTGCTGCAGGTAGGCTGCGATGGCTTTACCAGTGGCCACAGGCAGTGGCAGCACGTCCTCGCGGCGCCCCTTGGTATGTCGCAGCGTGATCGTTCCGGCGCGCCAGTCGATATCATCGAGGCCGATTCGCGCAACCTCGCCGCTACGTAGTCCAAGATCGAGCGCACAGTGCACAATGGCCTCAGCGCGCCGCATTGAGCGACCGGACTGACCAAGCGCGCCGATTAACTGCTCGACTTCCTCGGCCGTCAGGGTCTTGGGTAACGAGGATAGCTGCCAGTTGGCGGGAAACGAAAGCACGCCGATCAGTCCATGCACTTCATTGCCAAGCGATGTGCGGTAGCGGAAGTACCCGTGCAATGCCGACACCACCGTGCCGGCCGTTGCCGGCTTGCTGTAAAGCTTGGCTTGTTGTGCGAAGAACCGACGAACATGGTCGGGCTTGATCGCGGCAATGTCGATGGCACCGTCGCCGAAGCGGGAGACCAGCAACCTGCCTACGATGCGTAAGGCGATGCTCCGGGTCTTGGGTGCCAGGCCGCGCACGTGATCCATGTACGTATTGTAGCGCACCAGTTCCTCATCTACCGGCGTCGACTTCACCGTTGGTTGCGCAACGGCGCCGCGAGCACGCAGCACGACGAGAAGATGTCCCAGCGCGGCGCTCAGACTGCGACGATCACTACAAATCGGACCGGTGCATCGGCATTCAGGAAGATGCCTGTCAAGGAATTCGGCAACGACTGGTTCGTCAATGCGCCGGACCTGCAAACGTCGGCTACGCGTCCATTGGGCGAAGTGGGCAATGCTGCGCATGCAACTGCTGAACGTGTTCGCCGCGTACCCACGCTCAGTCAGGTACTGCTTGTACGCATCAATTTGAGGCGCGAAAGGGCCCTCGACAAGCCAGTCGATACGGTTGAATCGTGATGATTGGGTGTTTCCCATGGTGGTCTCCTGAAGTGGAGCCACCACTGCACTCTGTGACAAAAACTATGTCCAGCTCTTTACCGCGCCACTTCCCAGAGAGCCAGGCCACGACTGTCTCGGTGACTTTCTATCGATGCCAACTGTGCATAGTTTCAAACTGTGCATAGTGGCCGCTATGTAAAGGTTTACATAGCGGCCAGAAGCGGCCTGTTAGCCGTCAACAAATCCGGTCACTCGGATGGCCATTCCGCTCTGAAAGCCGCCGGATGACCTATTCGTGCTTCTCGGCCACTGCCGCCATTATCTCCGCATATGGCGGATGGCCGATATGGGGTCGCTTACCGGTCATAGGCAGGAAAACCGTGCCGAACGGCAGCTTTGATGATTTCTCCACAGCAACTACGTGCCCAATTCGACCGGTAGGTTAACCTTCAACTTGGACGGTCCGCTGGAGCGAAATGTTGGAGTCCATCGGATCGCTTCCGCCATACGCTGGCAAGCCAAGGTTGTTGCACAAGCGGCAGCCCGGGGGGGCGATAGTAGTGCTCCAGTTCCTGGAATGCTGCCGTCTCGAGATACGCCCGCCATGATTGGAGGTCGTGATAGACACCAAACCGACCGCGATTCCAGCCCTCTTCGTTATTCCCACGAGGATTCGAGGTGAATAGAACACCATCGGGTCGGAGGGACGCACGCAACTCGCTCAACACGCGTGGAAGCTCTTGGCGTGGCACATGGAAGAGTGAGGCATTGGCGAAGATGCCGTCGAAGTGGCGGGCGGGAAGCTTCAGCGTGAGGAAATTCTGTTCCCACACTTCGCAGCCGCTGTGCTTGCGCGCCATGGTCGCGAGCGCCGGGGAGCCGTCGAGACCAACCGGCTCGTGCCCCAATGCGCGAAGTGCCGTCAGATCACGCCCGGGGCCGCACCCGAAATCGAGTATGCGCAGTGGTGGCGCCCCGCGCATGTGCCGCAGCAGCGCCTCGATGTTCTGCTTCACATCGTGGTCGCGCGTGCCTTCCCAGAACTCGGCGGCGCGCACGTTGTAGTGTTCGAGCGTATTCGCGGTGATGAGCCCAAAGTCCTCAAGCAGTGGCGTCATTGCTTTCCTTTGATTATCTGGTGAGATCCAAATATGACGATTTCCGCTTCTCCGGCAAGATAGCGGAACAAATCCAAATGCTTGCCATTGGCGTAAGCGAATGCCTTCTTGTTATCTCCTACCGGCTGCTCGGTTAGTGCAACATCCGTTCTGTAAATTCTTTTCCTGTTGGTTTTGCGTGGCTGTGCTGGCCGGAGCGATGAGGGCGCGTAGCGCCCGAAGCGCAGAGGACGGCACAGCCGCGCGGCGAAACATTGACCGGCTACTCCCGCAGGCGATTTCTTCGGGGCATTCTTACCCATTCCCACGAAAGAATCGACAGCATGGCACAACGCGTAGAACATCACCCTCTGGATGCCGCTTTTGCGGCGCTGCTGAACAACGGTCTGGATGGCGCCGGCGAAGCGCTGCGTATCCTGGTCAATGAGGCGAGCCGGATCGAGCGCAACTATTTTCTCAATGCCCAACCCCATGAACGTACTGCCGAACGCACCGATTACGCCAACGGCTTCAAGCCCAAAACGATGATGACCCGGGTCGGCGAACTGACCTTTGACGTCCCTCAGGTGCGCGGCGGTGGCTTCTATCCCAGCGCCCTGGAGAAAGGGTCACGGACCGAGCAGGCGCTCAATATCGCCTTGGCCGAAATGTATGTACAGGGGGTTTCCACCCGCAAGGTGATCACCGTCCTGCAAGCCTTGCTTGGGCCAGAGGTGTCGATTTCTTCGACGCAGGTGAGTCGTGCCGCCGAACAACTGGATGCCGGGTTAGCTGCCTGGCGTGAGCGGCCGCTCGATGAAACGCCTTATGTCTTTCTCGATGCCCGTTACGAGCGGGTGCGCGAAGGCGGGCAACTGGTCGATTGTGCCGTGCTGGTGGCAGTCGGCATCACGCAGACCGGGCATCGCCGGGTGCTCGGGGTTTCTGTTGCCTTGTCCGAGGCAGAGGTGCATTGGCGGGCTTTCCTGGATAGCCTGGTGCGGCGAGGACTCAAGGGCGTCAAGATGATCATCGCCGATGCGCATGCCGGTCTCAATGCGGCACGCCGCGCCACCTTGCCCAGCGTACCCTGGCAACGTTGCCAGTTCCACCTGCAACAGAACGCGCAGTCGTATGTCACACGTCTCGATCAGCGCAAACCCGTGGCGCAGCGGATTCGGGCGATCTTCAATGCGCCGGATAAAAGCGAAGCGGAGCGCCTCTTGCGTCAGGCGATCGAGGGCTGGCGGACCGAGGCGCCCAAACTTGCCCAGTGGGGCGAGGAAAATCTGCCAGAGGGCTTCGCTGTCTTTAATTGGCCAGTGGCCCAACGCGTCCGGTTGCGCACGACCAACGGCCTCGAACGCATTAACCGCGAGATCAAACGCCGTACCCGGGTGGCTTCCATCTTCCCCAACACCGCTTCCTGCCTCCGCCTCGTCTCAGCGCTCCTCGCCGAATGCGATGAGGAGTGGATGACCGGGAAAATCTATCTCAACCTCAAAGACTGAGCCCATCCCGATGGAATCGCCTGAGAACTTTTACAGAAAAAAAGTTGCACTGCCGCTGCTCGGAATAATGGCCGTCGAGGCAATGGCAGCGGTGTAGCAGAAGATTCCCACTCACGCTATTGGCCAAAACGCCGATCCTCTCCAAAGAGCCGCTCCAGTTCTTCGGCTCCCGCCTTCGAGGCCGCAATGAGTTGCGCCTCATCCTCATGAATCTTGTGCTGCCGGGCGAGCAAATTTTCATCATGCTGGCGAAACAACCGCACGGTTTCCAGCACATCTGCCGGCGAATAGCCCAGCTCCACCAAGATGTCACGCGCCAGTTCGAGGCTCGACAGCAGTGTTTCGCGAATCAGTTTATCCACGCCGATGTCCATTAGCCGGTAGGCATGCACGCGGTTGCGGGCGCGGGCGTAAATCTTGAGGTGCGGATAGTGCTTTCTGACCATCGCGGCGGTCTTGACCGAGGCATCGATATCGTCGATGGCGAGCACGAAAATCTCGGCGAGGTCGGCACGGGCCGCGCGCAGCAGATCGAGCCGGGAAGCATCCCCGAAGTGGATCTTGTTGCCGAATTTGCGTACGAAATCGACCTGCTCGAAGCTTGCCTCAAGCGCGGTAAAAGGGATGCTCTTTATGCGAAGCGTACGGCCGATCATCTGACCGAAACGGCCAAAGCCGGCGATTATCACGCGGTGCTCGCGTGGCTCGATCTGGTCGAACGGTCGCGGCTCGGCAACCCCATCGTGGCCGATCTTGAGCCATTTTTCGTTAATGCTCACGAGCAGTGGGGTGACCACCATGGATAGCGAGACCACGACGACCAACGTATCCGCCAGCGTTTTATTGAGGATGTCCGATCCCGCGGCAACCCCGAACAGAACGAACGCGAACTCGCCACCCTGAGAGATGTACAAGGCAAGATTCACCGCGGAGCCGTGGCTATATCGGTTGAGCCGCGCGAGCGAATAGAGGATCAGCGCCTTGACAGCCATCAGCCCAACGGTCAAACCGAAGATCGTGAGCGGCTGCTGCGCCACCAGGCGCAAGTCGACCGACATGCCGACCGCAATGAAGAACAGGCCGAGCAGCAGCCCCTTGAACGGTTCGATATCGGCCTCGAGTTCGTGTCGGTACTCCGAATCCGCAAGCAGGACGCCGGCGAGAAAGGATCCCAGCGCCATGGACAGGCCTGCCTGCTGCATGAACAGCGCCATACCCACCACGACGAGCAGCGTGGCGGCGACAAATACCTCGTGGCTATTGGCAGTGGCGGCGAGACGCAGATATGGACGAAGCAGCCAGTGCCCAGCGATGATAACGGTGCATACCATGGCCACAACCTTGGCGGCGCCAAACCAATCCCAGCCTTGACTCATACTCCCGTCCAGCAGTGGGAAAACCGCCAGCAGGGGAATCGCGGCGAGATCCTGAAACAGCAGGATTGCGAATGATGCTCGGCCGTGCTGGCTTGTGAGTTGCTTCCGCTCGGCGAGAATTTTCAGCGCCAATGCGGTAGAGGATAGCGACATCGAAAGCCCGACGATAAACGCCGCCACTGGAGGTAATCCAAATAACAGAGCAATACCGCCAAGGGTCAAGCCGGTAACGAGAAGCTGCGCACCACCCAGGCCGAACACCGGGCGGCGCATCGCCCAGAGGCGCGAGGGTTGCAGTTCGAGGCCGATAACAAACAACAGAAGCACAACGCCGAGTTCGGCGACATGCAGGATTCTGTCGACATCGCCGACCAGGCCCAACAGCCACGGGCCAATAAGCATGCCGGCAGTCAGGTAGCCAACCACGGTGCCCAGACCGAGCCGCGTGAATAAGGGAACAGCAATGACTGCCGCTGCCAGAAAAATTACCGCTTCTTGCATCCAGGACTGGTTCATCGCTTCCTCGTGTCTGACTGCGCCGACTCTGGATCAGAGTACCGACGACCCGCAAAAGATTCTCAGATTCCCCAAAAAGCACCTTAAAACTCGGCATTTTTGAGCGTTGCATAGCCCGATTTTGGTTCATGCCTGACTTCACGTGGGTTGTGTTCAAGCGATCCCAGATCACCTTTGTATCCGGCAACTGCCTTTGGGAGATGGCGCCAGAAAGCTGCCGTTGGGCCACCCAACTAATTTTGTAGGCGTCGCTTTACGGGAAACAAGGCGAACTGACCCTCCCGGCCAGAAGCGGAAGTAGCCTCCCCCAATTTAGCTTCCAGTTAACAGCCGATCATGAATGCACACTACGCTCTAATAGCCGCCATCTGTAATGCGCGGGCCATCATTTGGTCTGGACTTCACTTGCCCGAACCGAGCGGAATCACGAGCGTGGCGAACAGCGTATATCCGTTCATAATCGCGTAGTTCATCACCAGCGGCAGGCCATAGATAAAGACTTCCTCTTGCTATTACTGGGGCTGACCGATGGCGAGGTCGATTATGACCCCGCCGAGCCGGCTATTTCGAATCTTGTTACTGTTGCAATTCGAACTCACCCGGCTTCCAGGTCTTGTCGAACCAACTCTTCTCGGGCCCATACAGGCGCAGCAGCACACTCCAGCCCCTGCCGGGAACGGTCTGGACCCAATTGTTTTCATGCCCCTTGGGGGCCGTCGGGCCGAACCAAACATCCACTGAACCATCGGCGTTGATGGCGATGTCTTTGTCTTTGCTTCCGATGCTCGGGAACTGCTGGTCGGTCTGCAGCATGGAGCGGCTCTGGTTGTCATAGGCGACGAAGGACCAGAAGTCCTTGGCCGGGATGTTCGGTGGCAGCCGAATCTTGTAGGTCTTGGCACCTTCCAACGGCCTGCCCTTGGCGTCGGCGGTCGCCATGACGTACTGCGAGCCGATGCCCACCATTTCGAAGGCCATCGCCGGGGTGATCCCGGTGTAGTTGTAGTGGAACAGCACGCGTGCCTCCAGATTGCGCACGCCCGGTTGCGAGAGGAACTGGTAGCTGCCGCCCACAAAGGTGAAAAACCATGAACTGCCGGGATGGAGGTAGGCGTCCTTCATCCGCGGCTTGAAGGCGATGGTGCGCGCGGTGGCATTGCCCACGGCCACGGCTTCGGCGAGCGTCTTCTTGAGTTTTTCGTCCGGATTGAAGGACTTGCCCTTCTCGATGCCGATGGCGGCGAGCATGCCGAGGATTTCCGGGCTGTAGGCTTTGTTCGGCTCGGCCTGGACGATCTCGTTGATGTCTTCGAAGAAGCTGAAGTCGTTGCCGCCGATGGTATTGAAGAACTTGCCGGACACATCGATGAACTTCATCGGCGGCGGATTCTTGGCATCGGCCAGCCGGTAGACCTTGGCGAACTTCCTGGTGTTCTCGACCGCGGTCGCGGTGCTGCCGTCCTTGATGAATCCGCGCCAGAAATACAGGTTCTGGTAGGTGGGGGAGCGCATCACGAAGTAGCCCTTCGGCACCTCGCCCTCGTAGCCCGGCGGCAGCAGCAGGAACTTGCCGCCCTTGCCCTTGTCCGGGCCGGCGTTGCCGATGTCACCGACGTAGCGGAACCAGTGGTCGTTGACGATGCCCAGGATATCGGGGGGCGATTCGATCACCAGCGGGCCGTCCTTCAGGTCCAGCCACATCGCGTTGTAGATGCTCTCGGTGTTGGCGGTGAGAAACAGGGACTTCGAGTCCATCAGTTGCTCGAAGATCAGAACCGTGTGGTTGTCTCCGCCCTGGCTCTTGATGCCTCGGCCCGCCGCGTGCACCGACGCACCCGGCAAGGCGTAGAGAAACGCCTCCACGCCGTGCATGAAGTTCAGGTGCTCGTAGAGCTTCTCCGCCGTGCTGTCGGTCGGGTAGCCCTGCGGAAAATCGAGGGTGCCGAGGCGGGATTCGATCTGGGCGGGCGTGGTGATCGACTCCGGCATCGGGGTCGTCATCTTCATCTTCGGGCTCGTCTGCGCCCATGCGCTTGTAGCAATCAACAGGCCGGCAAAGACAGCGCTTGCCAGGCTGATGATGGTGTACGGGGAGGATTTCATCGGCATTACTCCTTGATCAACTTGGGCTGCGTCCACGAGCCGTCCAGTGCGGCTTGTTTCGGCCAGTACAGGCGCATGTAGGTGGCAAACGGCCCTTTCGGCGCGGGCAGCCAGTTGGACTCCTTGTCCTTGCCGGGCGATTGACTCTGGATGTAGAGGGTGAGCCCGCCGTCGGCATCCTTCTTCATCTGCGGCAGCATCGGTGAGTTGATGAGGTAGCGGTTGATCGGATTGGCCACCAGCAGGCTTTGCGGCAAGTCGTACATCGTCAGCGACCAGAAGGCGTGAACGGGCGGGTACTGGCCGGGGGCAAAGCGCAGCGTGTAGCGATTGGCACCACTGAGTGGTTTGCCTTCGCTGTCCACGCGGTAAATCGGATACATCGCCTCTTCTTTGGCGTTGCCGTAGATGCCGATGGTGCCGAGCCAGCGGTTCAAGTAGTTGTCCTTCAGGAATTCGCGGCTGCCAAAGACATCACCGGAGGTGAGCTTGCCTTCCTCCATCTGCTTCACTCCACCGGCAAAGGCCTGCCAGGCGTCGGCGCGGCCTTGCTCGATGGCGGCCTTGATTTCAGGTGAGAGCTTGGCGGGGTCGAAGGTCTTGCCACCCTCGATGCCGATCTTGGCGAAGCGTTCCCTGAGGGCCACCTCGCTCGGCACCGTCGGGCTGTAGCCCAGCACGAAGTTCATGATGTTAAAGAACTCCAGTGAAGTCTTCTGCTCTTCCTTGGTCAACGGCTTGATGAAGTTCACGGCCGGTGCGACCGGTGGTGGCTTTGTGCCCAAGAAAGCCGACAGCGGCTGCGACTTGTATTGGGCCTGGATCTTCCTGACGTTGTCGATGTCGGCCGCATCGAACAATTGCGTGCGAAACACGACCACGCCGAAGTCGGTATCGGACACGTACACCTTCTTGATGCCCTTGGGCGTCTCGCCCTTCCAGCCCGGACCGGCGATCATGAAATTGCCGGCCTCGTTGCCCGTGGTTCTCGAACCCGCGTAGCCGATGATGTAGGTGTAGGCGTCCCACATCTGCACGTCGTAGTAGCGCTTCTTGTCGATCGCCGGCACGGAAAGCACGATCGGCTCGGCGCGCAGGTCCAGGCCTATCCAGGAATAGGGCGTGTCCGAATTGGGCGTCTGCACCGCCGTATCGGCTGGCGTGAAGACGTTGTTGATGTTCGTGATCTGGTTCCAGGGCGCTTTGAAATTGGGATTGCTCTTGTTCACGTAGTAGGCGTACTGGACCCGGTAGTTGTCCACCAGCGGGTAGCCGTAGATGTAGGCTTCCTTGGCGATGGCGCGGGCTTCGGCGGGAGTGACAGCGGGTGCAGCAGTCGTACTGGCAGCCCCGGCCGGCAACAAAGTCAGCGCAAGCACGCTAGCCATCGCCAGTTTGAAGCTGGTGTGAAGGAATGTTTTCATATTGATGACTCCTGATTTATGACTTGTTTGTGCCGTATCGAACGCTTGTTGACCTGGTCTTCATTGTCTTCAGACACGTAAGGCCAGGCTCCAAAAGGTACTGCAACAGTAAGCTATTTGACCGACTCGACCTCTCTGGGACGCTAGTTTTTGCTGATCCACGGCTCCAGCGGGCCGTAATGCGCAGGTACAACCAAGACAGCGCAAAGAACACCCATTGATGTAATCAATGCTGATGAACAATGCCGTGCATTCATGTGATGACCTTCCAGGAATTGAGATGGCTTTCTGATCAAGCTGGCCTGGAAAGCATTGTGGGGTAATCTGCTTATAATTTCTTTGCAGAACGCGACACAATGGCGGCGGGCTGAGAGTTCTCTGCCCGCCACACCTTGGGCGAGCAGCCATGCCAGCCACGAAAGGCACGCGAAAATACGCTGGCATCGGCATAGTTAAGTGCCGCAGCGATTTTTCCAAAATTCATGTCCGTATTGACAATCAACCTTTCAGCATGAATACGCAGGGCGTCCTGCATAATTCGATGGTAGGTCGTTCCCTCGCGTTCAAGCAGTCGATTTGCGCGCCGCTTGTTCATCGAAAACTGGGCGCAAACCTCGTCGAGCGAACACCGGCGTAGCGCCACGAGCCCATAGACAACTCGCTGCACCTGATCGACGAAACTCAAATCATTCAGGCTGGCGATAGTCTTCAGGTCTTCTTTTAGTACGGCAAATTTCTCGGGGTCGGCACCAGCAATTTTCCGTTTGAAGTCCAGGGTCGGGAAATACAGGGCTACACGTTCTGCATCAAACTCGGGGATAAAACCGAAATATTTCTGGTACGGGCGCACATTGTCCGGTCGACGATGCGGCAACTTGATTGATGTCGGTCGCCATTCCGGGCCGCACAACGCACGCATTATTCCCACGCCGATCCCTATCACAGCATCGCTGATTTGATCGATAGCGGGGATACTGCCGTCAAACACGACGTACCCAAGTGATGCCATCGGACCTTCGATTGTGCGGGTCGCCAATGCACCACGATCATGCAGATGAAAGTTTTGCTGCAAATAGGCAATCGCCGTTCCGACATCAACGCACTGGCCTATGACTTCGCCAAGCAAACCCAGTGGATTGGCAGTGGCGCCGGCCCCCAATTGCAAGCCGAAGTGCTGGCATCCGGTTGCCTCTACGCTTTGTTTGAACAAATTTCCCATCATCTCAAACGAAATCACATTGTCAGGATGAGCGAACAAGTCCGCACTGACTCCGACGGCGGCAAACACCTGATGCGGGTCGCCACCCAATTCGCTGATCGTTTGGGCAATGTGCATGATCGGCTGAACGCGGAGGCAACCTGTTTGCACGTTGCCGAAAAATGCTGTTGATCGAGCGTGCATTGGTTCAAAAATCATGGATTTTCCCGACATTCGAATGTGGCAAATTATTCAGCAATATGATTTTGCTTGGTGAACAATCATTCATGTCGCATTTGGGCTAGGTGGTTAGTCCCACGGCGCAGCGATTATTTCTGACAGGCATCGCCGATGACTTGTCGTACATCATGCGCTACGCGTCAATACCTTGGCATGACAAAGGTCTGGTCCATTTACATTGCTGCCGCTCAGTTCGAGAATCCTGTTTCCTGATTGCAGACTCCCGTGATTGAGTGCTATGGGTCGACCTGAGACACCCAATATCCACCTTGAATAGAATAGGCCGGGTTTCCCCGGCCTATTCATTTTTGCCTGTTTTCTGCAGTCGACCGCAACAATCAGCCCTTCTTGTGGGTCGCCAGACGCATCCAGGTATCGACCACCGTATCCGGGTTCAGCGAGATGCTGTCGATGCCCTGATCCATCAGCCATTCGGCGAGGTCGGGATGGTCGGACGGACCCTGGCCGCAGATGCCTATGTACTTGCCGGCCTTGTTGGCGGACGAAATGGCCATCGCCAGCAGCATTTTGACCGCCGGGTCGCGTTCGTCGAAAAGATTGGCGACGAGGCCGGAGTCGCGATCGAGGCCGAGGGTGAGCTGGGTGAGGTCGTTGGAACCGATCGAGAAGCCGTCGAAGATCTTCAGGAAATCGTCGGCGAGCAGCGAGTTCGAGGGGATTTCGCACATCATGATCAGCTTGAGGTCGTTCTCGCCCTGCTTCAGACCGTGTTCAGCCAACAGGTCGACGACAGCCTGGCCCTCGCCAACAGTGCGCACGAACGGCACCATCAGTTGCACGTTGGTCAGCCCCATCTCGCCGCGGACCTTCTTCATGGCCCGGCATTCCATCTCGAAGCAGTCCTCGAAGGTGTTCGCGATGTAGCGCGAGGCGCCACGGAATCCGAGCATCGGGTTTTCTTCTTCCGGCTCGTAGAGTTCGCCGCCGAGCAGCTTGCGGTATTCGTTGGACTTGAAGTCAGAGAGGCGGACGATGACCGGGTTCGGCCAGAAGGCGGCGGCGATGGTGGCGACCCCCTCGACCAGCTTCTCGACGAAGAACTCCTTCGGCGAGGCATAGCCACGGGCGCGGCGCTTGATTTCCTCGCGCTTCGAGGCCGGCAGGCGCTCGACGTCAAGAATGGCCTTGGGGTGGATGCCGATGACGTTGTTGATGATGAACTCGACGCGGGCGAGGCCGACGCCGGCGTTCGGCAACTGGGCGAATTCGAAGGCGAGTTCCGGGTTGCCGACATTCATCATGATCTTCACCGGCACCTCGGGCATGGCGGAGATGTCGCGGGAGGAGATTTCGAAATCGAGACGGCCGCGATAGACGTGGCCGGTATCGCCCTCGGTGCACGAAGCGGTGACCTCCTCGCCCTCGGTCAGCGTATGAGTCGCATCGCCGCAACCGACGATCGCCGGAATTCCGAGCTCGCGGGCGATGATCGCCGCGTGGCAGGTCCGCCCTCCCCGGTTGGTGACGATGGCGGCGGCGCGCTTCATGACCGGCTCCCAGTTGGGGTCGGTCATGTCGGCCACCAGCACGTCGCCCGGCCTGACCTGATCCATCTGCTTGGGATCGCTGACGATGCGCACCGGGCCGATGCCGATCTTCTGGCCGATGGCGCGGCCGGAGGCCAGCACCTTGGAGAACTGCTTGAGCCTGAACTTTTCGATCCTGCCGGCGCCGGACTGCGACTGCACGGTTTCCGGGCGCGCCTGAAGGATGTAGAGCTTGCCGTCGACACCGTCCTTGCCCCACTCGATGTCCATCGGGCGGCCGTAATGCTGCTCGATGATCATCGCGTAGCGGGCCAGTTCCAGGACTTCATCGTCGTTGATCGAAAACTTGTGGCGCAGGGTTTCCGGAACTTCCGCGGTGACCACCGAGCGGCCGGCAGCCTTTTCGGCAGCGAAGGTCATCTTGATCATCTTGGAGCCAAGGTTGCGGCGCACGACAGCCTTCTTGCCGGCAGCCAGCATCGGCTTGTGCACGTAGAACTCGTCCGGATTGACGGCGCCCTGCACTACCGTTTCGCCCAGCCCATAGCTTGAGGTGACGAAGACGGCATCGCGGAACCCGGATTCGGTATCGAGCGTGAACATCACGCCGGCGGCACCCTTGTCGGAGCGCACCATGCGCTGGACACCGGCCGAAAGCGCGACGTCGGCATGGACGAAGCCCTTGTGCACGCGGTAGGAGATGGCACGGTCGTTGTACAGCGAGGCGAACACTTCCTTGATCGCGTGCAGAATGTTTTCGAGCCCAACGATGTTGAGGAAGGTTTCCTGCTGGCCGGCGAAGGAGGCATCGGGCAGGTCCTCGGCGGTGGCCGAGGAACGCACGGCGAACGACATGTCGGCAGCCGAACCGGCGACCAGGCGCTGGTACTGTTCGGTGATGGCCACGGTCAACTCGGTCGGGAACGGTGTTTCCATGATCCAGCGACGAATCCGCGCACCGCAGGCGGCGAGCACATTGACGTCATCGACATCGAGGGCGTCGAGCGCGGCATTGATCCTGGCGTCGAGGCCGCTCTGCGCCAGAAAGTCGCGGTAAGCCAGCGCCGTGGTGGCGAAGCCGCCCGGCACGCGCACGCCGGAGTCAGCCAACTGGCTGATCATCTCGCCGAGCGACGAGTTCTTGCCGCCGACCTGTTCGACGTCAGTCATGCGCAGTTCTTCAAAGGGGATAACCAGGTGGTTCATGCGGATTCCTTTCAGAATATCCAGTCAGGAAAAATGTGAATCGGAAGGTGAAAATTCGGTGTGCAGACGCCGGGCGGCCGTTTCGCGCCGCGCGGCCGAGCGCAGCGACTGGGCCAGCGTTTCGCGGACGAAATCGATGTGGGTTTCGGCGGCGGCGCGGGCGGCAACCGGCTTGCGCTCGCGGATCGCCGCGTGCATCGCTTCGTGCTGGCGCATCAGCAACGAGCCGGCGGCGGGAACGCTCCGCAACTCGCCCAGATTCAGACGGATGTTGTCGTGCATCAGGCGCAGCAGGGTCGCCGAGAGATGGCCGACCAACACATTGTGCGAGGCCTCGCCGATGGTCTGATGAAAAGCGATGTCGGCGCGCGAACGGCTATCCAGATCATTGGCGAGGAAGGCATCGTTGAGGGCTGTGAAAGCCTGGTCGAGGCGCGTCTGGTCAGCCTCTGTCGCCCGTTCGGCGGCCCATTCGGCAGCCTGCCCTTCGAGCATGCGGCGGAATTCGAGCATGTCCTCGCGTAGATTGGGATGCTCCCCCAGCATGTTCTGCCAGGGATCGAAGAAACTTGACTCGAGACGATCGGTCAGATACGTACCGCCACCCTGGCGGCTCTGCACCAGTCCCTTGGAGGCAAGTTTCCGGATGGCTTCACGCAACGACGGGCGCGAGACGCCGAATTCAGTTGCCAGTTCACGCTCCGGCGGCAGACGATCGCCGGGCTTGAGCGAGCCTTCCAGAATGCGGCGCTCGAGCGACGCGGCGACGGCATCGGAAATACGCGGAACCTGCACCTTGGTTTGCGGCATGGATGAATTCGGCACTTCAATTGGTAAGACCACGTCATTTTAGTCAGCAAGCCGGTCAAGCGCAAGCTCCGGAAAAACCCCTATATCATTTACCAAACAACCGATGTATTGTTCATTCCTGACACGGAAGTTATTGGTCTTACCAATTTACCAACGGAGGCACGATGAGCGAACAAGGAAACCCACCGCGTCGGCCAGGCGACGTTTATTTCTTCGCCACCTGCGTGATCGACCAGTTCTTCCCCGGTGCCGGCATGGACGCCATCGCCCTCCTCGAGCGCGAAGGAATCCGCGTGCATTTCCCTCAAGAACAGACCTGTTGCGGTCAACCCGCCCATACCAGCGGATTTCCCGACGAAGCGCGCAAGGTGGCGGCGCACCAGCTGACCCTGTTCCCGAACGACTGGCCGGTAGTCGTGCCGTCCGGCTCCTGCGCCGGGATGATGAAACACCATTACCCGACCCTGTTCGCCGACGACTTGGCGCGCAAGGTGCAGGCCGAGAAATTGTCGGCACGCATTTACGAATTCACCGATTTTCTGGTTAATGTTCTCGGCTGGCAGCCGGAAGACAAGGGCAGCGACTGCACTGTGGTGCTGCACACCTCCTGCTCGGCGCGCCGCGAAATGGGTGTCCATCTGACCGGACGCAAGCTGCTCGGCGACCTGAAAAAAGTCATTGTCGCGCAACAGGATCATGAGTCGGAGTGCTGCGGTTTTGGCGGCACCTTCTCGATCAAGCAGCCGGAGATTTCCGGTGCCATGGTCGGGGATAAGGTCAAGGCGCTCAAGGCGACCGGCGCCGAGCGCGTCGTCAGCGCCGACTGCGGTTGCCTGATGAACATCCTCGGGCATGCGGCGTGGAAAGATGAACAGGAAGGCCGCACGCAGCCCAGCCTGCCTGGCGAACACATCGCCAGCTTCCTGCTGCGGCGGACAGAAGGGAGGAGCAACAAATGAGCGCCCGTGATCGCATTCTCGCCAAACTAAAGGCCGGCGCACCGGCCGAGAACCGCCCTGCACCCGATGTCGCCGGCTGGTTTGCCGGCCATCGCCTGGTTGAAACCAGCAGTGAAAAGGCCGCCCGCTTTCGCCGCCTGATTGAACTCGCCCACGCCGAGGTTGTTGCGGTCAACGCGGAAAACTGGGTAAAAAATCTGAATGAAATCCTGCACACCAAGGGACTGACCGAGTTGCTGGTTGCGCCCGGCGCCGACCACGGCCAGCAGGCGATGAGCGTGCTGTCAGCAAGCGGCATCGCCTGCAAGGGCTACGATCAGGCCATCGAGGCGTGGAAGGATGAAATGTTCCACCACACCCCGGCCAGCCTGACCACGGCCCGCGCCGCGATCGCCGAAACCGGCACGCTGGTGCTGTGGCCGGACGCCGATGAGCCGCGCCTGATGTCACTGGTGCCACCGGTGCATATCGTGCTGCTCGATGCCGGCAAAATCTACAACACCTTCTACGAGGCGATGCAAAGCGAAAACTGGAAGGATGGCCTGCCGACCAACGCCCTGCTGATTTCCGGCCCCTCCAAGACGGCGGACATCCAGGTCACGCTGGCCTATGGTGCGCATGGCCCGAAGGAACTGGTCATTTTGCTGATGGGAGAAGCGGCATGAGCGAACACGCAATGAATTTTATGCCCTCCGAAGGCTTCCGCGCCCGGGCCAAAGAGGTTGTCGACAACCCCTTCCTGCGCCAGAGCTTCCGCGGCGCGATGGATTTCCTGATCGACAAGCGCATCAGCCAGTTCCCCGATGCGGAAGAACTGGAAAGCCTGCGCACGCTGGGCGAGCATATTCGCCAGTACAACCTCGGCAAGTTGCCGGAACTCCTGGTGCAACTGGAAGAAAACCTGACGCGCAACGGCATCCGGGTGCATTGGGCCGAAACACCGGACGAAGCCAACACCATCATCCTCGGCATTTGTCAAAAACACACGGCGAAGCTGATGATCAAGGGCAAGTCGATGGTCAGCGAGGAAGTCGAACTGAACCACGCCGCCGAAGCGGCCGGCATCGGTGCGCTGGAATCGGACATGGGCGAATACATCGTCCAGCTGGCCGGCGAAAAGCCCTCACACATCATCATGCCGGCCATCCACAAGACCAAGGAAGAGATCGCCAAGCTCTTTCACGAGAAGGTGCCGGGCGTCGATTACACCGACAATGTAGACGAACTGATCCAGATCGGCCGCAAAGTGCTGCGCGAGAAATTCCTCGTTGCCGACATCGGCCTCTCCGGCGTCAATTTCGCCGTCGCCGAAACCGGCACGCTGTGTCTGGTCGAGAACGAAGGCAACGGCCGGATGAGCACTACCGTGCCGCCGGTGCATATTGCGATCACCGGCATCGAGAAAATCGTCGAAAAGCTCGAACACGTGCCGCCGCTGCTCTCGCTGCTGACCCGCTCGGCCACCGGCCAGAACATCTCGACCTACTTCAACATGATCTCCGGCCCGCGTAAGCCCCACGAAAAGGACGGCCCGGGAGAAGTGCACCTGGTGCTGCTCGACAACGGCCGCAGCCAGGCCTACGCCGACGAACAATTGCGCAAGACCCTGCAGTGCATTCGCTGTGGCGCCTGCATGAACCACTGCCCGGTCTACACCCGTATCGGCGGCCACGCCTACGGCACCACCTACCCCGGACCGATTGGCCAGATCATCTCACCGCACCTGCTCGGGCTGGAAGCCACCAAAAATATGGCCACCGCTTCGTCGCTGTGCGGCGCCTGCGGCGAGGTTTGCCCGGTGAAGATTCCGATTCCCGACCTGCTGATGCGCCTGCGCGAAGAGTCATTCAGCGAACCGCATGCCAACCCGGCCATGCGTGGCCAGGGGGCGGGGTATAGCCGGCTGATGACCTCCGTCTGGCGTGGATGGGCGATGGTTTATCGCTCACCGTCGCTGTATGGGCTCGCGACCTGGCTGGGGAGCCGCTTTGCCTGGCTGATGCCATCGAAACAGGGAGCATGGACATCAGTACGGGTACCGCTGAAGCCGGCGTCGAAGCGCTTGCGAGACATGTTGCGGGAACGCAGGTGATGCGCTGTCCGGCGGCCCGGGCCACAGACTCCGCATTGGTGGAGGAAAGCCGCGCCAATTCGATCAACAACGCTTAGACGCACCGAATCGGAACAATCTTGTGAAGACCATCCACCGAATCCTGATCGCCAACCGCAGCGAAATCGCCATCCGCGTCATGCGCGCCGCCAGCGAACTCGGCATTCGCACCATCGGCATCTACTCCAACGAGGACAGGTTCGCCCTGCACCGTTTTAAGGCCGACGAAAGCTATCTGGTCGGCGATGGCAGGAAGCCGGTCAGCGCCTATCTCGATATCGCCGACATCATTCGCGTCGCCAGGCTGGCCAAGGTCGACGCGATTCACCCGGGATACGGTTTTCTTTCCGAGAATCCGGACTTTGCCGATGCCTGCGCGACAGCCGGCATCGTCTTCATCGGCCCCAAATCCAACGTCATGCGCGAGCTGGGCAACAAGGTCGCGGCGCGGGCGCTGGCCGAGCGCGTGCTGGTGCCCGTCGTTCCCGCCACCCAGGCCTTGCCCCGGGATATCGACACGTGTCTCGCCCTCGCCGCGGATATCGGCTACCCGCTGATGCTCAAGGCGAGCTGGGGCGGCGGCGGGCGCGGCATGCGGGCGATCAACCAGGCGGAAGAACTCGCACCGGCCATCGACCTGGCACGGCGTGAAGCCGCCTCGGCTTTCGGCAACGACGAACTCTATCTGGAAAAGATGGTGGTTCGTGCCCGCCATGTCGAAGTCCAGATCATGGGCGACCAGCACGGGCAACTCGTGCACCTGTTCGAGCGCGACTGTTCCGTGCAGCGCCGTAACCAGAAGGTAGTCGAACGCGCACCGGCCCCTTACCTGAGCGATGCCCAACGGGAAGGACTGTGCCAGTCCGCGCTCAAGCTGGCGCGCGGCGTCAATTACACCCACGCCGGCACCGTCGAGTTCCTGATGGACGTCGATTCCGGCGAGTTCTATTTCATCGAGGTCAATCCGCGCATCCAGGTCGAACACACCGTCACCGAAGAAGTTACGGGCCTCGACATCGTCAAGGCGCAGATCCGGATCAGCGAAGGCGCCCGCATCGGCGTCGACGACTACCTGCCGGCCCAGGACAGGATCAGCCTGTCGGGCCACGCCCTGCAATGCCGGGTGACCACCGAGGATCCGGAAAAGGCGTTCAGCCCCGATTACGGCAGGCTGACCGCCTACCGCAGCGCCTCGGGCGCCGGCATCCGCCTCGATGCCGGTACGGCTTATGCTGGCGCGATCATCACGCCTTACTACGATTCCCTGCTGGTCAAGGTCACCGCCAAGGGGCACGATCCCGAGGAAGCGATCCGGCGGATGGGCCGCGCGCTGAGCGAATTCCGTATCCGCGGCGTGTCGAGCAACCTGGCCTTCCTAGAAAACGTGATTACCCATCCGTCGTTCAAAAGCGGTGAGTGCACTACCCGCTTCATCGACAACACCCCGGAACTGTTCACCTTCAAGCCCCGCCGCGACCGCGCCACGCGCCTGCTCAAGTTCATCGGCAACGTCCTGGTCAACGGCAATCCGGAAATGAAGGGCCGTTGCAAGCCGGCTCTGCCGTTGCCTCCGCCGCTACTGCCACTTATCGATCCGGCCGCGGCCTTGCCCAAGGGCAGCCGTGACCGCCTTCTGGAACTCGGCCCGGAGAAATTTGCCCAGTGGATGCGCAACGAGAAGCGCATCCTGCTCACCGACACCACCATGCGTGACGCCCACCAGTCGCTGTTCGCCACGCGCATGCGGACTGCGGACATGGTCGCCGTCGCGCCGCACTATGCACATCTGCTGCCCGACCTGCTCTCGCTGGAATGCTGGGGTGGCGCCACCTTCGACGTCGCCATGCGCTTCCTCAAGGAAGATCCCTGGGAACGGCTGGGCAAGCTGCGCGAAGCGGCGCCCAACGTGCTGCTGCAGATGCTGCTGCGGGCTTCCAACGCTGTTGGCTACACCAACTACCCGGACAATGTGGTGCGCTATTTCGTGGCCCAGGCGGCGAAGAACGGCATGGACGTCTTCCGGGTCTTCGATTCGCTGAACTGGGTCGACAACATGCGGGTCGCCATGGACGCGGTGATCGAATCGGGCGCCATCTGCGAGGCGGCGATCTGCTATACCGGCAACCTGCTTGACCCGGCCCGCCCGAAGTACGACCTCGGGTATTACGTCACCATGGCCCGCCAACTGGAAAAAGCCGGCGCCCACATCATCGGCATCAAGGACATGGCCGGTGTCTGCCGGCCAGCGGCGGCCAGCATGCTGGTCAAGGCAATCCGCGAGGAAGTCGGCCTGCCCGTCCATTTCCATACCCACGACACCAGCGGCGGCTCCATCGCCTCGGTACTAGCCGCCGTCGAAGCCGGCGTCGACGCGGTGGACGGCGCCATGGATTCGATGAGCGGGCTGACCTCGCAACCCAGCCTGGGCGCCATCGTCGCCGCGCTCGAACACGGCGAACGGGATTCCGGGCTGACGTGCGCCCGCATCGCCCCGTTTGCCCGCTACTGGGAGGGCGTCCGCCATTTCTACGCACCGTTCGAGGCCGACATCCGCTCCGGTACTTCCGATGTCTATCGCCACGAAATGCCCGGCGGCCAATACACCAATCTGCGCGAACAGGCCCGCGCGATGGGCCTGGATCATCGCTGGAACGAGGTCGCCCAGGCCTACGCCGATGCCAACACCTTGTTCGGCGACATCGTCAAGGTCACCCCGTCGTCCAAGGTGGTTGGTGATCTGGCGCTGTTCATGGTCGCCAACGATCTCGGGCCCGACGATGTGGAGAACCCGGAGCGCGAGATTTCCTTCCCGGAATCGGTGGTGTCGATGATGAAGGGCGAACTCGGCTATCCGGCGGACGGGTTCCCACCGGCCTTGCAGGCCAGGATACTGAAGGGTCAGGAACCGATTGTTGGCCGCGCTGCGGCCCATCTTCCGGAGGCCGATCTGGAGGCGGAACGAGCCAGGGCGGAGAAGGCCATTGGTCGCCATGTCAACGACAACGATCTCGCATCCTATCTGATGTACCCCAAGGTATTCGCCGAATACGCCGAGCACCACCGCCAGTACGGCGACGTTTCGGCGCTGCCGACGCCGGCCTTCTTTTATGGCATGAGCGAAAAGGACGAGATGGCGGTCGATATCGACAGGGGCAAGACCCTGATCGTCCGTCTGACCGGCCAGACCGACATCAAGGAAGACGGCGAGGTGCGACTCTACTTCGAACTGAACGGCCTGCCGCGCCCCCTGCGTATCGCCCGTAGCGGACAGGAAGCGACGCGCAAGACCCATCCCAAGGCCGACGCCGGCAACCCCGACCACATCGCTGCACCGATGCCGGGTGCTGTCGCGACGGTTTCGGTCAAGCCCGGCCAGAAGGTCAGCCGGGGCAGCCCCCTGGTTTCCATCGAAGCGATGAAGATGGAGACTTCGATCACCGCCGAACGCAACGCTACTGTCGCCAGGGTGCTGGTCGCGCCGGGGGATCGCGTCGCCCCCAAGGATCTGCTGGTAGTTCTCGAATAAGGGAGCAATGAAACCATGAGCCAACTCATCCACACCCTGCGTCAGCAATTGCCAGCAACCCAGGTCATCACCGACGATCTGCGTCGCCTGGCCTACGGTACCGATGCCAGTTTCTACCGCCTGATCCCCCAGGTCATCGCCGTCATCGAATCGGAAAACGACCTCAAATCGGTGTTGACCGCAGCAAGGGCGAACAAAACCCCGGTCACCTTCCGCGCCGCCGGCACCAGCCTCTCAGGCCAGGCGATCAGCGACGGCGTGCTCGCCCTGATCGGCGAAAGCTTCGCCACCTATGAAATCAACGCCAATGCCAGCAAGGTGAAAGTCGGTCCCGGCATCATCGGTGGCGAGGTCAATCGCCGTCTCGCGCCGCACGGCAAGAAGATCGGCCCCGACCCGGCGTCGATCGGCACCGCCAAGATCGGCGGCATCGCCGCCAACAACGCTTCCGGCATGTGCTGCGGCACGGCCGAGAACAGCTACCGGACGCTGGCCGGAATGCGCGTGATGCTGGCCGACGGCACGCTGCTCGACAGCGAAGATCCAGCCAGCATTGCCGCCTTCAAGCAAAGCCACGGCGCGCTGCTCGGCGAACTCGAACGCCTGGGCCGCGACACCCGGGCCAATACCAAGCTGGCCGAGCGCATCCGCCACAAGTTCAAGATCAAGAACACCACCGGCTACAGTCTGAACGCACTGATCGATTACGAAAACCCGATCGACATCCTCAGTCACCTGATGATCGGCTCAGAAGGCACCCTCGGCTTCATTTCGCGCATCACCTACCATACCGTCGCCGAAGACCCGTTCAAGGCCAGCGCGCTGGTCTTCTTCCCTGACATCCGCACCGCCTGCGAAGCGGTGATCCGCCTCAAGCCGCAACCGGTTTCGGCGGTCGAATTGCTCGACCGCCCGGCGCTGCGCTCGGTGCAGGACAAGCCCGGTCTGCCGTCGACGATCATGACGCTGGACAAAGACGCCGCGGCGCTGTTGATCGAGGTACGCTCTGCCACGGTCGACGGCTTGAACGAGCACATTTCCGCCGTCCATGCGGCGCTGGCCGGTATCGTCACCGTCGAGCCATTGCAGTTCTCGACCGACCCGGCCACCTGCGAGATGTACTGGAAGGTGCGTAAAGGTACCTTTCCCTCGGTCGGCGCCATGCGCCGGACCGGCACCACGGTGATCATCGAGGACGTCGCCTTTCCGATCGCCTCGCTGGCCGATGCCACGCTCGACCTGCAGGCGCTGCTTCGCCAGCACGGTTACGACGAGGCGATCATCTTCGGCCATGCGCTGGAAGGCAACCTGCACTTCGTGTTCACGCAGGATTTCGGCGATCAGGCCGAGATCGATCGCTACGCCCGTTTCATGGACGACATCTGCGATCTGGTGGTGAACAAATACGATGGCTCGTTGAAGGCCGAACACGGCACTGGCCGCAACATGGCGCCCTTCGTCGAGATGGAATGGGGCAAGGAAGCCGCCGACCTGATGCGCACGATCAAGCGCCTGTTCGATCCGGACAACCTGCTCAACCCCGGCGTCATCCTCAACGACAACCCCGCCGCCCACCTCGAAAACCTGAAGCCGATGCCCGCCGCGGAGGACATCGTCGACCGCTGCATCGAATGCGGCTTCTGCGAACCGCTGTGTCCCTCGCACCGCCTGACGCTCTCGCCGCGCCAGCGCATCGTCAGCGTCCGCGAACTGGCGCGCCGCGCCGCGAGCGGCGAACCCGCCGGCAGTATCGGCGAGGACTACGTGTACATGGGGCTCGACACCTGCGCCGGTTGCGGCCTGTGCTCGACCGCCTGCCCGGTCGGCATCGACACCGGCGACCTGACCCGCCGTCTGCGTGCCCGCAAGATAAGCAGCGGCAGCAGGCGGGTGGGCGAATGGACAGCCAACAACTTCGGCACACTGGCCACCGCCTCGCGCCTCGGTCTCAAGGCCGGCCACGCGGTTTCCGGCATCCTCGGCGACAACTTCCTGGCGCGCATTTCCGGCGACGCCTGGAAGAAGAACATGCCGCACGCGGGCAAGGGACCTGCCGCGCGCACCACGGAAGGCGACCCGGTCGTCTATTTCCCGGCCTGCGGCGGCCGCATCTTCGGGCCGAGCGAGGCCGGCGAAGCGCAACTCGGCGACGTGATCATGACCCTGCTGACCCGAGCCGGCTACGCCCCGCGTCTGCCCAAGGGCTTCGACCAGATGTGCTGCGGCCAGATGCTGGCCAGCAAGGGACTGCCCGACGCGGCCGACAGTATGTCCGGGGCACTGGAAGCCGCGCTGACGGAAGCCTCGGAAGGCGGTCGCTACCCGGTGATCATGGACGCCAGCGCCTGTACTGGCCGCATGCAGAAGTACCTGGCTGGCCGCCTGAAGCTCTACGACTTTCACGAATTTGCCGCCGATGCCCTGCTGCCGCGCCTGATGATTGCCAAACAGGCCGGACCGGTGGCCCTGCACATCAATTGCAGCGTGCGCAAGACTGGCTCGGATGCCAAGCTGAAGAAAGTTCTGGCCGCCTGCGTCGAGCAGATCATCGAACCCGCCGGCGTCACCTGCTGCGGCTTTGCCGGCGATCGCGGCTTTGTCGTACCGGAACTCAACCGGCACGCCCTGCGCACGATTCACGACGAACTGACGCCGGCTTGTACCTGCGGCGTGTCTACCAACCGCACCTGCGAGATCGGGCTCACGGCAGAAACCGGGCGCACTTTTCGATCGATTGCCTACCTGCTCGAGGAATGCAGTCGCAAGGAGGACGCCATGACCTGTTAGAGGGGGAAGAGACTGGGTAGCGAGGATGGTTAAACTAATAATGGGCGAATGAACCCCGCCCTTAAAACAAGGAGCAAGAAGATGACATGGCAGATGAATGTTAATCCACTGGAAAATATAGGATTGTCGGCGTTTGTCGCAGCAATACCGATTCTCTTTCTTTTTTGGGCGCTTGCCATCAAGCGCATGAAGGGCCATTTTGCCGCAATAGGCGGCACCGGACTCGCAGTTCTTATCGCGATTTTTGTCTATAAGATGCCGGTGGATCTAGCCGCTCTGGCCACTTTGTACGGTGGCGCTTTCGGCCTGTTTCCGGTTTGCTGGATCGTCATCACGGCGCTCTTCATCTACAACATGTCAGTCAAGACAGGACAATTCGAAGTCATCAAGAACTCGCTGGCCTCAATTTCGGATGACCGCCGTTTGCAGGCACTGCTGATCGCCTTTTCCTTCGGTGCCTTCATCGAAGGAGCAGCCGGCTTCGGTACTCCTGTTGCCATTACGGCGGCCATGCTGGCCGGCCTCGGCTTCAATCCCCTCTATGCAGCAGGTATCTGCCTGCTGGCCAATACCGCGCCGGTTGCCTGGGGCGCCATCGGCATTCCCATCGTGGTGGGTGGGCAAGTCTCCGGTATTCCTCCCTTCGCCCTCAGCCAGATGGTCGGCCGGACGCTACCGCTCGTCAGCATTTTCATCCCGCTCTACCTGGTCATCCTCATGGCCGGCTGGAAAAAAGGTCTGGAAGTATGGCCGGCCTGTCTGGTCAGCGGCGGCTCCTTCGCCATCGCCCAGTACTTTGCTGCGAACTCGCCACTGACGGCGCCACTGCTGCCCGACCTCGTTGCCTCGATCGTATCGATCATCTGCACGGTCGCCTTCCTCAAGGCCTGGCACCCGAAAGAAAGCTGGCATTTCCCCGATGAACCCAAGAGTTTGGGAAAAGCAGCACTGAATTACACCGGCGGTCAGATTTTCCGGGCCTGGGCACCGTTCATCCTCCTTTCCCTGTTCGTCTGCGCCTGGGGTATCAAGCCGGTCAGTCAGGCGCTCAACCAGATAACCAAGCTGCTGTTCGACTACGCCATCCCGATTGGCGGCCTCGACAAGATGGTTATCGACCAGGCCGGCAAAGCCAAGCCGGCGGTCTTTAACTTCAACATACTGAGCGCCGCCGGTACCGCGATTCTCTTTGCCTGGATGTTCTCCATCTTTGTTATGGGAGCCTCCCTGAAGACGGCAGCTGGTGTCGCCGGTGACACCCTGAAGACGCTCAAGTGGCCCATCGTGACCATTGCGACCATCCTCGGCTTTGCCTACATCATGAATTTCTCCGGCATGGCAATCTCCCTGGGTCACGCAGTGGCCCTAACGGGCGTCGCCTTCCCCTTCTTTGCTGCCATTCTCGGCTGGCTGGGTGTGTTCATGACCGGTTCCGACACTTCGACCAACGCCTTGTTCGGCAATTTGCAGGCGGTAACTGCCGAGAAGCTCGGTATCGACCCGGTCATCGCGATGTCGGCCAATACCAGCGGTGGCGTTTGCGGCAAGATGATTTCTCCCCAGTCGATTTCCGTGGCCACCGGTGCCACAGGCATGGTCGGTCGCGAATCGGAAATCTTCCGTTTCACCTTCAAGCACTCGATCTTCCTGGCCGTCATCGTCGGCATCCTTCACCTTCTGTGGGCTTATGTCTTCCCTGGCATCGTGCCGAGTTACGTCAGGCCCGTCGCTGCAGCAGCCGCTGCGGTGTCCAGCGCCGCTGCGCAGGTCGTGATCAATCCGGACGGTTTGATGTGGTTGGGGATCTTCGTCGGCATCAGCGCTTTCGTTACTCTCATGTCCCGTGTGCTGGGTGCCAATCTGCTTGCTCCAGCTGAAGGACGCGACGAAGTTCATTTCCATTAAGAGGAAACGCTGATTTATTTTTTACCTCGGTACAGGCCGGGGTCCAGCTTGCAGATTTTGCTGGATTCCGGAATGTGCCGGAATGACGAAACCCGAATAACAGTGCTTTCCTAAGCGCCGGGGGTTCGTTTGAACTGGCAGTGCCATAGCGGGAGGTGCCATGCTCCTCCCGCTTCTCACTTTTTTGTGCCGCAAGAGTTGCCACGAAAACTGGGTCCCGGGGACAACCGGCAAGTTGAGGTTTTCCCTAGCTGCGCCGGGGCCGATGACTTGTTAAGGTAAGTTCCATCAAAAGTCCATTACACTGTAAAAGCCATGTACAAGAAAATTCTGGTTGCCATAGACGACAGTGAAACCTCGCGTTGCGCGCTCGCCGAGGCCGTCAATATCGCCAGGGCCACCAACGTCCGACTCCATATCGCCCATGTCGCCGATGAAGTGCTGCTGGGCATGCACCATCGCGCGGTGAGCACGGAGCTCGATCTCGATCACGCGATGAGTGCGATCCGCGACGCGGGCGCCAAGATACTCGAAGTAGCCCGTGCCACCGCCAATGCGGCGGGTGTCGAGGCCGAGACCATCCTCCTCGAGACGATGAAACGCCGGGTGTCGGAGGTTCTCGTCGCCAAGGCACGCGAACTCGGCTGCGACCTGATCGTCATTGGTCGCCATGGCCAGCGCGGCCTTGCGCTGCTTCTCCTTGGTTCGGTCGCCGAGCAGGTCTCCAGACTGTCTGACGCCTCGGTCCTCCTCGTCCGCAAGCACTGATGCCGCTCGCCATGCCCGACAGTGACAAGGAGGAGCCGCTGCGGGCCGACATCCGGCTTCTCGGCCGTATCCTCGGTAACACCGTGCGCGAGCAGGAAGGCGCTGAAGCCTTCGAGATTGTCGAGCGCGTCCGTCAGACCACCGTGCGTTTCGCCCGCGACGGTGGCCCGGCGGCACACGCCGAGCTCGCTGCCCTCCTCGATCCGCTCGCGCGCGGCACGACACAGGTCGTCGTCCGTGCTTTCAGCTACTTCCTGCAACTGGCCAACATCGCCGAGGACGAGCACCACGTCCGGCGCCGCCGGGCGCACGATCTGGCCGGTTCGCCGCCGCGCGAAGGCAGCCTCGTCCATGCCCTCGACCGCCTGGCCGAGAGCGAAGTCACACCCGAGGCCATCACCGACTTCTTCGTGCACGCGCTCGTCGCGCCGGTCCTCACCGCGCACCCGACCGAGGTTCAGCGCCAGAGCCTGATCCGCAACCACCGCGACCTCGCCCACCTGCTCGACCAGCGCGAGCGCCTGCGAATGACACCCGAGGAGGAGGTGGAGAACGACCGCGGTCTCGCCAACGCCATCCTCACCCTGTGGCAATCGCGCATGCTGCGCCCGGTGCGCCTCAAGGTGCTGGACGAGGTCAAAAATGGTATTACCTACTTCAAGGAAACCTTCTTCAGCGAACTTCCGCGCCTCTATGTCCAGGTCGCGCGGCAGTTGCACACCCGTTATCCCGCGCGGACCTGGACACTGCCGCCGTTCTTCCGCATCGGCACCTGGATTGGCGGCGACCGCGACGGCAACCCCTTCGTCACCGCGGATATCCTGCGCGAAACGCTGCGCCTGCAATCGGCGGCCACGCTCGATCACTATCTCGATGAAATTCACGAACTCGGTGGCGAGTTGCCGCTCTCCAGCCTGCTGGTCAGGACCACACCGGAACTGGATGACCTGGCGGCGCATTCCACCGACCACTCGCCACAACGCGCCGACGAGCCCTACCGCCGCGCGCTGTCGGGCATTTATGCGCGCGCCGCCGCCACCGCCCGCACGCTCGACCACGTCGAGCCGGCGCGCCGCGAAATCGGCCAGGCCGTCGCCTATTACGACCCCGACGCCCTGCGCGCCGACCTCAGGGTGCTGGCGAACTCACTGAACCAGAACGGCAGCGCCGCCCTGGCCAATGGCCGCCTGCGCCGCCTGCTGCGCGCGGTGCAGGTCTTCGGTTTCCATCTGGCGCCGGTCGACCTGCGCCAGAACTCCGAGGTGCACGCCCGCAGCGTCGCCGAACTGCTCGCCAGCGCCGGGCGCTGCCCCGATTACGAGGCACTTTCCGAGGTCGACCGCATCAGCCTGCTGATTGAGGAAATCACCACGCCGCGCCCACTATATTCGCCCTACCTGGGATACTCCGAGGAAACCCGGGGTGAACTGGCGATTTTCTTCGCCGCCCGCGAACTGCGCCAGCGCTATGGCGCCGCCGCCCTGCCCAACTGCATCATCTCGAAGACCGGCGGCATCTCGGACCTGCTCGAACTGGCACTGCTGCTCAAGGAATCGGGCCTGCTGCACCCGGGTTCGCAACCGCAACTCGACGTGAACATCATCCCGCTGTTCGAAACGATCGAGGATCTGCAGAAGAGCGCGGCGACGATGGACGGTATTTTCAGCGTTGCCGCCTACCGCGCCCTGATCGCCGGGCGTCGCAACGAACAGGAGGTCATGCTCGGCTACTCCGACAGCAACAAGGACGGCGGCTTCCTGACCTCGGGCTGGGAACTGTACAAGGCGGAAATCGAACTGACCCGCGTCTGCCGTGCGCATGGCGTCCGGTTGCGCCTGTTCCACGGCCGTGGCGGCTCGGTCGGGCGTGGCGGCGGCCCCAGCTTTCACGCCATCCTCGCCCAGCCGGCCGGCGCCGTTTCCGGCCAGATCCGCCTGACCGAACAGGGCGAGGTCATTTCGACCAAATATGGCAACCCGGACACCGGTCGCCGCAACCTCGAAGTACTGCTCGCCGCGACATTGGAGGCCAGCCTGACCGACCATGAAAATCGCGTCGAACCGGCCGAGCAGTTCCATGCGGTCATGGACGACCTGTCGCAACGCGCCTTTACCGCCTACCGTGGCCTGGTTTACGAAACTCCCGGGTTCACAACCTATTTTCGGCAATCGACCGTCGTTTCGGAAATCGCCACCCTCAATATCGGCAGCCGCCCCGCCTCACGCAAGCCCTCTGAGCGCATCGAAGACTTGCGCGCCATCCCCTGGGTGTTTTCATGGGCGCAGTGCCGCCTTATGCTGCCCGGCTGGTACGGCTTCGGTTCCGCGGTCGACGGCTATTTGCAGGAGAATCCGGACGGTCTCGCGACCATGCGGCGCATGCTTGTCGCCTGGCCCTTCTTCAGGAGCCTGCTGTCCAACATGGACATGGTGCTGGCCAAGACCGACCTCGCCATTGCCTCGCGCTACGCCGAACTGGTGAGCGACTCCGAACTGCGCGACAACATCTTCGGGCGCATCAAGGCCGAATGGGAACTGACCCGCCGGCATCTGCTGGCGATTCTCGAACACGACGGTTTCCTGGCCGACAATCCTCTGCTCAAGCATTCGCTGCAACTGCGCTCGCCCTACATGGACCCGCTCAACCACCTGCAGGTCGAGTTGCTCAAACGCTACCGGGCCGGCGAAACTGATGAGCGTGTCGCCCGCGACATCCATCTATCGATCAACGGCATCGCTTCAGGCTTGCGCAACAGCGGTTAAAATGGCCGCATGGCCCCAATCAAGCGTTCCGTTTTCTTCATCTCCGACGGCACCGGCCTGACTGCGGAAGCGCTCGGGCACAGCCTCCTGACCCAGTTCGAGGACGTGGAGTTCGAGCAGATCCGCATTCCTTTCCTCGACAGCATTGCCAAGGCGCGGGAAGCCGTTGCCCGCATCAATGGCCAGAGCGAGGGTGACGGCATGCGCGCCATCGTATTCACGACACTGGTCAATCAGGAACTGGCTGACATCGTTCACCAGGCTGATGCCTTCTGCCTCTCGTACTTCGACAGCTTCCTGGCGCCGCTCGAAGCCGAACTGGGGGTCAAGTCCAGCCATACGGTCGGTCGTTTGCACGGTTCAGCCGACAGTTCCGATTACAAGAAGCGCATCGAGGCGATCAACTACACACTGGCCCACGACGACGGCATCACCGACCGTGATCTGGAAGATGCCGATGTGATCCTGGTTGCCGTATCGCGCTGTGGCAAGACACCGACCGCGCTCTACCTGGCGATGCAGTTCGGCCTGAAGGCGGCCAACTTCCCGCTGATTCCGGAAGACTTCGATCGCGGTCGGCTACCGGGAACCCTCGAAAGGCAGCGGAGCAAACTGTTCGGCCTGACCATCCAGCCCGAGCGCCTGCACAGGATCCGCGAGGAAAGACGCGCCAACAGCAACTACGCCGCGCTGGCCAACTGCCGGTACGAAGTTGCCGAAGCGGAAAAGATGATGCGCCGCGAGGGAATCCGCTGGCTGGATTCGTCGACCAAGTCGATCGAGGAAATATCGACCACCGTCCTGCAGGAACTGAAACTGCGCTGAGCGGCGGGAAACGACCCTCAGCCGTCTCATGACATTAGAAAGCTGTTTGGCTGCTTACTGAACACAAAGCCGCCTCTCAAAGATTTCAGACGGGTGACTCTTGATCGGCCAAACCGGTCACTCGGAACCGCTCGGCTAAACGACCCTTCTCTTGATTAAAGCGGACTCTTGCAGAAGTTCGCTATTCTTGAATTAATTCGATGCAGATTACACATCGATGTCTTTTGGTAAGTCCTAGTTACGCTGGCGTTGTGGTCGTAGCCGTTTTGGGACAATGAGAGTAACCGTCCCGTCGTCATTCTTTTCGATCTTGAAATCGATACCCAACTTAGGCGCTAGCTTCTTGGGAAGATAAGCCATGGCGGCAGCTGGATTCAGTATTTCCCCCGCTTTCTCAGGATTTGCTGCCAACGCTCTTAATTTGGTCATGTAGAACGCCTGGCCGCTACTATTAAACGTCGTCGCTTCGGCCTCGCGCATTAGGTCGCCAGCCCATTCTGTTTTGGCCAAGATAGCCTCGCGTGCATGGAACATTAGCGCATTGGCGGCTGAAAAACGTTCGTTCTTCCGCGTTGCCCACTTCACTGCATGATCGTAAGCTCGACGCCCCTCCTCTGGAGAACCTGCTCGATACAGTAGCAGTCCAATATTGGCTCCAATATGGGCTACGTCCGCATCCTCCTTGCTCGCCTCAGCAGACAGGTATTTTGTGATCGACGATAGTTTGGCGAGGACAGTCTCTTCGTCCCCCTCGAAAACCTGCCCAGACGATACTTCCGCAAAAATCTTATTGTTCATTAAGCATGGATGATTGGGGTTTGATCGCAGTCCAAGGTCGCAAACGTCGATCACCGATTGATAATCATCCAGAATACTGCCCATATAGCTGTGCATCATGGCTGCAATAGCCGAAAAAGGTTCATCATCGAACCACTTATCGACATGACGAGCTGCTTCAACAATGTCGTGGCTTTGGTAGTAAGCCTTAATGAATGCCGCTTCGTGGGCGCCAAGCAAGTTGTGTGTAGGATTTCCAAATGCGAAGCGGGAATTACTCTTGTCCTCTGCCCACTTGACTTGTGCAAGAGCATTCTCGGTAGGATCAAGCATCGCCATCTCGAATCGTCGCTTTGCATCCTTGCGACGGCCATCCTCCAGCTCGACTGTACCAATCGCTGCCGCCAGTTCGGATAAATGAACGGGCTTGAAAGTAGGATGATCTAGTAGCAATTTGCCTTGCTTGAAGAACTTCGACCCCCGCCCGACCACTTGGGCTGTGGCAACTTCTGCAGCCATTAGCCAAGGATCATGGCGCGTCATCGGAGAATTAACCAATAAACGCAAGGCAATCTCCGGCGCATCCTCGCTTATGTAGAAGCGTGATGCAGCCCGAAGTACGTGGCGATGCTGGGGAGCCAGCGATAATGCAACTCGGATTGACTTCTCAGCCTTTTCCCTTAACCCAAGAACCGCCTGATTCCGTGCCATGTCCAGATACAGGAGTGGATTATGCTGATACTGCAAAAGCAGTCGCCGAATACGCTGGATCGCTACTTGATTGCGCTTTGTCGAGCAGTCCCATCTGGACAGGGTAGCGCCTTCGATAACCTCATCTTGAGTGCCAATCAATTTGCGCAACCCAGCCGGAATGATGTCTTGGTGCTTGTTCAAAATATCTTTGGCCTGAACTTCCAAAGCATTATCACCAGAAAGTAATGCCACGCCGAGAGCATCGGCAGCAACGCCAAGCGTCGGATTCAAAAGAATCTCGCTCTTTAACCGGGCCAGTTCGCGATCAAACGAAACCGTAGGGGCCCTCTCCCTAAGTGGGGTCAGTTCGCCACTGACAGCAACTTCGGTTGATACACGCCACCGAGGAATAACCCGGCGATCGATCCGATCGGTAAATTTATTGCTGCTCAATTCTTCTTGGCTCCAGCAAGCCGCACAGCAACTTCAGCACGCCGAGCAAGATTGTTCAGACGTCCAACAAAACGATCCATACCAATGGATGTGGGGCGCTGCATCCGCGCCTTGGGATCACCTCGTCGAAGGGGATCGGGGTCGCATGCTTGGCAAAGGATTTCTAACACCTCTCTCCGACACCATTCAGGAATCTGTGGTTCAACCTCCTCAAGCCACTGGGCGAAGGCCTCCTGAATGTAGGGGAGCACATCTTCGTACTTGCCGCTCCAGTTTTGGGGCCAGAATTCTTGCGGGACTCGTCCAAGCACCTCGCAGATTGCCGTCTGCCAGAAAAAAAGAAAACTCAACAATGAGCCAAGCTGGAACAGGTCTCCACTCGCTCGCCGGTCCACAAATGAGTTGGTGGTGTAACCGTATAGTTGTTCGGGAGGAGCGTAGCCACTATCGCCGGGACATGCCAAGGTGTCGTGAAGAGCGCTGAAATCTAGCGAAGTTGCTCGGCCCAGATCGAGAATTTTGGCGCTGGCGGAATCACTCTGGAAAACACCGACGTTAGAGGGCTTTAGATCCTGGTGAGCAATCCGGTTCTTATGCAGTTGGTTGAGTCCAACGGCCACTTCATGGAGGATCTTGAACTTGAATGCCAAATCGACATCCGATGTGCGGTGAAGCATTTTTCGAAGGTCACCCTGATCAGCAACCTCGAAAATTACATAGCAAAAGGGTACTGGCATGCCACCCATTAATGGTTCGGCAATCTTCGTTTCTACGGATGCCAGCCCCCGTACCACTCGGGACAAACCTGCTTTTTTGCAAATATCGACGATAAAGGACTCGTGCCTAACCCGGATGTTTCATAAACCCGCCGTGCGATGTCAATGTCGTGCCATTCCAGCCGTGATGCGAGTCAGCTTGCTGCGAATTTTGCTGCCAACCCGCCACGATCGGCCAAATACCCCAACTTTTGGGCATCACACCCTGCCGCCATCGATCCCTGGACAGAGCGCTGGCGAGACCTGACCTCCGCTCAAGCGGATTCGAGTCGGTAGCATGAGACGGCGTCGCCGAGTCGATCAGGCCGGTGCCGGCGGGCGCGGGACGAGGTAAAGCAACTCGGTCACCCGCGCCAGCACCCCCTTCATCGGACACGACGTAGGCAAGGACAGCTTGATCCGATCCTTGTACTGCACCACGCGCACCGCCAACTTAAAGAGTTTCAGGATAATCGACAGCGGTTGCGCCTTGGCCAGTTCCGTATGCACCAGCGTGTTCTCGCGCAAGCCGTGAATCAACCCATACGCCGCACACGAATAGAACAGCCGCAGGTGATTGGCGAGGAAGGCATGATCGGAGGTCCGGTCACTGGCCAAGTCGTTCTTCACCGCCTTGATGAAGTTCTCGTCCTGCCCTCGAGCACAGTACAGCTCTTTGTAAAGCACATCAGGCGTCGGGTCGGACAGCGAGGTCACCACGTACCGCGGGTTGTCACCCAAGGCCATCACCTCGGCCTTGACCACCACGCGGTAAGCCTTGGGCCACGAGCCCGCCTGATACTCGATATCGTCGTACAGTCGTGTCGCCGCAGGCTCGGCGTTCCCCAGGCGCTGGGCGTTGGCGCTGTGTGTCTGGTGCAGCGCACGGGCTTTCTTCAGCAGCGGCTCGGCCTTGGGCGAGAGCACCGGGTTGCCGGCCAGGCCGAAGAGGAAGTCCAGATGCGGATCGGACGCGCACAAGGCCATCAGTTCGGGATTCGCGAAGTGGCCATCCCCGCGCAGAATGATGTGGGTCTCGGGCCAAGCCTGGCGGAGCAAGCGCAGCACGCGCTTGATGATGGCCGCGTTCTCCTTGCCAGTCGGGCGTTTGCCCGGACGCAGGACGGCAGTAATGAACTTCCCGGAAAGTCCTTCGAAGAGAAACAGCGGCAGGTAGCAGTGATTCCCGTAGTGGGGGTTATAGAACGCCAGTTCCTGCTGCCCGTGAGTGGCATCCTCCGAGTGATCCATATCGAGCACGATCACGGCAGGCGCTTGGGCGTAGCTGGCGATGAAGGCGTCGACGAAGCTTTTGGCCAGGCGGTAAATGTCTTTGCGCGATACGCTGTTTTCGAGCCGGGAGAGCGTGGGGCCGGAGGCCAGGTCATTTCCCTCGTCCAGCGGGGCACGACCGACCGCCAGTTTGAACAGCGGATCGCGCCGCAGCGTGTTGGCGTCATTACCGTCGGCGTAGCCGCTGGCGGTCTGGAATATCCGCTGACGAAGCAGGTCGGCCAGGGGATGGTCAATGTACGAGGCGTGGCGTTTGTCGTGAATCGCGCTGACCAGGCGGGGAATCAGGCCGATTTGCAGGTCGATGCCACGCAACAGGAGTGCGCCAAAGTCGGAGGACATCGCCCCGCCGTCAAACTCTGCCCGGATCGTAAATCCGGCGCTGGCGGGAAAGCGAAGCTGGGTTGGGATAGAATGGTCCATGGGCGGTCTCGTTTAGGCTTCTTACAAAGCGTTATTGGCGTAACCCCTATTATATCAATGGGTTAAACGAGATTCGCCTGCTTTTATGAAAAATTCGGGCTAAAGGCAGTGGTGACCTTCTCGAGTTCCAGCAAAGCGTTTGCCGACACTAATGCACGGTAGACATCAAATACTTTCAGGAATGCGTCTTTGCCGTTGTTCGAACAGGAGTAGCAAACTGAAAATGTTCCGCCGCTCGAATAGCCATCGTCCTCATCTATCGGCGTCTTTAGCAATTTCCCAACAATCCATCCCCCATCAAGCTCCTTGCCACTAAGTTGATAAATTTCCGGCAATTGGACAGGCGGATTTTGGGGCTGCTGGGCGTTGAGATTGGTGTTCATATGAGAATGGGGAAAAATATGGTGGTCGATTATCCCCGGTTTCCTAAATGGGGCGTGTTTGAATTTTCGTGTTTTCTAATGTCCGGTCTGCAATCACAAGAGGCCTGAGTTTTTGCAGAACACCACAGGCCGCTTTGGCCGAAGTCCAGAACTGCATTCCGGAAAATCGGGCGGCAGGTTCTCGATCAGTTACCCGCCGTTCGGCCCACCTCGTTTTTGCGCACTCGAATGGCCGGAACTGGCCGTGAGGGGCCTTCTTACCTATCTCATCCGACGCCGTAAGGCCTCGAAAATGCACACCGCCGCCGCCGCCGCCACATTCAGGGATTCCACCGCGCCCGGCATGGGAATCCTGATCTGTAGGTGGGCGACGTCGATCAGTTCGCGCCGCACACCCAACCCCTCGGCACCGAAAACCCAGGCCAGCGGGCCTTCCCAGCATGCATCGTAGAGTGACGTTGCATCGTCCAGGCAGGTGACCGCCGTCGTCCCCCGGTAGCCAGCCATGAAACCTGCAAGATCGGCATCCTCATGGATGGTCAACGCAAAATGCGCGCCCTGCCCGGCGCGCAGCACCTTGGGCGACCAGACCGCGGCGCAGCCCGGGCCGAGCAGGGCCTGCCCGATTCCCGCCGCCGCGGCAGTGCGCAGGATGGCGCCGACATTGCCCGGATCCTGGACGCCGTCGAGCAAAATGGCATCCTTTTCGAGGTCGACCGCAACCGTCGCCTCGGGCACCACCGCGACTGCCAGCAGGCCGCTCGGCGTTTCAACCAGACCGAGATCACGCAGCAGGCTGTCGGCCAGACCGAAAATCCTGCGTCCAGCGACTAATCCGGCGATTTCATTGCCCGCCAGCGCCGATTCGCCCACAACCAGCGTCTCGACCGGGCCATGGACCGCTTCGTAGGCGGTGACGAGATGGACTCCGTCGAGCAGGGTGCGCCCGGTCTGGCGACGTTCGCGGCCTGATTCGGCGAGACGCTTGAGGCTCTTGAAGAACGGGTTGGCGCGCGACCGGATCAGTTGCATGGCGATGCAAGCTTTCTCGCCACCGGGCCAAAACTGCAGCGATGCACCGGCGATACACCATGCGCTTCCAGCGCCCTGACATGGCCTGCCGTCGGGTAACCCATGTGGCTGGCGAACCCGTATTGTGGATAACGCGCATCCAGGACAAGCATTCCGGCATCGCGAACCGTCTTGGCCAGAATCGACGCGGCGGCGATCGAGGCGATTTTACCGTCGCCCTTGACCACCGCCTCGACCGGCATCGCCAGTTCCGGGCAGCGATTGCCATCGACCAGCGCGCTGGTCGGCCGGACTGTAAGTGCGGCCACGGCGCGCTGCATGGCGAGCATTGTCGCCTGCAGGATGTTGAGGTGGTCGATTTCCTCGACTGTCGCCTCGGCGACCGCCCAGGCCACCGCCCGTTCGCGGATGATAATCGCCAGCGCAAGGCGTTTCCGTTGCGAGAGCTTCTTGGAGTCGTCGAGCCCGGCAATCGGGCGTTCCGAATCGAGGATCACGGCTGCCGCCACCACCGGCCCGGCCAGCGGCCCGCGCCCGGCCTCGTCGATACCGCAGACGAGGCCGGGCGGGACGATCAGTTCAGACATTCGATGACCGCCGCGGCGGCCTTCTCGGCGTTGTTCTGGCGCAGTTGCAGGTGGATGTCGGTAAAGACCGCGGCCACCGCCTCGGCGTTCTCCTTGTCCTCGTAGAGCTTGACCAGCGCTTCGGCGAGGGCTTCGGGGGTCGCCGCGTCCTGAAGGATCTCCGGCACCACGAAGCGCCCGGCGAGAATGTTGGGCAGGCCAACGTAGGGCGACTTGACCAGACGCTTGCCGATCCACCAGGAAGAAGGCGCCATCTTGTAGGTGATGACCATTGGCCGCTTGATCAGCGCCGCTTCGAGCGTCGCCGTTCCGCTCGCCACCAGCGAGACGTCGGCCGCACCCAAGGCATCCTGGGCATGCCCGAACAACAGGCGGAAAGGCACGTCGTCGGCCTGTTGCGCATGAATCGCCTTTTCGAACCGCAGGCGAGTCTCACGCGTGGTCAGCGGCACGACGAACTGCGCATCGGGGAGGAAACGCTCACGGATGAGCCTGGCGGTCTGCACGAAGGTGTCGGCCATCTTTTCCAGCTCTCCCCTGCGGCTCCCGGGCAGCAGCGCGAAAACGGGCAGGTCGCGCGGCAGCGCCAGCTTGTCCCGCACCGCAGTCTTGCTCGTTTCCAGTGGAATGATGTCGGCCAGCGGATGCCCGACAAAGGTCACCGGAATATTTTCCTTCTCGTAGAGCGGCGGTTCCATCGGGAAGAGCGCCAGCAGGCGGTCGACGGCGCGCCCGATCTTCTTGATCCGCCCGCCGCGCCAGGCCCAGATCGATGGACTGACGTAATGGACGGTCTTGATCCCGGCATCCTTGAGTTCCCTTTCGAGGCCGAGATTGAAGTCGGGCGCGTCGACGCCGATGAAGACATCGGGACGTGTCTCGAGGAGTCGCTTCTTCAATTGGCGCCGGATGCCGGCGATCTCGCGATAATTCTTCAGGGCATCGACATAGCCCATGACCGATAGCTTGTCCATCGGCCACCAGGCATCGAAGCCCTGAGCCTCCATCCTGGTCCCACCAATGCCGTGGAAGACGGCCTCCGGCAGTTGTTTCTTCAGCGCCCCGATCAGCAGGCTGGCCAGAAGGTCCCCGGAGGCCTCGCCTGCCACGATGGCGATCCGGAGCGCTTTGCCCATCAGCGAATGATGCCGCGCTTGGACGCTTCGAGAAAATCGACCATCAGTTGAACATCCGGCTGCGTTTTCGCCTGCTCGACCAGCTTGACCTTGGCCTCCTCGAGCAGCAGTCCGGACTTGTACAGGGTGCGGTAAGCGCGCTTGAGTTCGGTGATGGCATCGCTGGTGAAGCCGCGGCGCTTGAGCCCCTCGACGTGGATGCCATAGGGCTGCGCGGTGTTGCCGGCAACCATGAGGTAGGGCGGCACATCCTGAAGGACGAGCGAGGATGCGGCGGTAATGACGTGCGCGCCGATCCGGCAGAACTGGTGGATGCCGGTAAATCCGCCGAAGATGACCAGGTCGTCGACCGTGACATGACCGGCAAGCGAAGCGCCGTTGGCAAAAATGGTCTTGTTGGCGACGTGGCAGTCATGTGCGATGTGCACGTAGGCCATGATCCAATTGTCGTCGCCGACGCTCGTCACGCCGCCGCCCTGAAAGGTGCCCAGATTGAAGGTACAGAACTCGCGTATCGTGTTGCGATCGCCGATTTCCAGACGCGTCGGCTCGCCGGCGTATTTCTTGTCTTGCGGCATCTCGCCTAGAGAACAGAACTGGAAAATGCGGTTCTCGCGACCGATCCGGGTATGTCCCTTGATCACCACATGCGGGCCAATCTCCGTATCGTGGCCGATTTCGACATCCGGGCCGATGATCGAATAGGCGCCGATGTCGACATTGGCGCCTAGCCTGGCACCAGGATCGACGATGGCTGCGGGATGGATCATTTCAGATGTCCCGCTTGGCCGACATCAGCCGCGCTTCGGCGACCAGTTGTCCATCGACGCGGGCCTCTGCCCTGAATTTCCAGACACCGCGCATATGCCGCTCGATCTCGACGTGCAGGTGCAACTGGTCACCTGGAATCACCGGCTTCTTGAAGCGTGCCTCGTCGATGCCGGCGAAGAAGAAGAGACTGTTCGGGGTCGGCTTCTCGCCTGCGGTCTTGAACGCCAGGATGCCGGCGGCCTGGGCCAGCGCTTCCATGATCAGCACCCCCGGCATCACCGGATACTCCGGGAAATGGCCAACGAAGTGCGGCTCGTTGATGCTGACGTTCTTGTAGGCGTGGATCCGCTTGCCCGGTTCGATGGCGACGACGCGGTCGACAAGCAGGAAAGGATAGCGCTGCGGCAGATGCTCAAGAACTTCCATTATATCCATTTAATCAATCCTTTATTTTAGCCTGCTTAAGTAGTTTCTCAATATTTGAGATGCGCTCCGCGAGGTGCGACAGGCGCCGGATATGCGCTGCGTTGCGCACCCATTCGCCGTGGGTATCGAGCGGAAAAACGCTGGTGTACAGCCCGGGCTGGGTGATACTTTTCATGACCAGCGAACCGCCGGAAATCGTCGTTCCGGGAGCCAGGGTGACGTGACCCGAAATCATGCCGGCCCCGCCAACGATGCAGTGCTCGCCCAGGGTCACGCTGCCGGCGATCCCGGTACAACCGGCCAGCACACTGTTCGGCCCGATGTTGCAGTTATGCGCAACCTGCACCAGGTTATCGATCTTGCAACCGTCACCGATCACTGTATCTTCCAGAGCGCCGCGGTCAACCGTCGTATTGGCGCCAATTTCGACATCGTCGCCAATGGTGACGCCGCCGATCTGCGGAATCTTGATCCACCGCCTGCCTTCCGGTGCAAATCCGAAGCCGTCGGCGCCGATCACCGCGCCCGAGTGCAGGATCGCGCGCTTGCCGACGCGACAGCCGTGGTAGATCGTGACCCGCGGATACAGGACACTGCCATCGCCGATGCTGACGTCGTCACCGATCACGCAACCGGCGTGAATCACAACATTCTCGCCCAGTGCCACGCCGCAGCCGATGCTCACCTGCGGACCGACGGCCGTGCTGGCTGGCAGCGGCGATCCGCTCGCCACCGAGGGGTGGACACCGCTGAACCCTGTGCGGACCGGGTTGAGCAGGCTGGCGACCCGTGCGTAGTAAGCGTAGGGATCGCCGGTCACGATGCGCGGCCCGGCAAAGTCATCGACAAAGACCGGCGCGACAATAACCGCCGCCGCGCTTGTCATCTTCAGCTGGTTCCGGTATTTCCGGTTGGACAGGAAGGCGATATCACCGGTACCCGCCGACGCCAGGGTGGCAACACGTTGGATGTCGGTTTGTCCATCCCCAAGCACATCGCCGCCCAGTTGGGCGGCGATGTCGCAAAGCTTCAGAATGACTCCGCCCTCCCGGGTCATTACTTGCCTTCGGCCAGCGCCTTGATCACGCGTTCGGTAATGTCGAGTCGCGGACTTACCCAGACCACGTCCTGGAGGATCAGATCGTACTTTTCCGCGTCAGCGATCTGCTTGATCGCCTTGTTGGCCTTTTCGATCACGGCCGCGTTCTCCTCGTTCTGACGCAGGTTCAGGTCTTCGCGGAATTCACGCTGGCGGCGCTGGAATTCGCGGGAAAGATCGCCAAACTCCTTTTCCTTTGCCCGGCGTTCCGATTCGCTCATCGTGACAGCGTTCTTCTCGAGGCTTTCCTGCAGATCCTTGAGCTGCTTGGCCATGCGCTGCAGCTCCTGATCGCGCTTGCCGAACTCGCCTTCGAGCTTCTTACCGGCCTTCTGCGCTGCCGGGGCATCACGGAAGATGCGCTGTGTATTGACGTAGCCAATTTTCAGTTCGGCCACCGCCTCCCCTGCGAAAAGCGCGACGGAAATGAATGATGCGACTACAAGTGACTTAGCTTTCAACATGACACTCCTGAATCAAAAATTTGTACCCAACTGAAACTGGAAGCGCTCGATCTTGTCGTACGGCCCCTCGTTGAACGGAACGGCGTAACTGAACTTCAGTGGTCCCATCGGCGAAATCCAAGCGAAGGACACACCGCTGGAATAGCGCAAGCCGAGATCCAGGTCCGGAAACGGGATTCCCTTCGCAGATCCGGTGGCGTAGACCTGGCCGAAATCGAAAAACAATCCCAGTCTGACGCTCTTTTCCAGACCCGGAACGCCCCACAGCAGCTCCGCCTGGCCGACGACGCGCTCGTTGCCGCCAATCGCGTAGGTCTGGGTGCTAACCAAGGGATTCCAAGTTTGCGGTCCCAGACTTCCCGCCTTGAAACCGCGAACCGTATTGACGCCACCGGCATAGAAATTCTTGTAGAACGGCAGGTATTCCGTGCTGCCGTAGCTGTCGGCATAACCGACCTCGCCATTCAGCATCAGCGTGAACGACTTGGACAGCGCGAAGTAGCGCTGCAACTGATACGAAGCTCGGTAAAAGGTCAGGTCGCCGCCGGGAACCGCCACTTCCAGACCGGCCTTCTGATACCAGCCGGTCGTCGGGAACAGGAAGCTGTCCTTGCCGTCGCTCACCCAGGCCGCCGTAACCGGAATGGTCCAGTTGCTTGCGGTCGGGTTGCTCAGGGTGCCGCCGGATTGCTCGACAAATTCAATAATCTGGGGAGAACTGGTGGGGAAAGCGGTGATTTCCGTATTGTCGACGCCGAATCCGAAACTCAAGGCCTGCTTCTCGCCGATCGGAAAGCCGAAGCGTACCGCCCCGCCGTACGATGCGGACTTGTATGGGGTAACGTCTGTCGAGGTCGAATCCACCTTGCGGTAATAGAGGTCGAAGCCCTGGCTTATCCCGTCTACCGTGAAATACGGGTTGGTATAGGAAAACGAATACAGGGTGTTGATCTTTCCCGTATTGACGGCAAGAGCGACATTGTTGCCGCTGCCCAGGAAATTGTTCTGGGAGATCGAGGCGGACAGCACCAGACCTTCGGTGCTGGAAAAGCCGGCACCCGCCATGATGTTGCCGGTCGGCTTCTCGACAACATTGACGTTGACGTCCACCTGATCCGCCGTTCCCGGCACCGCCGGTGTTTCGGTCGTTGTCGATTCGAAATAGCCAAGCCGGTCCAGACGGGTTTTCGAGAGGGTGACCCGCTCGGCGTCGTACCACCCGCCTTCCATCTGACGCAGTTCGCGGCGGATGACTTCGTCGCGCGTCCTCGTATTGCCGGTGACGTTGATCCGCCTGACGTAGACCCGCTTGCCCGGATCGATGAAGATGGTGAACGCGACCTGGTGCTTTTCTTTGTCGATCTCGGGAGCCGCGTTGACGTTGGCGAAGGCGTAGCCCTCTTTCCCGAGCCGTTCGCCGATGGCCTTGGTCGTATCGTTGAGTCGCTCGCGGGAGAACGCGTCGCCAGCCTTGACGAATACCAGCTTTTTGAGTTCATCTTCGCTGATCGAGAAATCGCCGGCCAGCTTGACTGAGGAAACCTGATACCTCTCCCCTTCACTCACGTTGATCGTGATGAAGACGTCGGTCTTTTCAGGCGATATCGAAACCTGGGTCGATTCGATCACAAACTCGAGGAAGCCGCGGTTCATGTAGAACGACTTCAGTTTCTCGAGGTCGGCCCCGAGCTTCTGCCTAGAATACTGGTCGTTCTTCGTGTACCAGGTGATCCAGCCGGGCGTCGTCAGTTGGAACTGGCTGAGCAGTTCCTTCTCGCTGAATTCCTTGGCTCCGACGATGTTGACCTGCCTGATCTTGGCGGAATCGCCTTCCTCGACATTGAAGTTGATGCCGACCCGGTTGCGCTCGAGCGGCGTCACCGTCGTCGTGATATTCACCGCATACTTGCCGCGGGTCAGGTACTGGCGCTTCAACTCCTGCTCGGCCTTGTCCAGCTGCGAACGATCGAAGATCCGCCCGTCGGCGATACCGATGTCTTTGAGGGCCTTGAGAATGATGTCCTTGTCGAACTCCTTCATGCCGACGAAGTCGATCTGCGCGATGGCCGGACGCTCCTGCACGACAACGACCATGACGTTGCCTTCAACCTCGATGCGGACATCCTTGAAGAAACCCGTCGCATACAGTGCCTTGATCGCCTGGGCAGCCTTCTCCTCGGTCAACGTTTCACCGACCTTGAGCGGAAGATAGCTGAAGATCGTTCCCGCTTCGGTGCGCTGAATGCCCTCGACGCGAATGTCTTGCACGGTAAACGATTCGAATGCCGCGGCGGGCAGCGCGAACAGTCCGGCAACCAGAAGGGAGAGCAGGGATTTCTTCATCATTCAGCCGGAAAACAGACGGTTCATGTCGTTGAAAAAGGCGAAAGCCATCACGACGAAAAGAATGGAGAGACCGATCTGCTGGGCAATCTCCATAGCCCGCTCGGAAAGCGGCCTGCGTCTGACGACTTCGATTATATGATACATCAAATGCCCCCCGTCCAGAACCGGGATCGGGAGCAGATTGAGAACCCCGAGGCTGATGCTGACCAGAGCCATGAACTTCAGGTAATAATCCATCCCCAGGCGCGCCGACTGGCCCGCATAGTCGGCGATCGTCACCGGCCCCGAAAGATTGCGCCATGAAACCTCGCCGGTCACCATCTTGCCCAGCATCACCAGGCTGAACACCGACTTGTCCCAAGTCTCCACGAGCGCCTTGGCGCCCGCCGCAAAAAAGCCGTAGCGCACGAATACCCTGACCTCACGGCTCGCATCGCGACTCTCGGCAACCGCGACGCCAATCCGGCCGATCCGCTTACCACGCTCGGAAATGGCCTCGGGGACCACGTCGACCGCAATGGTCGTCCCGTTCCGCGACAGGTCGATGCGTACCTGACGTTCGGCAGCGCCACGCACCAGCAGCACGAAGTCGTGCCAGTTGCGCACCGCTGTTCCGTCAACCGCGAGTATCGTGTCACCGCTATGGATTCCGGCAGCCTCGCCGGGGCTGCCAGGCATCACCTTGCCGACGACCGGTGGCAGGTTCGGGCGAAAAAACCTGATCCCCAGACGTTCCAGCGCGTCACCTTCCCATCCCTCATCACCCGCAGCCTGCAACGGCAAGCGACGGACCATGATCTCGCGCTGCTCGTTGATGACTTCCAGATCGACACTTTCCTGGCTGGCAGCCTTCTGCAGCAGGGTCCAGCGCAGGTCGTTCCAGGTGGCCACCGTCTGTCCATCGATCGCCCGCACCTGTTCGCCATTCGCGACACCGGCGATGGCGGCCGGCGATGCAGCCGGCGGCGTCCCGAGAATCGGCAGCAATTCGTCGCTGCCGTGCAGGAAGACAGCCCAGTAGAGGAGAATTGCCAGAACGAAATTGGCGATCGGTCCGGCGACGACGATCAGGCTCCGCTTACCCACCGACTGACGATTGAAGGCGCGCTCGCGTTCATGGGGGGCGACCTCGCCCTCGCGCTCGTCCAGCATCTTGACGTAGCCACCCAGCGGAAAGATCCCGATTGCCCACTCGGTGCCATCCTTCCCGAGACGGCGCTGCCACAGCGCATGGCCGAAACCGACGGAGAAGCGCAGGACCCGGACGCCGCACCAGCGTGCCGCGACATAGTGGCCGAACTCGTGCACCACGATCAGCACGCCGAGGACAACAACGAAAGCCAGCAGATAGAATGGGATTTCGCTCACGTAGCGCCGGCTTCCATGACCAGGCTTGCGGCAATCCGGCGCGCCTCGGCATCGGCGGCCAGCACGTCGGCCAGGCTACCCTCGGGACTGGCGGGCAAGGCTGCCAGCGTCGCTTCGATCAGCCGGGAAATACCGAGAAACGGCAGGCGCCTGTCGAGAAAGGATTCTACCGCCACTTCGTTCGCCGCATTGAGGATGGCTGGAGCCGTCCCGCCCGCCCGCAACGCAGCGTAGGCCAGCGGCAGGCAGGGGAAGCGGTCGAGATCGGGGGCTTCGAAGTCCAGCCTTGCCGCCGCGAGCAAGTCGAGCGACGGCACGCCGGCGTCGATGCGCTCGGGATAGGCCAGCGCGTACGCGATCGGCGTCCGCATGTCGGGATTCCCCAACTGTGCAAGTACCGAGCCATCGACGTATTCCACCAGCGAGTGAACCACGCTCTGCGGATGCACGACCACCTGAATCCGCTCGGGTGAGCAGTCAAACAGCCAGTGCGCCTCGATCACCTCGAGGCCCTTGTTCATCATCGTGGCGGAGTCGACCGAAATCTTCCGCCCCATCACCCAGTTCGGATGCGCACATGCCGCCTCCGGCGTCACCTCGTCCAGATCGGCGCGCGACACGGTACGAAACGGCCCACCCGACGCCGTCAGCAGTATCCGGCGCACACCACAGGCTGAGATTCCACATGAGATATCGGATGGAAGCGATTGAAAAATTGCATTATGTTCACTGTCAACCGGCAGCAAAATTGCCCGATGCTCGCGTACTGCCCGCATGAACAGCTCACCAGCCATGACCAGCACTTCCTTGTTGGCCAGAAGGATCTTCTTTCCCGCCCGCGCCGCGGCCAGTGTCGGCTCGAGTCCCGCGGCGCCGACGATAGCCGCCATCACCGTATCGACCTCGGGATGGGACGCCATTTCGCTCAGTGCCTCGACACCGTGGAGCACCGCCGTGGTCAAGCCGGCGTTGCGGCAGCGCAGCGCGAGTTTATCAGCCAGCGCGGCATCCCGCACGACGGCAAACTTCGGGTCAAACTCGCGAACCTGCTCGAACAGTTTTTCCACCTGGCTGTTCGCGCACAATGCAAAGACGCGAAAGCGCTCGGGATGACGACGAATGACGTCAAGGGTGTTGACCCCGATTGAACCGGTTGCCCCAAGAATCGTTACGCTCTGGTGATTCACCCGTGACCCCGTAGCAACAGCCAGAGAAACGCCACCACGGGCAGCGTCGAGGTCAGGCTGTCGATGCGGTCGAGCACGCCACCGTGTCCGGGCAGCACATTGCTGCTGTCCTTGATTCCGGCCTGCCGCTTGAGCATCGACTCGAACAGGTCGCCGACGACGCTGACCGCCGTAACGCCCAGCAGACAGATCACCCATAACGGCAAACTGACCGGCGTGAAGGCGAACCCGATGCGCAAGGCAATCCCGTAGAGCACCACGCCAACTGCCGCGCCGATGGCGCCTTCCCAGGTCTTGCCGGGACTGATCGAGGGCGCCAGCTTGCGCTTGCCGAAGGCTCTTCCGGAAAAATAGGCCGCCACGTCGGCCATCCAGACTACGGCTAGCACGGCCAGCAGGACGCCAGGGCCAGGGATTCTGAGCTGGACCAAAGCGAGCCAGGTCGGGAAGAGGACCACGAAGCCCGCCAGAATACCTGCCAAGCCGTGGGGCAGATGCCATTTCACACGCAGCCAGAAAGGCACGAGCACACCCCAGAAACCCGCCGCCACCAGATAGGTGGCAACGACCCACGCCGAAGATGCCTCACCCCCCGACCCGCCGACTCCCATCGCCGCCGGCGCGAGCAGCGAAACGGCCGCGCAGAAAGCCGTGAGCGCCCCACCGAGAAAAAGGCGTCGCAGATCGCCCAGACCGAGGAGGCCGCCCCATTCCCAGCCTGCGACACCGATGAAAACAGCCGCCAGCAAGGCCCAGTAGGCCGGGGGTAGCAGGAAGAGGCTGGGCAGCAGCAACGCCACCAGGACCAATGCCGTAATCACACGAGTTCTAAGCATTGGACTCGCCGCCAACAATTTGCGCGCTGGTCCGCCCGAAGCGGCGCTCGCGTTTCTGAAAGGAAGCAATCGCCAGGTCGAACTCGACGCGGCCGAATTCCGGCCACAGGGTTCCGGTGAAATAAAGTTCGGTATAGGCAAGTTGCCAGAGCAGGAAGTTGCTGATCCGCGCTTCGCCACCGGTACGAATGAAAAGGTCGGGCTCGGGTGCGAAACTCATCGACAGGAAGGACTCGAGATCGACTTCGTTCCAGCCCGACTGCTTCCCGGGTTGCGCGCGCAGCATGGCATTAACTGCCTGCATGATGTCCCAGCGACCTCCGTAATTTGCCGCGATTGTCAGTTGCAGGCGCGTATTACTTGCGGTTCGCGCCTCGGCGGCAACGATGAGTTCCCGCAGGCCCTTTTCGAAACGCGAGAGATCACCAATGACCCGCAAACGCACACCGTTGCGGTCAAGTTTTTCGACTTCCTGCTCCAACGCCTTGACAAATAACTGCATCAGGAGACTGACCTCCTGAGGCGGACGGCGCCAGTTTTCGGAACTGAAGGCGAACAGGGTCAGGAATTCCACGCCGCACTCGAGGCAGGAACGCACGGTTTCGCGCACCATCTCGACACCTTTGGCATGGCCGGAAAAACGCGGCATGAAGCGTTTCCTCGCCCAGCGGCCATTGCCGTCCATGATGATGGCGACGTGCCGGGGTACGGCTACCGCCTCCGGAACCTGCCGCGTCGAACTGGTAAATAGAGCCATGTAGCCTGCGGTCAGCCTGAAGCGTCAGTCAAACCTGCATCAACTCGACCTCTTTCTGGCCGAGCATCTTGTCGACATCGGCAATGTGCCGGTCGGTGAGTTTCTGGATATCGTCCTGCGCCCTGCGCTCGTCATCCTCGGAAATCTCTCCCTTTTTCAGCGCATCCTTGAGGTGAGTGATGGCGTCACGGCGCAGATTGCGGATCGCCACCCTTGCGTTTTCGCCTTCGTGCTTGACGACCTTGATCATTTCCTTGCGCCGCTCTTCGGTCAGCGCCGGCATCGGCACCCGTATCAGTTCCCCTTGAGAAGCGGGATTGAGGCCGAGATCGGAGTCGCGAATCGCCTTTTCGACCTTCTGTACCATGCTCTTCTCCCAAGGTTGCACGCCTATGGTGCGAGCATCGACCAAGGTGATGTTGGCAACCTGGTTTACCGGCATAAGCGAGCCATAATAGTCGACCAGGACATGATCCAGCAGCCCGGTGTGGGCGCGGCCGGTACGAATCTTCAGCAGATCACCTCGCAGCGACTCCAGCGTCTTCTGCATCTTGTTCTCGGCATTCTTCTTGAGTTCAGGAATCATCGGTTTCTCCATCAACAATAGACCAGCGTACCCTCATCTTCCCCACAGACCACGCGCTTCAGCGCGCCGGCCTTGAAAATTGAGAACACGTTGATCGGCAATTTCTGATCGCGGCACAGAGCAAACGCGGTGGCATCCATGACCGCGAGATTCCTCGCGATCGCATCGTTGAAGCTGATCCTGTCGAAGCGGATCGCGGCAGGATCCTTCTTCGGATCGGCTGAATAGATGCCATCTACCTTGGTCGCCTTGAGCACGATTTCTGCGCCGATTTCCGATCCGCGCAATGCGGCGGCGGTGTCAGTCGTGAAGAAAGGGTTGCCGGTCCCGGCGCCGAAGATGACTACCCTGCCTTCCTCCAGATAGCGGATAGCCTTGCCGCGAATGTACGGCTCGACCACCTGCTCGATACGCAGGGCCGACTGTACCCGAGCATTCAGGCCCACCTGACGCATCGCATCGGAGAGGGCCATCGCATTCATCACCGTGGCCAGCATGCCCATATAATCTGCGGTCGCCCGATCCATGCCGGTTGCTGTACCAGCCATTCCGCGAAAGATGTTGCCACCGCCGATGACGACGCCGATTTCCACGCCGAGGTCGGCAACCATCTTGATCTCCGCGACGATCTCCGCGATGGTCAGCGGATTGATGCCGTAGGTGTCGTTGCCCATCAGGGCCTCACCCGAAAGTTTCAGAAGGATGCGTTTGTACCGGGCCGTGGTCATGGCGTTTCCCTGCGGATTAAATCTTGGCGGCGGCAGCAGCAGCCTGGGCAGCCACTTCGGCGGCGAAATCATCCACCCTCTTCTCGATACCCTCGCCGACCATGAACAGCGTGAAGCCGGCCACCGACGCGCCCTTGGCCTTAAGCAGTTGTTCGATCGTCTGCTTGCCGTCTTCAGCCTTGACGAACACCTGACCGAGCAGGGTGACCTCCTTGAGGAATTTCTGTACCGAACCTTCAATGCGCTTCGCCACGATATCTTCCGACTGCGGCTTCTTGCCCTCTTCTTGGGCTTTTCTCGCATCTTCGGCGGCCTTGCCAGTGGCGACCGCACGCTCCATTTCGATCAACTCGGCAGGCACCCCCGACGCATCCAGGGATTTCGGCTTGGAAGCTGCGATGTGCATCGCCAGATCCTTGCCCAGCTGGTCGTCACCACCGATGACATCGACCAGTACGCCGATTTTGGACCCGCCATGAACGTAGGAGAGCAGCTTGCCGCTCGCCGCGATACGTGCAAAACGGCGGATCGTCATGTTTTCGCCGATCTTGCCGACCAGAGCCGAGCGGGTCGATTCCACCGTGCCCTCACCCATCGGCAGCGCCGACAGCGCCGCGACATCGGCCGGGTCGCGGGTCGCCGCCAGTTCGGCACAACCCTTGGCCAGGGCGATGAATTCGTCGTTCCTGGCGACGAAATCAGTTTCGCTATTCACTTCGACGAGGGCACCGAGCTTGCCGTCCGCCGAAAGATAGAGGCCGAGCACGCCTTCCGCGGCAATGCGGGAAGCCGCCTTGCTCGCCTTGTTGCCCAACTTGACGCGGAGGATTTCTTCCGCCTTGGCCATGTCGCCGTCCGCTTCGGTGAGGGCCTTCTTGCATTCCATCATGGGTGCGTCGGTCTTGCCGCGCAGTTCAGACACCATGCTTGCGGTGATTGCCACCATACTTGTTCTCCTGGTCTTTTCAAACTGGCGGGGCTGTGTACCCCGCCACTGCGGACTCATTCCACCGCTTCATCCTGGAATTCGACGAACTCGTCATCACCAACGGTAGCGACGATTTCCTGAACGAAGTTGCTGCGGCCTTCGAGGATGGCATCGGCGACGCCACGGGCGTAAAGCTGGATGGCTCGCGATGAGTCATCGTTGCCCGGGATAACATAGTTGATGCCAACCGGCGAATGATTGGTATCGACGACCCCGATGATCGGCACACCGAGCTTGCTGGCTTCGGTGATCGCAATCTTGTGGTAGCCGACGTCGATGACGAAGATGGCATCCGGCAGGCCAGGCATTTCCTTGATGCCGCCGATCGACTTCTGCAGCTTTTCCATTTCGCGACGGAAAGTCAGCGCCTCCTTCTTGGGCATGCGCTCGAGGTCGCCGGCCTCGACCGCCAACTCCATTTCCTTGAGGCGCTTGATCGAGGTCTTGACCGTCTTGAAGTTGGTCAACATGCCGCCGAGCCAGCGCTGGTCGACAAAAGGCGCGCCGGCACGCCGCGCCTCCTCGGACACAATCTCGCGCGCCTGGCGCTTGGTGCCGACGAACAGGATGGTACCGCGGTTGGCGGACAGCTTCTTCACGAAGGCCATGGCTTCGTTGTACTTGGCCAAGGTCTGTTCGAGGTTGACGATGTGAATCTTGTTGCGGGCGCCGAAGATGTACGGAGCCATCTTGGGGCACCAGAAGCGGGTCTGGTGACCGAAATGAACACCGGCCTCCAGCATTTGACGCATGGTTACGGACATACGAGAACTCCTTTAAGGGTTGAACCGCCACCCGCCTGAAACGCCCGCCATTCCTGAAATCTGGCGGACACCCTTAATCTGCGGATGTGTGGATTGATTGCGCGCAGCTCGCGTGCAACCGCTTCTTCGAGACTTTCGCCGCGAAAAAACTTTTGAATTGTAGCATTGCCGAGCGGTGCAGAGAAAGCTCAATAGCCGTTCTGTGTCAGTGCAAGCAGTTGCAGCATGCGCACGAGATGGGGTTGCCAGTCCGGCATCTGCAAGCCGAACTCTTTCTCAAGGCGCGAGCAGTCGAGCCGCGAATTGGCCGGACGGGCAGCGGCAGCGGGATACTCGCTGCCCGGAATGGCGATTATCGCCCCAGGCTTAAGACGCAGGTCGAAGCCCGGCGTTGCGCCGGCTAACTTGACGATGGTGCGGGCAAATTCGTGCCAACTGACCGGTCGACCGCAACAGAGGTGGTAGCGTCGCTGTGTCTCGCGGTTCATCGCGTGGCCCTGACGCAGCATGGCGAGCACGATGCCGGTCACGGTGGCGATCAACGCCGCCGGCGTCGGCGAGCCAATCTGATCGCTGACCACATTCAGTGTCCGCTTCTCGTGCGCCAGGCGCAGGATGGTCTTGGCGAAATTTTCGCCGCGCGCGCCAAACACCCAGCTAGTCCTGAAGATGACGGACTTGCAGCCCGCAGCCTGGATCGCCTCCTCGCCCGCCAGCTTACTGCGGCCGTAGACGCTCAGCGGAGCGCTCGGGTCGCTCTCGACGTAGGGCGCCGGCTTCTTGCCATCAAAGACATAATCGGTCGAGTAATGGACCAGCAACGCGCCGAGCCTTGCCGCCTCCTGCGCCAGGACGCCCGGCGCCTCGCCATTGATGCGCATGGCCAGTTCGGGTTCGGCTTCGGCCCGATCAACCGCCGTGTAGGCCGCCGCGTTGACGATGACTGATGGACCGATCTGCCTGACCAGCAAACGCAATCGATCGAGATCGTTTAGATCGCAGTCGGCATGGCCGCAGGTGATGACTGGGCCATGCGGCGCCAGTGAGCGCTGCAACTGCCAGCCAACCTGACCGTCCTTGCCCAGGAGAAGGATGCTCATCGTTTCCCAACCTCAAATCACAAACGTGGGATTATGCCACTCGCGCCGCCGGCTTTGAGAATGACTGCCAATACTTTATCCTTGGCCCCCTCGCAACCTTTCCGCCAGCCTCCGCCATGAGCATTTCCATCAAGACACCACGGGAAATTGAAAAGATGCGCGTCGCCGGGCGCCTTGCTTCGGAAGTGCTCGACTATATAGAGCCATTCGTCAGGGCCGGCGTGACAACCAATGAGCTGGATCGCCTCTGCCATGACTACACGGTCAACGTGCAGGGCGCCATTCCCGCGCCGCTGAATTACGCGCCCAAGGGTTACAACCCCTACCCGAAATCGATCTGTGCCTCGGTCAATTACCAAGTCTGCCACGGCGTGCCCGGTGATCGCATCCTCAAGAACGGCGACATCGTCAATCTCGACGTCACTCCGATCAAGGATGGCTACCATGGCGACACCAGCCGCATGTACCTGATCGGCGATGCCTCGATCCAGGCAAGACGACTCTGCGAAATCACCTTTGAATGCCTGTGGCTTGGCATCTCCGTGGTGCGGCCCGGCGGACACATCGGCGACATCGGCGCCATCATCCAGAAGCATGCCGAGAAAAGCGGTTACTCGGTCGTGCGGGAATACTGCGGGCACGGCATTGGCGTCAATTTCCACGAGGATCCGCAGGTGACCCACTACGGCAAGTCCGGCACCGGTCCGCTGATGGAGTCCGGCATGATCTTCACCATCGAGCCGATGATCAATGCCGGCAAGGCCGCCATCCGCGAAATGGCCGACGGCTGGACCATAGTCACCAAGGACCACAGCCTCTCCGCGCAATGGGAACACACCGTGCTGGTCACCGCTACCGGCCACGAGGTCCTGACACTCTCCGCCGGATGCCGTCCAAAGCCCGACTGGATCGCCTGATGAGCATCGATGTCGCGGCACTGCGCAGCGAGGTCAAGACCGCGCAGGAAGGCCTGTTCGCGGACTATGCACAAACCAACGATGCCGCGGCCCTGCTCACGAATCGGTGCCTGATGGTCGACGACGTCCTTGCCCGGCTGTGGACCAGCCTCGACTTTCCCGCCTCGCTGACGCTTGCCGCGGTCGGTGGCTATGGGCGCGGAGAACTCTACCCCGCCTCGGACATCGACCTGCTCATCCTCCTGCCGCAGGAACCCGGCGCCACAGTGCAGGAAAGGCTGGAGACGCTGGTTGGCAACTTCTGGGACATCGGGCTTGAAATCGGGCACAGCGTGCGCACGATCCAGGAATGCCTCGATGCGGCAGCCGGCGACATCACCATCCAGACCGCCCTGCTCGAGTCCCGTCTACTGACCGGCAACAAGGACCTGTTCACCGCCTTCGCGAAGCGGTTGCGCGGCAACCTCGACCCGCTCGTTTTCTTCGAACGCAAGCGGCTCGAGCAGCAGGAACGGCACCTGCGTTACAACGACACGCCGTACAGCCTGGAACCCAGCATCAAGGAAGCGCCAGGCGGCCTGCGCGACCTTCAGGCAATCTTCTGGACGGCGAATGCGGCCGGTTACGGCCAGACCTGGGCCGACCTCGAACGGCACGGCTTCCTGACCAGCGAGGAGTGCGTGCATGCCAGGCGCTGCGAGGAGTACCTGCAACACCTGCGCATCCGCCTGCACCTGATGACCGGGCGCCACGAGGACCGGCTGCTGTTCGATTACCAGAACGCGCTGGCAGCCGAGCACGGTCTCGAATCGACCCCGGCCAAGCGCGCCTCTGAGCGGCTGATGCAGGGCTATTACCGCAATGCCAAGGCAATCACCCTGGCCAACACCATACTCTTGCAGAACATCGGCGCGGCGCTGGCGCCCGAAAACCAGCAGATGCCTCAGCCGATCGACGCCAATTTTCAGTCGGTCGGCGGACTGCTCGACATCCGCGACGACGACGCCTTCGCTGGCAATACGGCGCTGATTTTTGTTAGTTTCCTGATCATGCAGGAAAACTCCGATCTCCACGGCATGACCGCCAGGACGCTGCGTGCCCTGTGGCGGGCTCGTGAATTGATCACCCCGGAGTTTCGGGCGAACCCGGCCAATCGCGTAGCCTTCCTGAAGCTGTTGCAGGGCGAGCGCGGGGTCGTGCATGAATTTCGCCGGATGAACCAGCTCGATATCCTCGGCGCCTATCTGCCAGCCTTCGGACGCATCGTCGGGCAGATGCAGCACGACCTGTTCCACGTTTACACGGTCGACCAGCACATCCTGCAGGTTTTACGGAACATCCGGCGCTTCGCGATGACCGAATTTGCCCACGAGTACCCGATCTGCTCGCGCGCGATCACCGGATTCGACCGGCCCTGGCTGCTCTACGTTGCGGCGATTTTCCACGACATTGCCAAGGGGCGCCGCGGCGATCACTCGGAACTCGGCACCGTCGATGCCCAAGCCTTCTGCGAAGCTCACGAAATGTCAGCCGCGGACACCGAACTGGTCGTCTGGCTGGTTCGCCACCATCTCGTCATGTCGCAGGTCGCCCAGAAGGAAGATCTTTCCGACCCCGAGGCGATTGCTGCCTTTGGCCGCCTGGTCGGTGACGCCCGTCACCTGACTGCCCTCTACCTGCTGACGCACGCCGACATTCGCGGCACCAGCCCCAAGGTGTGGAATAACTGGAAAGGCAAGTTGCTGGCCGACCTCTACCATCTGACGCTCGACAATCTCGGCTGCGACAGCCAGCCGGCGGCGCAGGGCATCATCGCTGAAAGGCAGGCCGAGGCCATACGCCTGCTGCGTTTCTTCGCGCTGCCGGAAACGGTGCACCAACGCCTGTGGAAAGAACTCGATACCGTCTATTTCCTGCGCCATTCGGCCGAAGAAATCGCCTGGCACACGCGTTCGCTGCATTACCGGATCTTCATCGACAAGCCGGTCGTGCGCGCCCGCCTCCATCAGGATGGCGAGGGCCTCCAGGTATTTGTCTACACCAGGGATCAGCCCGATCTGTTCGTCCGCATCGTCGCCTTCTTCGCGCGGTCCGGCTACAGCATCGTCGACGCCAAGATTCACACGACGTCCCACGGCTATGCGCTCGACAGCTTTGTCCTGCTCAATGTCGCCGAGCAACACAGCGACCGTGAGATGATTTCCTACGTCGAGCACGAACTCACCGACCGCCTGTACCGCCAGACTCCACCGGAGGCGCCGTCGGCAGGCCGTCTGTCGCGTCAGGTCAGAAATTTTCCGATGAAGGCCGAGGCCAGCATCCAGCCCGACGAAAGGGGCACCAATTACGTCCTGACGCTGACCGCCGCCGACCGTCCCGGACTCCTCTACACGGTCGCGACCACCCTCGCCGAGCACGGGGCCAACCTGCACACAGCCAAGATCTCGACGCTCGGTGAACGGGTGGAAGACGTCTTCCTGATCAGTGGCGACAACCTCAGACTGAGCCGCCGCCGTATCCAGCTCGAAGCCGATCTGATGGAACGGCTGAAGGTCTAGCCGGGAATTTCGGTCGGCAATCGGCTGCTTCGGCAGCCCACCAGTTCCTCGATCACCACCCGGACCCGGCCCATGGCCTCCTGCAGAACCCTATCGAGACTCTCGAAGTGGATGCCATTGGCGCTGTTGCCGCGTCCCGCTGCGTGGTTGGCGACGACGCTGATCGCCGCGTACGGCAGTCCGAGTTCGCGGGCCAGCACAGCCTCCGGCATCCCGGTCATGCCGACCAGGTCGCAGCCGTCGCGCTCGAGCCGATTGATCTCGGCGGCGGTTTCCAGGCGTGGCCCCTGCGTCGCCGCATAGACGCCACCGAACTTCATCGCGATGCCCAGTGCCGCGCCGGCCTCGGCGATCCGCCGACGCAGCTCGTGGTCATAGGGTTCAGTGAAGTCGACATGGGTCACCGCTGACCCGTTGCCCTCGAAGAAAGTGCCCTTGCGCCCCGACGTGTAGTCGACAATCTGGTTGGGAATGACGATTTCGCCCGGCTGCAGGTCGGTACGGATGCCGCCGACCGAGGCCACCGAAATAATGCCTGTCGCTTGGTGGCGATGCAGCGCCCACAGGTTGGCCCGGTAGTTGACCATGTGCGGCGGGATCGTGTGGCCGTACCCATGACGCGGCAGGAACATTGCCGGCTGGCCGCAGATCTGCCCGAAGACCAGCGCTCCCGAAGGTTCGCCATAAGGCGTACGCACCACCTCGCGATGCGAGACGTCCAGATTGGACAGCATGGTCAGCCCGCTGCCACCGATGATTGCCAGCATTCAGCCCTTCCTTTCGGCCAACAGCGAGGCCAGAGTCGGCACGACGCCTTTCAGCCCCGGATAGGCGCGGCGGATGCGGGCACCATCCAGCGCTTCGCTTTCGAATTTCCGGTATAGCGCATTGCGCCGTTCGGCAACGAACGGCAGGTCGCGCAGCGTCGTCCCCAGATGATAGCGTAGCAGCGTGTCGCGCCCGATGTCCTTGGCCTGCCAAGGCATTGCCGTGCGGTCGACAAGATGCAGGGCGCGCACCGCAAGCAACTTCGCCGCCAACTCCGCGACCTGACGATGAACGGCCTCACGATAGGCGGCCACCGCCTTTCCCTCGTCGCCGGCTGCCGCGCCAGTCGTCACGGCCGGTGCCCCCATCAGCCAGCAAACGACGACATCCGGGGCAAATGTCTCGATCGTTGCCAATTGTTCCGTGCTCAGCGCCGCCACGTCGCCCTGCATCAGGGTAACCCCGCCGGCCGCCTCGCCCACGCGCTCGGCACTGGCCGCCAGGCACTCCGGTAGCGTGTCGAGCGCCAATACCGCCAATCCACGCGCGACCAGCGCGGCGGTGCCGAAACCGAGCCCGCAGCCGATTTCGAGCACGCGCCGGCCGGGAACCAGTCCGGCCATCCACGCATAATCACCGCGCCGCACATAAGCCTCGCCCTCATTCCGCCAGTAGTCGACAAAGTCGCTGACCGTGGCACCACTCATCCCGCCTTCTCCCTGACCGCGTAGATGGCCGGCAGATTGCGCCAAGCGCCATGGATATCCATGCCGAAGCCGAAGACGAAGCGGTCCGGTACGGTCAACCCGACAAAATCGGCGGAAACGGGCTTGCTCTTGCCGTTCAGCTTGTCGGCAAATACCGCCAGCAGCACCTCGGCAGCGCCGAGTCGCCTCAGGCTTTCCTTGATCGCCGCCAGCGTCACGCCCTCGTCGAGAATGTCGTCGACGACAAGGACCGTCCGGTCCTTGACCGGAATCCACGGTGCACTGCGCCACGAGATCTTGCCGCCCTGCGTCTCGGGGCCGTAACGCGTGGCGTGCAGATAGTCGAAGTCAAGGGGAAAATCGAGCCTGGGCAACAGTTGACCGCAGAAGACCACGCCTCCGGTCATCACGCACAGCACCAGCGGATTCCGCTTGGCTAGTTGCCCATGGATCCGCGCCGCAACCTGGCCGAGCGCGGCCTGGATGGTCGCTGCGGAATGAATCGGTTCGGCATCCGCCAGCAGCGCGCGCGCCTCGTTGCTATCCACTCAGGCCTCCAGTGACTTCCTTCAGGTAGGCAGCGAAAGCCGCCCCGACTTCGGGATGACGGCACCCGAATACGACGCTCGCCTGCAGATAGCCAAGCTTGGAACCGCAGTCGTAGCGGGTACCGGAATAGCGATAGGCGAGCACCTGCTCCTCGCTGAGCAGCGAGGAGATGCCGTCGGTGAGCTGGATCTCACCGCCGGAGCCCGCCTTGATTGTTTCGAGATGATGGAAGATGCGCGGGGTCAGGATGTAGCGGCCGACGACGGCCAGCGTCGATGGCGCCACTTCGGGCTTCGGTTTCTCGACGATGGCACCGATCTGCTCCAGACGATCGGCGACGCGCCGGGCATCGACGATGCCATAGCTCCCCGTCTCGCCGCGCGGCACGTCCTGCACGCCGAGCACCGAGCAGCGATAGTAATCATAGGTATCGGTCATCTGCTTCATCACCGGTGGCTCACCGTCGAGCAGATCGTCGGCGAGCAGCACGGCGAACGGCTCGTCGCCGATCACCGGCTTGGCGCACAGCACGGCGTGGCCGAGGCCGAGCGCTTCCGCCTGGCGGATGTAGATGCAGTTGATGTTCTTGGGGATCATGTTGCGCACGAAATCAAGGGTCTCGTTCTTGCCCCGTGCCGCCAGCTCCGATTCCAGCTCGTACGCCTTGTCGAAGTGGTCCTCGATCGCCCGCTTGGAACGGCCGGTGACGAAGATCATGTCGGTAATTCCGGCCGCCACAGCCTCCTCCACCGCGTACTGGATCAGCGGCTTGTCGACGATGGGCAACATTTCCTTCGGGCTGGCCTTGGTCGCCGGCAGGAAACGGGTACCCAGACCGGCCACCGGAAAGACTGCTTTACGAACCTTTTTCACTGTTCCGCTTCCCTTTCCAACAATTTCAGCAATTCTGCCTCATCGATCACCGCAATACCCAGTTTTCGGGCACTTTCCAGCTTGGAACCTGCTTCCTCTCCGGCGACCACGAAATCGGTCTTGGTCGATACCGAGCCGGCCACCTTGCCGCCAGCGGCCTCGATCAGCGCCTTGGCCTGGTCGCGTTTGAGCGTTGGCAGCGTGCCGGTCAGCACCAGCGTTCTGCCCGTGAAAGCGCGCGGCCTTGACTCCGCCTGCTCTCCTTCCGGCCAGGTCAGACCGCCTTCCCGCAGGCGGCCGATGATCTCCCGGTTGTGCGGCTCGGCGAGAAAAGCGGAAATACTCGCGGCAACGATCGGCCCGATGTCCGGTACCTCCTGCAAGGCGGCATCATCGGCCGCGAGCAGTGCCTTGAGGCTGCCGAAATGGCGGGCAAGATCGCGCGCCGTCGCCTCGCCGACATTGCGGATACCGAGCGCGAAGATGAAGCGGGCCAGCGTCGTCTGCCTGCTCTTCGCGATCGCCGCGACCAGATTCCGCGCCGACTTGTCGCCCATGCGCTCCAGCCCGGCCAGCGTTTCGGCGGTCAGCCCGTAGATGTCGGCCGGCGAATGGACCAGCCCGGCATCGACCAGTTGCTCGACCAGCTTGTCGCCGAGCCCCTCGATGTCCAGCGCCCGCCGCGCGGCGAAATGCAGCAGCGCCTGCTTGCGCTGTGCCGGACAGTAGAGGCCGCCGCTGCAGCGAGCGATTGCCTCGTCCTCGCCCCGGGTCACGGTCGACCCGCATTCGGGGCAGATTTTCGGCAATTCAAAAGGCGGATGCAGCGGTTCGCCACCGAACGGGTCGCGTATCGGCCGGCGCTCGGGGACGATGGCCACCACTTCCGGAATGACATCACCAGCCCGGCGAACGATGACCGTATCGCCGGTCCGCACGTCCTTGCGCCTCACCTCGTCTTCATTATGCAGGGTCGCGTTGGTCACCGTGACCCCGCCGACGAATACCGGCCTGAGCCGGGCGACCGGGGTGATCGCACCGGTGCGGCCGACCTGGACGTCGATGCCGAGGATCTCGGTCAGCGCCTCCTCGGCCGGGAACTTGTGGGCAATGGCAAAGCGCGGGGCGCGCGAAACAAAACCCAGCTGTGCCTGCGCCGCCAATCGATTGACCTTGTACACCACGCCGTCGATGTCATACGGTAAGGCGTGCCGTTTCTCGCCCATCTCGGAAAAGTAGGCAAGCAAACCCGGAGCGCCCTGGACTACCCGGCGTTCCGCCGCCACCGGAAAGCCCCAGGCGGCCAGCAGGTCCATCAGACCGCCATGGGTCGTGACCGGCAGAGCCTCGCCCCCCGCCCCGACTCCGTAGGCGAAAAACGCCAGCGGGCGAGCGGCGGTGATCCGCGAATCGAGCTGGCGCAGGCTGCCGGCGGCCACATTGCGCGGATTGGCGAATTCCTTCTCACCACGCTCGCGCTGGCGGGCATTGAGCGAGGCAAAGGCATCCTTGAACATCAGCACTTCACCGCGCACCTCGATCAGCGGCGGCCAGCCGCTGCCGGCGAGGCGCAGCGGGATGCCGCGCAAGGTCCGCAGATTGGGCGTCACTTCCTCGCCGGTCATCCCGTCGCCGCGCGTCGCACCGCGGGTGAATAACCCGTTCTCGTAGGTCAGGCTGATCGCCAGCCCGTCGAATTTTGGCTCAACAGCGTAGTCGACCGCGGCAATCGCTTCCAGCCCGTCGCGCACGCGCTGGTCGAATGCCTGGACCTCAGCCGGATCAAAGGCGTTGTTCAGCGACAGCATCGGCACGCCATGGACACAGGGCGGAAACTCGCTGAGCGGAGCGCCGCCGACGCGTCGGGTCGGCGAGTCGGGTGTCAGCAGCTCCGGGTATTGCTGCTCAAGGTCCTGCAGTTCGCGGAACAGCAGGTCGTACTCAGCGTCGGGAACCGTCGACGCGTCGAGGACGTAGTAAGCGTGGTTGTGGCGCTCGATCTCGGCGCGCAGTTCCCGCACGCGCCCGGCGGCGAGTGCCGGCGCGGCCATCAGGAAAACAGGCGCAGTGCTTGTGCCGATCCGGCCGGCAGACCAAAGCTGGCCATCGTCGCTTGCGGCTTGCCGATGAATTCACGCCGGATATGATCAAGTTGCACGTCATTCAGCGGCTGCCGGTTGTCGTCCACCAGCGTGCCCTGCAGGGTTTCGGCGAAGCGCTTGGCGAGTGCGACCATCTGCTGGAAGACCCGCTCGCCATGAGCGACGCGCGGCACGTCGAGAACGAAGGTCAGACTATGCGTCGTGATGTTGCGGATCGATTCGGCCGAGAAGCGGTTCGTCTCGAAGTTCTGCAGCGTGAACTGGGTGCGTCCCTCATCATCGCGCCGCGTGAAGGCGCCGTCGTCGTCCAGCACCATTCCCGCCGCCTCGGCCAGCGCGCGGATCTTGGTGCCGGAAAACGGCGTCCCGCGGCTGATCAGATTGACCCCAATCTCGAGGTCGACCGCAGCGCAGAACCTGTCGATCTCGGCCGCCTGATCGAGCAGCCGGCTGGCCGGCATGTCGGCCACGGCCAGCAATTCGTCGGCCAGCAGGTGCATGGCGCCGGTGAAGGTCACCAGATCGGCTTCGGATACGGGACCCGTGCGGTCAACCAGTTGCAGCCCGACCCGCAGACGTCGCACCGGCACCTCGCTGTCCGACGGGATGCGCTCCCATTCGCGGTTGCGCTCATTGAAGTGCACCCAGTGGATCGGTTTGCTCACGCGCTCCAACGTCCTGAGCTGCGAATCGATGATCTGCGACGCCGGCACGGGATCGACCAACTCCATCGCCACGATGAACTCCAGGCGCGGATCGAGCAGGGCTCCGGGAACCAGGCCCACCGGCAGTTCGGGAACTTCCGCTTCATCCTGAGGCGAGACGGTGCGACCCCATTCCGCCCCACCGCCCTTGCCATCGCCCTCCGCGAAAACCGGCTCAGCGGAATCACCGGCCCGCGGCATGTCGGCCAGCACCGGTTCCCGGCGTTCGGGTGTCGCGACCGGTGCCGTAGCGCGCGATTCCGGCTCGTCGCGGACGGCTGACGCCTCGCTGGCAGGGGCGGCACCGAGCAGGACATCATGGTGCCGCGGCTTGAGGAGCGCATCCGCGAGCTTGCGCTGCCGGTATTCCTGCCACTTGTTGTAGCCGAGCACTCCGACCACCGCCGCAGCGCCCAGGCCAATCAATCCCATCTGGAGTTCGGTCATTTAAGCCGCATCCCTCATCTTCAAGGCTTCTTCGATATCCACTTCAACGACGCGCGAAACGCCTGATTCCTGCATGGTAACGCCGACGAGTTGTTCGGCCATCTCCATCGAGATTTTATTATGGGAAATGAACAAGAACTGCGTATTCGCCGACATTTTCTTGACCATACTGCAAAAACGCTCGGTATTGCTGTCGTCTAGCGGCGCATCAACCTCGTCGAGCAGGCAGAACGGCGCCGGATTGAGCTGGAACAGCGAGAAGACTAGCGCAATTGCCGTCAGCGCCTTCTCGCCGCCGGAGAGCAGATGGATGGTCGAGTTTTTCTTGCCCGGCGGCTGGGCGCTGACCTGGACGCCGGCATCGAGGATTTCCTCGCCCGTCATCACCAGTTCGGCCCGCCCGCCACCGAACAATTCCGGGAAAAGTCGCCCAAAATGGTCGTTGACCGCATCGAATGTGTTTTGCAGCAAATCGCGGGTTTCACGGTCGATGCGGCGGATGGCGTTTTCCAGCGTTTCCATCGCCTCGGTGAGGTCTGCTGCCTGCATGTCGAGGTAGCCCTTGCGCTCGCTGGCCGTGTCCAGTTCTTCGAGCGCGGCGAGGTTGACCGCCCCGAGTTCGGAGATGGCATTGGCGAGCCGGGTAATCTCGGCCTGTAAGCCAGCCGGGCGGGCGTTGCCGATTTCCTGGCGCAGGATCGTCTCGTCGGCGCCGGCTTCGCGCAACTGCTGCGCGAACTGCTCCGCATTGAGTTCCGCCGCCTGCTCCCGCAGCCTGAGGTCGCCGATGCGCGCACGCAGCGGCTCGAGTCCCTGCTCTATCCGCAGCCGCTGTTCCTCAAGCGCGCGCAGCGCGCTGGTTGCCGACTCCAGCGCGTCACGACTGTGTGCCAGCGCCCTTTCCTTCTCCTGCCGGGTTGCCAGCGCCACCTGCAGGTTTTCCTCCATGACGTCGGCCGGGACTGCCTCAACCTGTTCGGCGCATTGCACACGGTCGTTCCCGATGCGGCCCAGTTCGCGCTGCGCCAGCGCCTGCTGGGCGAAGATGTCCTGCAACTTGCCCTCGGACTCGCGCAGCGAGAACTGCGCCTCGCGCAGGGCGCGGTCGAGATCGGCGTTGCGCTCGCGTTCGGCGCGCACGGCACGCTCGGCTTCATCCAGGCGTGACTGGGCGCCGGCAACGAGGACACGGATGCGGGCCAGGCCCTCGCGCACCTCGGCGATCTTGTCGTCGGCCGCCATGTCGCGCTCACGCTCGGCCTCGTCCTCGGCAGCCAGTTCAGCCAACTGCTCCTGCATGCGCTCCTTCTGCTCGCGATGGCGCTCGATGGCCTGGCCAAGCCGAAGCACCTCGAGTTGCACCGCATGCACGCGCTGCTGGCGGTCGGTCACGTACTGGCGCGTTTCGCCCATTTCTTCCTGCTTGTCGGCGAACTGCTCGTCGAGCACCGCGAGTCGCTCGCGCACGGTTTCGGCCTGTTCCTCGGCCGCGGCAATGCCGGCGCCGAGTGTCTCGATCTCGCGCTGACGTTCGAGCAGGCCGTGCTCGCCCTTGTCCGGCGCAAAGAACGTGACGCTGGCGCGGGTCAGCAGGTCGCCGCCGGCGGTCACCAGCAGCGTGCCCGATGGTAATTCGCCGCGGCGAGCCAGCGCGGCATCCAGACTGTCGGCGGTGAGCACCGGAGCCAGCCAGTCGGCGAGCGCGGCGGCAAGCGCGGGATTGCCGCTGTGCACACGCTCGCTCAGGCGCCCCACCCGCTCGCCATTCGCCGCGTCGGCCGGCAGGGTTACCGCGAGCCGGGCCGCAGGCCGATCATGCAGCCATCCATCAAGCTTGGCCGGATCGTCACAGGGAATGGCGTTCAGCCGCTCGCGCAGCACGGCCTCGACGGCATCTTCCCAGCCGGCATCGACATGAATTTGCTGCCACAGCGCGGGCGCGTCTTCGAGTCCGTGGCGGCGCAGCCATTCCGGCAATTCGCCCGATTCCCTGGCGCGCGCCTGCATCTGCTCGAGCGCCGCCCGGCGCGCCTGGCCGCCCGCCAGTTCCCGCTCGCCGCGCTGCAATTCTTCCTGCGCCTGGCGGCGGTTCGCCTCGAGTTGCGGCAATTCCTGCTGCAACTGCTGCAAGTGATCCTGATCGCCGGCCAGTTCTTCGCGCAGCAGCGCCAGTTCCTCTTCCTTCCCGGCGAGATCCAGCGCGTCCGGCACGTCCTGGCCGCCACCCTCCTCGCGCAGCCGTTCGCGGCGCTGGCCAATCGACTGCAAGGCGCGCTGGGCATGCGCCTTGTTGGTCAGCTCGACCTCGAGCCGCTGCTCGCCGTTGCTGGTCCGGGTCCGCAGGCGTTGCAGTTCTTCCTGCGCCTGGGCATGGCTTTCCTCGACCTGGGGCGTGATGTTCATCTGCTGGCGCAGGTGCTCGTCGGCCTCGGCGACGCGCAGGCGGGTGGCCGCCTGCGATTCCTCCCATTTCTGACGGTCGACCGCGAGCTTCTCCGCTGTCCGGCTCCAGTGCGCAAGCTCGTCTTCGAGCTGGACCAGGCGCGCCTCGAGCTGATTGCGCGACTCGCGGCGATGGCGGATTTCGGCTTCCAGGCGCGCCACTTCGGCGTTGGCCGCGTACATGTCGCCCTGCGCCTGGTGCAGGGCATCGCCGGCGGCAAAGTGTGCCTCGCGAGTTTCCTCGGCGCGCGCCTCGGTTTCGCGCAGCGCCGCATTCTGTGCCTCGAGATCGGTCACTGCGCGCTCGACTTCGAGCGCCGCCCGCTGCCGCTCGGCCTCGGCCTCGCGCTTCTTCAGCAGCCAGAGCACCTGCTGACGCTGCACTAGCTGTTCATTCAACGCCTGGTAGCGACGTGCCACCTCGGCCTGCGCTTCCAGCCGTTCCATCTGACTGCCAAGTTCGACGCGGATATCCTCGACGCGTGTCAGGTTCTCGCGCGTGTCCTCGAGCCTTCCCTGGGTTTCCTTGCGCCGCTCCTTGTAGCGGGTAACCCCGGCTGCTTCCTCGAGAAAGACGCGCAGCTCGTCCGGCCGCGCCTCGATGATGCGCGAGATCATGCCCTGGCCGATGATCGCATAGGCACGCGGTCCGAGGCCGGTGCCGAGGAAGAGATCGGTGATGTCCTTGCGCCGGACCTTGAGGTTGTTGATAAAGTAGTCCGACTGCCCCTGCCGTGTCAGCGTGCGCTTGACCGACAGTTCGGCATATTGCGACCACTGGCCGAGCGCGCGGCCGAGCAGGTTCTCGAAAATTAGCTCGACGGAAGCGCGCGACACGGGCTTGCGGCCCGTCGTTCCGTTGAAGATGACGTCCATCATCGACTCGCCGCGCAATTCGGAAGCTTTCGACTCACCCAGCACCCAGCGCACGGCATCCATGATGTTGGATTTGCCGCAGCCATTGGGGCCGACGACGCCAACCAGTTGCCCGGGCACGGCAACGGCGGTCGGATCGACGAAGGACTTGAAGCCGGCGAGTTTGAGTCTGGTCAGGCGCATTGGATAACGGCAGGCTCGGGAATGGCCCACCTTGACGGGGGCCGTATAATAACATTTACTCCATTTCGATGAATCTGAGCATGCCCAGCCAACCGACGAGAACCCTCGAAACCTTTCCCAATCCGGCGGTCGACCGCGACTTTCACATTCACATGCAGATTCCGGAATTCACCTGCCTGTGCCCGATGACCGGCCAGCCCGATTTCGCGACGCTGATTCTCGATTACATCCCGGACCAGACCTGCATCGAACTGAAGAGTCTCAAGCTCTACATTTGGTCCTACCGCAACGAGGGCGCCTTCCACGAAGCCGTCACCAATCGCATTCTCGACGACCTGGTCGCCGCCACCGCGCCGCGCTTCATGCGCCTGACCGCCAAGTTCTACGTGCGCGGCGGCATATTCACCAATGTCGTTGCCGAATTTCGCAAGCCGGGCTGGCAACCGGCGCCGCGCGTCGATCTCAGCGTTTTCGACAGCGAATCGAATACCCGAGGCTGAATGAACGCCGACGATCGTTTCCTCGCCCGCGCCCTCGAACTGGCGCTCAAGGGCAGCGAAGTGAACGAAGGCGGCCCGTTCGGCGCCGTCATCGTCCGCGACGGCAAGATTATCGGCGAAGACTGGAACCGGGTAGTGGCGAGCGGAGACCCGACCGCACACGCCGAAATCGGTGCCATCCGCAGGGCGTGCGCCGCGGTCGACAGCTTCCACCTGCCCGATTCCACACTCTATGCGTCCAGCGAGCCGTGCCCGATGTGCCTGTCCGCTGCCTACTGGGCGCGCATCGGCCGCATCGTCTTCGCCAACACCCGCGATGAAGCGGCCGCCATCGGCTTTTGCGACGACGAGTTGTACTGCGAACTGAACCGCCACTTTTTGGCGCGCCGCATCGTCATGGAACACCACCCACTTCCCGATGCGCTGCTGCCGCTACAGCGCTGGGCAGGCAACCAATCCTCTCAACTTAGTCCATAGTCATACGGCGGGTTTGTAAGCAAAGGACAGGTGAGGCTTTCGCTGGTTTGGCCGAGGTCGAGCACGATCAGGGATAAATTTCTGAAGGTTTTTGACGATTTCCGAGAAGATTTCCTTGGTAACTCGGGTGGTGATTTGCTGCACACCCGCCAAGACTCGGGGCAAGATACGACGTACGGTATTGAAGGCCATCGTCCGATTCACTCGCCATGGCGAATCGCTGGGCAGCCGCTCTTCCGCAGCCAGGTAGGTGGCCAGGGCATTGAGATTGTCACACACCATCTTGGCCCCAACATCCTGGCAGGCGGCCAGCCAAGTCAGGCCGGACGTGTGCTCCAGATTGAGCCGGTGTTTGATGCGCTTGAACGCCTCCTCGATACGCCAACGGCTGTGATAAAGGGCTGAGAAGCTTGTGGCCGGATACCGCGCGGTATCAAGCAAGGAGGTCATCAAGACCCGTACCTTGCCAGTCGGCGTCACCTGACGAATCAGGCGAACCATAGAAGGCAGACGCGGACACTCGTAATCAATGGCATCCTGACGATGCGGTGGCGGCAATGTCACCTGCGCCTCATCTTCTCCGGATCGCATGAACTGGGTGATGGCAGAAAAGGAAGCGGACGAATCACAGCGTATGCAAAAGGGGATACCTCGATGCAACAGCGCCGCGACCAACCAGGCACCCGGATACCCGCGATCAAGCACCAGCATGTCCTGAGCACCGAGTCGGTCAAGCCGCTCAAACAACATCTGACGTTCGCCGACCAGCGAACTGTGCAAAATCAGCGAGTCGAACAATTCGATCCCTGGCCGAAACAAACCGAAGATGGCCGCTTCTCGAATATGGCGGCGCCCTTCCAGGTCAAGCAAGGTCAGACGTACCTTCGATGCATCCGCCGCCAAGACCCGCAAGCCTTGCCAGTCCGGCTGCTGCGGAACGACCTCATCGACCAGGCGCAGCAATTCTGTATTGAGCGGCTCAAAGAGATTGGCGACCAGATGGCTGCGCGCCTTTGAGAAGGCACTGGCCGTGATCGCCCGACAAAGGCGGGTTCTTCCGGCAAGCAGGGCAAAGAAGGAATCAAGCTCCGCCTGAACTGCGCCGCGAATGCCGGTGAGCAGGAAAGCGATCAGATTCGTGAATGGCAATTCACGGTTTCGGGTGAAAAACCGAGGCTCGCGGCGGGCGGCGGCAAGGAAATTGGCGCCATGAATGTAGTCCGTTAGCCGTGAAACGATATTGGCATATTTAGGCCGTCATATAACGCCTATTTATATCAATTGGTTACATGCTCGATTATATCTTGGCGCGGCCAGATGGCAAAGTTGCCAAAATTAGATGACAGACCGCTAAGTCAAGAGGATTGCCAGCAACAGTCGCTCAATCAATGCCGCCTGACTAAAAGCACTCGCCCAAGGCGGCCTAAGAATCGTATCATTAATATTCGTTTCATAATTATAATTCCACTTAATTGCTTGATCATTTATACTGACAGTATTTTCCTTGACAAACTGGAGGGCATTAACCCGGATGTTTCATAAACCCGCCGCGCGATGTCAATGTCGTGCCATTCCAGCCGTGATGCGAGTCAGCTTGCTGCGAATTTTGCTGCCAACCCGCCACGATCGGCCAAATACCCCAACTTTTGGGCATCACACCCTGCCGCCATCGATCCCTGGACAGAGCGCTGGCGAGACCTGACCTCCGCTCAAGCGGATTCGAGTCGGTAGCATGAGACGGCGTCGCCGAGTCGATCAGGCCGGTGCCGGCGGGCGCGGGACGAGGTAAAGCAACTCGGTCACCCGCGCCAGCACCCCTTCATCGGACACGACGTAGGCAAGGACAGCTTGATCCGATCCTTGTACTGCACCACGCGCACCGCCAACTTAAAGAGTTTCAGGATAATCGACAGCGGTTGCGCCTTGGCCAGTTCCGTATGCACCAGCGTGTTCTCGCGCAAGCCGTGAATCAACCCATACGCCGCACACGAATAGAACAGCCGCAGGTGATTGGCGAGGAAGGCATGATCGGAGGTCCGGTCACTGGCCAAGTCGTTCTTCACCGCCTTGATGAAGTTCTCGTCCTGCCCTCGAGCACAGTACAGCTCTTTGTAAAGCACATCAGGCGTCGGGTCGGACAGCGAGGTCACCACGTACCGCGGGTTGTCACCCAAGGCCATCACCTCGGCCTTGACCACCACGCGGTAAGCCTTGGGCCACGAGCCCGCCTGATACTCGATATCGTCGTACAGTCGTGTCGCCGCAGGCTCGGCGTTCCCCAGGCGCTGGGCGTTGGCGCTGTGTGTCTGGTGCAGCGCACGGGCTTTCTTCAGCAGCGGCTCGGCCTTGGGCGAGAGCACCGGGTTGCCGGCCAGGCCGAAGAGGAAGTCCAGATGCGGATCGGACGCGCACAAGGCCATCAGTTCGGGATTCGAGAAGTGGCCATCCCCGCGCAGAATGATGTGGGTCTCGGGCCAAGCCTGGCGGAGCAAGCGCAGCACGCGCTTGATGATGGCCGCGTTCTCCTTGCCAGTCGGGCGTTTGCCCGGACGCAGGACGGCAGTAATGAACTTCCCGGAAAGTCCTTCGAAGAGAAACAGCGGCAGGTAGCAGTGATTCCCGTAGTGGGGGTTATAGAACGCCAGTTCCTGCTGCCCGTGAGTGGCATCCTCCGAGTGATCCATATCGAGCACGATCACGGCAGGCGCTTGGGCGTAGCTGGCGATGAAGGCGTCGACGAAGCTTTTGGCCAGGCGGTAAATGTCTTTGCGCGATACGCTGTTTTCGAGCCGGGAGAGCGTGGGGCCGGAGGCCAGGTCATTTCCCTCGTCCAGCGGGGCACGACCGACCGCCAGTTTGAACAGCGGATCGCGCCGCAGCGTGTTGGCGTCATTACCGTCGGCGTAACCGCTGGCGGTCTGGAATATCCGCTGGCGGAGCAGGTCGGCCAGGGGATGGTCAATGTACGAGGCGTGGCGTTTGTCGTGAATCGCGCTGACCAGGCGGGGAATCAGGCCGATTTGCAGGTCGATGCCACGCAACAGGAGTGCGCCAAAGTCGGAGGACATCGCCCCGCCGTCAAACTCTGCCCGGATCGTAAATCCGGCGCTGGCGGGAAAGTGAAGCTGGGTTGGGATAGAATAGTCCATAGGCGGTCTCGTTTAGGCTTCTTACGAAGCGTTATTGGCGTAACCCCTATTATATCAATGGGTTAAACGAGATTCGCCTGCTTTTATGAAAAATTCGGGTTAAATTGTTTGCTATCAATTTTGAATTTCTTGCATTGAAGTTCGAATGGCTTTTGGTTGCGCCCAAATATTGAGAATGCGATAGTTGCCATATTGTAGTAGCGCTTCCCTTCAGGCGATTTAAAGTAGGGAACACCATCATCTCCAATAGCTAATACACTTTGCCAGTAGTCTGTGGTATCTGGAAGATCAATTGTTCCGTCATCCTTCTGGGGCACTATGCAATAGGAAACTGGAAAATTGAAACAGTTTCCCGAAGACGACAGAGTGCTGCTGTTTATGCTACTCTTCAGTTGGCTTGGGGGCGTTGTTTCTGTTGCAAACGAGCCTTTCAAGAAACAAATTACAAGACCTAATCCAATATATAAAAGCGACTTGGATAATGGATCTAATATGGTATATTCGATTCTCTGATTATGTAGTATCATGAGGGTCAGCGTCATTTAGTAAGGCGTCCGCTTCGGGTTGCCTGCCCAATCCTCTTGACTTAGCGGTCTGTCATCTAATTTTGGCAACTTTGCCATCTGGCCGCGCCAAGATATAATCGAGCATGTAACCAATTGATATAAATAGGCGTTATATGACGGCCTAAATATGCCAATATCGTTTCACGGCTAACGGACTACATTCATGGCGCCAATTTCCTTGCCGCCGCCCGCCGCGAGCCTCGGTTTTTCACCCGAAACCGTGAATTGCCATTCACGAATCTGATCGCTTTCCTGCTCACCGGCATTCGCGGCGCAGTTCAGGCGGAGCTTGATTCCTGCTTTGCCCTGCTTGCCGGAAGAACCCGCCTTTGTCGGGCGATCACGGCCAGTGCCTTCTCAAAGGCGCGCAGCCATCTGGTCGCCAATCTCTTTGAGCCGCTCAATACAGAATTGCTGCGCCTGGTCGATGAGGTCGTTCCGCAGCAGCCGGACTGGCAAGGCTTGCGGGTCTTGGCGGCGGATGCATCGAAGGTACGTCTGACCTTGCTTGACCTGGAAGGGCGCCGCCATATTCGAGAAGCGGCCATCTTCGGTTTGTTTCGGCCAGGGATCGAATTGTTCGACTCGCTGATTTTGCACAGTTCGCTGGTCGGCGAACGTCAGATGTTGTTTGAGCGGCTTGACCGACTCGGTGCTCAGGACATGCTGGTGCTTGATCGCGGGTATCCGGGTGCCTGGTTGGTCGCGGCGCTGTTGCATCGAGGTATCCCCTTTTGCATACGCTGTGATTCGTCCGCTTCCTTTTCTGCCATCACCCAGTTCATGCGATCCGGAGAAGATGAGGCGCAGGTGACATTGCCGCCACCGCATCGTCAGGATGCCATTGATTACGAGTGTCCGCGTCTGCCTTCTATGGTTCGCCTGATTCGTCAGGTGACGCCGACTGGCAAGGTACGGGTCTTGATCAATCCTCTTGACTTAGCGCGTTTGCATATTTTACAGCCGCCGCGATAAGCCGGCCATATCGGGGTAGAATTGGGTCTCGTAACGGATTGATATTTATAGGTTAAATATGCCGTCCTAAATATGTCAATGTGCTTTTCAGGCTTGCGGACTTCATTCAGAGCGCAGCCTTTCGCGAAGCGGCTCGCCGTGATTCCCGGAATTTCACGCGCAGCCGTGGATTGCCCTTCACCGATCTGATCGCTTTCCTGCTCAGCGGTGTGCGTGGGGCCGTGCAGGGCGAACTCGATGCGTTCTTCACGCTGCTGGCGCGGCGAACCCGCTTGTCTCGGGTGGTGACCGCCAGTGCGTTCTCGAAGGCGCGTAGCCGCCTCTATGCGAATGTCTTCGATCCGCTCAACACAGAGTTGCTGCGGCTGGTCGATGAAGCCCTTCCCGGTCAGCCGCTCTGGCAGGGATTGCGGGTTCTGGCCGCCGATGCCTCCAAGGTTCGCTTGACCTTGCTCAACGCGGAGGGCAAGCGGTGTGTGCGCGAGGCGACGCTGTTCGGCTTGTTTCGTCCGGGCATCGAGTTGTTCGATTCGCTGATCCTGCACAGCCCCCTGGTTGGTGAGCGGCAGATGCTGTTCGAGCGCCTGGACCGGATTGACCGCCACGACATGCTGCTGCTCGACCGCGGTTACCCGGGCGCGTGGCTGGTGGCCGCCTTGCTGCATCGGGAGATTCCCTTTTGCATGCGCTGCGATTCGTCGTCGACCTTTGCCGCCATCACGCAGTTCATGCGCTCCGGCCAGGACGACACCGTGGTGACCCTGCCACCGCCGAATTGCCGGGATGCCGTCGATTATGAGTGTCCCCGCCAGGCCTCGACCGTGCGCCTGATCCGCCAAGTGACACCCGCCGGTAAGGTGCGCGTGCTCATGACGTCCTTGCTCGACAGTGCGCAGTATCCGGCGCCTGCATTCGCAGATCTCTATCATCGGCGCTGGCGCATCGAAGAGGCCTTCAAGCGCCTCAAGCATCGCCTGTCGCTTGAGCATACGTCTGGCTTGACCTGGCTCGCGGCCTGTCAGGACGTCGGCGCCAAGATGCTCTGCGACAACCTCAATGCGCTGGCGGTCTATCTGGCCACGGAGCACCTCATCGCCCCAGATTCGCCGTGGCGTATCAATCGCACCTTGGCTTTCTCGCATCTGCGCCGTCTGCTGCCCCAAGTGCTCACCGGCCGCCTTCGCTTGACCTCGCGCATCGTCGCCGCACTGTTCTCCGAGATTGTCCTGAACCTTCAAAAATTCATCCCCAACCGAAACCGACCGCGACCTATTCGACCCAAGCCACACAAGTCTCATGCCTACAAAACCGCTCCATGACAAGATGCTAAGTCACGAGGATTGTTTGTGAACCTCCAGGTTGTTTATAGCAGCATTACAGTAATCAGCTAGCCCGAATTTTTCATAAAAGCAGGCGAATCTCGTTTAACCCATTGATATAATTGGGGTTACGCCAATAACGCTTTGTAAGAAGCCTAAACGAGACCGCCCATGGACCATTCTATCCCAACCCAGCTTCGCTTTCCCGCCAGCGCCGGATTTACGATCCGGGCAGAGTTTGACGGCGGGGCGATGTCCTCCGACTTTGGCGCACTCCTGTTGCGTGGCATCGACCTGCAAATCGGCCTGATTCCCCGCCTGGTCAGCGCGATTCACGACAAACGCCACGCCTCGTACATTGACCATCCCCTGGCCGACCTGCTCCGCCAGCGGATATTCCAGACCGCCAGCGGTTACGCCGACGGTAATGACGCCAACACGCTGCGGCGCGATCCGCTGTTCAAACTGGCGGTCGGTCGTGCCCCGCTGGACGAGGGAAATGACCTGGCCTCCGGCCCCACGCTCTCCCGGCTCGAAAACAGCGTATCGCGCAAAGACATTTACCGCCTGGCCAAAAGCTTCGTCGACGCCTTCATCGCCAGCTACGCCCAAGCGCCTGCCGTGATCGTGCTCGATATGGATCACTCGGAGGATGCCACTCACGGGCAGCAGGAACTGGCGTTCTATAACCCCCACTACGGGAATCACTGCTACCTGCCGCTGTTTCTCTTCGAAGGACTTTCCGGGAAGTTCATTACTGCCGTCCTGCGTCCGGGCAAACGCCCGACTGGCAAGGAGAACGCGGCCATCATCAAGCGCGTGCTGCGCTTGCTCCGCCAGGCTTGGCCCGAGACCCACATCATTCTGCGCGGGGATGGCCACTTCTCGAATCCCGAACTGATGGCCTTGTGCGCGTCCGATCCGCATCTGGACTTCCTCTTCGGCCTGGCCGGCAACCAGGTGCTCTCGCCCAAGGCCGAGCCGCTGCTGAAGAAAGCCCGTGCGCTGCACCAGACACACAGCGCCAACGCCCAGCGCCTGGGGAATCCAGCCCCGGCGGCGACACGACTGTACGACGATATCGAGTATCAGGCGGGCTCGTGGCCCAAGGCTTACCGCGTGGTGGTCAAGGCCGAGGTGATGGCCTTGGGTGACAACCCGCGGTACCTGGTGACCTCGCTGTCCGACCCGACGCCTGAGGTGCTTTACAAAGAGCTGTACTGTGCTCGAGGGCAGGACGAGAACTTCATCAAGGCGGTGAAGAACGACTTGGCCAGTGACCGGACCTCCGATCATGCCTTCCTCGCCAATCACCTGCGGCTGTTCTATTCGTGTGCGGCGTATGGGTTGATTCACGGCTTGCGCGAGAACACGCTGGTGCATACGGAACTGGCCAAGGCGCAACCGCTGTCGATTATCCTGAAACTCTTTAAGTTGGCGGTGCGCGTGGTGCAGTACAAGGATCGGATCAAGCTGTCCTTGCCTACGTCGTGTCCGATGAAGGGGTGCTGGCGCGGGTGACCGAGTTGCTTTACCTCGTCCCGCGCCCGCCGGCACCGGCCTGATCGACTCGGCGACGCCGTCTCATGCTACCGACTCGAATCCGCTTGAGCGGAGGTCAGGTCTCGCCAGCGCTCTGTCCAGGGATCGATGGCGGCAGGGTGTGACGCCCAAACGTAGGACTATGTGGCCCATCATGGCGGGTTGCCAGCAAAATTCGCAGCAAGCTGACTCGCATCACGGCTGGAATGGCACGACATTGACATCACGCGGCGGGTTTATGAAACATCCGGGCTAGCAGCCTGTCGGGCTTTCCCGTAAATATGTTATGATCATATCCATTGACTCTGCTGAACGTTACCATGGCCTTTCACCCGATAGATCGAGACACGGACTACCTGCTATCGCCGTCGGTGCAGGAGTGGTTGCCGCAAGCGCATCTGGCGCGTTCTGTCGTGGATGTCATCGAAGGACTCGACCTGTCGGCACTGGAACGCGCCTACGCGGGACGCGGCAGCGACGCCTATCATCCGGCGATGCTGTTGGGGCTCTTGATTTACGGTTACGCCACGGGCGGCTTCTCCAGTCGCAAGGTCGAACGGGCGACGTACGACTCGCTGGCCTTTCGGTTCATTGCCTGCAACTGCCACTCCGACCACGACACCCTGGCCACCTTTCGGCAGCGCTTTGCAGAGGAATTCCAATCTGTCTTTGTGCAAGTGCTGCAAGTCGCGCGCGAAAATCAACTGTCCAAGTTTGGCACCGTCAGCCTGGACGGGACAAAGATACACGCCAACGCCAGTCGGCACAGCGCCCTGTCGCATGGTCATATCGAGAAGATCGAAGCCCAACTCAAGGCCGAAGTACAGGAACTGCTGGCTCTGGCCGAAGCGGCGGATCAGTCATCGGTACCCAATGGGGTGAGCCTGCCCGACGAGATCAAGCGCCGGGAAGACCATCTGGCAGCAATGGCCGAGGCCAAGGGCAAGATCGAAGCGTGCGCCAAAGAGCGCTTCGATCGAGAACAGGCCGAATACGAAGCGAAGCTGGCCGCGCGTGCGGCCAAGGAAGGGACGGGCAAGAGGTCGAAGGGGCGCGAACCCAAGGCACCGGACCCGGCGCCGCGAGAGGAGGATCAGATCAACCTGACGGATGAGGAGTCCCGCATCATGAAGGTGGTCGGTGGCGGCTTCGAGCAGTGCTACGCCCCGAAGGAAGTCCCCTTGGGGGACAACGCTCAAGCCGCGGTCGATAGCGAAACGATGCTGGTGCTGGCGCCGCACGTCACGGACGCGGCTAACGACAAGGAACAGGTAGCCTCGATGGTGGCCAAAGTACAGGCGCTCCCGGAAGGACTGAATCGGCCGGAAGCGCTCTTGGCGGACACGGGTTTCTTCAGCGAGAAGAACGTTGCGACGTGTCTCGATGCGAAGCTCGAGCCGATGATTGCCGTGGGCCGGGATGCGCATCATCCGGCCTGGCGGGATCGCTTTACCGAACCCGAGCCGCTGGCGGTGGGCGCCAGTCAATCCTCTTGACTTAGCGGTCTGTCATCTAATTTTGGCAACTTTGCCATCTGGCCGCGCCAAGATATAATCGAGCATGTAACCAATTGATATAAATAGGCGTTATATGACGGCCTAAATATGCCAATATCGTTTCACGGCTAACGGACTACATTCATGGCGCCAATTTCCTTGCCGCCGCCCGCCGCGAGCCTCGGTTTTTCACCCGAAACCGTGAATTGCCATTCACGAATCTGATCGCTTTCCTGCTCACCGGCATTCGCGGCGCAGTTCAGGCGGAGCTTGATTCCTTCTTTGCCCTGCTTGCCGGAAGAACCCGCCTTTGTCGGGCGATCACGGCCAGTGCCTTCTCAAAGGCGCGCAGCCATCTGGTCGCCAATCTCTTTGAGCCGCTCAATACAGAATTGCTGCGCCTGGTCGATGAGGTCGTTCCGCAGCAGCCGGACTGGCAAGGCTTGCGGGTCTTGGCGGCGGATGCATCGAAGGTACGTCTGACCTTGCTTGACCTGGAAGGGCGCCGCCATATTCGAGAAGCGGCCATCTTCGGTTTGTTTCGGCCAGGGATCGAATTGTTCGACTCGCTGATTTTGCACAGTTCGCTGGTCGGCGAACGTCAGATGTTGTTTGAGCGGCTTGACCGACTCGGTGCTCAGGACATGCTGGTGCTTGATCGCGGGTATCCGGGTGCCTGGTTGGTCGCGGCGCTGTTGCATCGAGGTATCCCCTTTTGCATACGCTGTGATTCGTCCGCTTCCTTTTCTGCCATCACCCAGTTCATGCGATCCGGAGAAGATGAGGCGCAGGTGACATTGCCGCCACCGCATCGTCAGGATGCCATTGATTACGAGTGTCCGCGTCTGCCTTCTATGGTTCGCCTGATTCGTCAGGTGACGCCGACTGGCAAGGTACGGGTCTTGATGACCTCCTTGCTTGATACCGCGCGGTATCCGGCCACAAGCTTCTCAGCCCTTTATCACAGCCGTTGGCGTATCGAGGAGGCGTTCAAGCGCATCAAACACCGGCTCAATCTGGAGCACACGTCCGGCCTGACTTGGCTGGCCGCCTGCCAGGATGTTGGGGCCAAGATGGTGTGTGACAATCTCAATGCCCTGGCCACCTACCTGGCTGCGGAAGAGCGGCTGCCCAGCGATTCGCCATGGCGAGTGAATCGGACGATGGCCTTCAATACCGTACGTCGTATCTTGCCCCGAGTCTTGGCGGGTGTGCAGCAAATCACCACCCGAGTTACCAAGGAAATCTTCTCGGAAATCGTCAAAAACCTTCAGAAATTTATCCCTGATCGTGCTCGACCTCGGCCAAACCAGCGAAAGCCTCACCTGTCCTTTGCTTACAAACCCGCCGTATGACTATGGACTAAGTTGAGAGGATTGGGGCGCCAGTCCGGTCGAGACTATGAAGCACACGCTCAAGACCGCGGTGGGTCGGAAGACCTACGCACTGCGCAAGCAGACTGTCGAGCCGAGGTTCGGCATCATCAAGTCGGTGATGGGCTTCCAGCAGTTTCTGCTGCGTGGCCTGGAGAATGTCCGCAACGAATGGACGCTGGTTTGCCTCACGTGGAATTTGAAGCGCGTGGCCGTATTGCGCCCACAGTAAGGAAAATAAGGAGGAATGGTGCGTCCACAAGCGAGAATCAAGCGAAATTCATTGCAAATGCATATTCCATCAACCGCAGGCTCTGCTTTACGGTAGATTAGTGAATCAAGTCCGACGGGCCGCTAGGCAATGCTTGTTGCTTTTCCCAGACATTCGAAACCGGCGAATACGCTGTGAATATGATGCTCCATGGAGGGATATTACTGAGGAAAACGCCAGCGTTCTAGCTTGCGCCGGGAGTGCCTGCCAGCGCTCCGGTCAAGGCCGTTCGACGCGAAATTCCAGGCGGTTGCCCTGCTCATCGACACCGCTGCCTTTCCAGGAGCGACAGCTGATCGCTTCCCAATGCATGGGGATGCGCCGTCCGTCGCTGCAGCGCACGACTCCCTCGCCACTTTCCCCGATGCAACTGCCAGGCGTAGTTGAAGCCGATGGCGGAGATGCTTGGCCGTCGCAGGTCAAATGCCCGGCCGGGTCGCTCAGTACGAAACGCCCGCCGCCGCTGTTGCCCGGATACCCCTTGCCATGCAACTCCCCAGGCACGTCGCTCAGCGTGCCGCGCGCCTGATAGCCGACGGCGCAAGCTGCCACCAGGAACGGAATCAGGAAGACCACGGCAGCGCGACAGTTCTTCATGTGTGCTCGGGAAGCGCAGGTGCGCGCGTGATATCGAGGTGATCGTCAATAAATTCGCGGACCCGGTGCTCGGCCTTGACACTGAAAAAGCGCCCGACAACTTCGCCATTAACGAACAACAGGACGCTGGGAAAGCCGCGCCGCACATAGCACCCGGCAAGCTTCATGCTGGCGCCCTTGTCAACTTCAACCTGGGTCATCTTCAGCTTGCCGAAGTGATCGGCGATGACCCGTTTGAGCACCGGCGTCAGCGCCCGGCGCAGCGGGCACCAGTCACCCCGGAAATCGACCATGACCGGCACGGTGTGCGACGCCTCGATGACGTCGCGGTCGAAGTGTTCGAGGTGCGTAGCGAAAATCAGGCTGGCGGTGCGGCTGGCAAGCGTGTACGGCATAAAAATTGCAGATGAGAATATCGAGCCGCCTATTTTGCCTCAAGGGCGGCAGTTTCCAGCAGCGGCACTCTTGCCGGCACGGCGGCGCAAGGTATTTTCAGCGATAATTCCCACTTTGCCACCCCATTCGGCACTCGACGTGAATCCGCATCTCGCCCAACTCCAGCCCTACCCCTTCGAAAAGCTGCGCACCCTATTTGCCGGTGTGACACCCAACCCGCAATACAAGGAAATCAAGCTCTCCATCGGTGAACCGCAACACCCGACACCGGCGTTCATCATGGGCGCGCTGGCCAATGGCCTGAAAGGGCTGGCCAATTACCCGACAACGCAGGGCATTCCGGCGCTACGCCAGTCAATTGCCGCGTGGTGCCAGCGCCGTTATGGTCTTGAACTGAATCCGGAAAGCGAAATTCTGCCGGTCAACGGCTCGCGCGAGGCGCTTTTTTCATTTGCGCAGACGGTAATCGATCCCAGCCGCGGTCATGTTCCAATAGTCGTTAGCCCGAACCCGTTCTATCAGATCTACGAAGGCGCGGCCTATCTCGCTGGCGCCGAACCGCGCTTCCTGAACAACCTGCCCGAAAACGATTTTGCTTTCGACTACGGTGCGCTATCGGAGGCGGAATGGTCGCGCGTCCAGCTGTTCTATGTCTGTTCGCCGGGCAACCCAACCGGCAAGGTGCTGTCTCTGGCCGACTGGAAGAGACTGTTCGAACTGTCCGACAAATACGGTTTCATCATCGCCTCCGATGAGTGCTATTCCGAAATCTATTTCGACGAGGCCAATCCGCCGATCGGCGGACTGCAGGCGGCGAAACTGCTCGGCCGCTCGAACGAACGGCTGGTCATGTTCTCCAGCCTGTCGAAGCGCTCCAACGTACCAGGCATGCGTTCCGGTTTCGTTGCCGGCGACGAAAAAATCCTCAAGAAATTCCTGCTCTACCGGACTTACCACGGCTGCGCCATGGCCCCGCCGGTACAGACCGCCTCAGTCGCCGCCTGGAACGACGAAGCACATGTGCTCGACAACCGCAACCAGTACCGTGAGAAATTTGCCGCCTGCACGCCACTGATCGGCGAGGTGCTCGGCACCGCCGTGCCCGACGCCAGCTTCTACCTGTGGGCGAGGGTAGACAAACTCGCACCCATCACCGACACCGAGTTCGCCCGCGGCCTGCTCGAGCACTATAATGTCATCGTTCTGCCCGGTAGCTTTCTGGCTCGCGAAGTCGATGGCGCCAACCCGGGCGCTGGTTTCGTCCGTATCGCACTGGTCGCGTCGTTGGCCGAGTGTCTCGACGCCGCCGGCCGGATTCGTCAATTTTCCCAACAACTTTAATCGGAGACTCGTTACATGACCCATCCTCTGCAAGCCCCCATCGAAGAACTCTGGGAACGCCGCGCCGAACTGTCTCCGCAATCGTCGGTCGCCACCATCACCGCCATTGAATCGGTCATTGCCGATGTCGACGCCGGCAAGCTACGCGTCGCTGAGAAAATTGCTGGCGAATGGCTCACCCACCAGTGGATCAAGAAGGCAGTTTTGCTGTCGTTCCGTGTCCGCGACAACCGCATTCAGCAAGCCGGCGACATCCGCTTTTACGACAAGGTCGACACCAAGTTCGAAGCGTGGACCGAGGAGCAGTTTCGCCAGGGTGGCTTCCGTGTCGTGCCGGGCACCATCGTGCGCAAGGGTTCGTTTGTCGCCAAAAACGCAGTGCTGATGCCGTCGTTCGTCAACATCGGCGCCTATGTCGATGAGGGCACCATGGTCGACACCTGGGTCACCGTCGGTTCCTGCGCACAAATCGGTAAGAACGTGCACCTGTCCGGCGGCGTCGGCATTGGTGGCGTCCTCGAGCCGCTGCAAGCCAACCCGACCATCATCGAAGACAACTGCTTCATCGGCGCCCGCTCGGAAGTGGTTGAAGGCGTCATCGTCGGCGAGAACTCCGTCGTTTCGATGGGCGTCTATCTCGGCCAGAGCACGCCGATCTACGACCGCGAAACCGGCACTGTCAGCTACGGCCGCATCCCGCCGGGCTCGGTCGTCATCAGCGGCAGCCTGCCCAAGGCCGACGGCAAGTACAGCCTATACGCAGCAATCATCGTCAAGAAGGTCGACGCGCAGACCCGCGCCAAGACCAGCATCAACGAACTGCTGCGCGCCTGATCGCAACCCCGAGACCCGGAGGTCACGAATGATCCTCGACAAATTGTTCCAGTTGATGGCTGAAAAGCAGGCCTCCGATATTTTCATATCCGCCGGCACGCCGATTCACATCAAAATTCAGGGCAACACCATGCCCGTGAACCAGCAGGTGATGCTGCCGGACATGATCGAAAAGATCGCCTTCGAGCTGATGTCGCCCGACCAAGCCAAGGTTTTCGAGGCAACGATGGAGATGAACCTGTCCTTCGGCGTGCCGCAGATCGGCAACTTCCGGGTCAATCTCTTCCGCCAGCGCGGGTCAATCAGCATCGTAGTCCGCTTCATTCTTGGCAACATTCCGCAGATCGCATCGCTCGACCTGCCGCCGGTGCTTGGCGACCTGATCATGGAAAAACGCGGACTGGTGCTGATCGTCGGCGCCACCGGATCGGGCAAGTCGACGACCATCGCCTCCATGCTCGATCACCGCAACGCCAATCGCGCCGGCCACATCCTTACCGTCGAGGACCCGATCGAATTCCTGTTCAAGCACAAGAAATCCATCGTCAACCAGCGCGAAATCGGCATGGATACGCTGGACTGGGCTGCCGCGCTGAAGAACGCCATGCGTCAGGCGCCGGATTGCATCCTGATCGGCGAAATCCGCGACAAGGAAACGATGCAGGCGGCGATCGCCTACGCGCAGACCGGCCACCTGTGCCTCGCCACGCTGCACGCCAACAACAGCTACCACGCGCTCAACCGGATCATCAGCTTCTTTCCGCTGGAGAACCGGCCGGCGCTGTTCCTCGACCTTTCCGTCGCCCTGCGCGCGATCATGTCCCAGCGCCTGGTGAGGAGACCTGACGGCCTGCGGCTCCCCGCCTGCGAGGTCATGATCAACACTCGTCACATCAGCGAACTGATCGAGCGCGGCGAAGTCCAGGGCATCAAGGATGCGATGGAGCAGACGCTCGCACCGGGATCGCAGACCTTCGAACAGGATCTCTTCAGGCTCTATCGCGAGGGCAAGATTTCGCTTGACGAAGCGCTAACCAACGCCGACTCGCCGACAAATCTCTCCTGGCTGATCAACAATTCAGAGATCAATCAGGGCAACAAGGACGAGCGGAAAACCGACGCCGCGCTGGAGTTCGACAGCACCGACGCGAGCGGCGTATCGTTCAAGGAGTTTTCGCTCAGCCTCGGCGACGGCGACCCGAGCAACTGATGCCCGATCCGACCCTGGCACTGGCCGGGCAGATCATCGCCCGGCCTTCGGTGACCCCAGACGATGCCGGATGCATGGAAATCATCGCGGCCCGCCTGCAAGCGCTGGGCTTTTTCTGCGAGTTCATCGACCGCAACGGCGTCACCAACCTGTGGGCGCGGCGCGGCACCGCCAAACCGCTGTTCGTCTTCGCCGGCCACACCGATGTCGTGCCGACCGGCCCGCTCGATCTGTGGACCTCACCGCCGTTCGCCCCGGAAATCCGCGACGGCATGCTCTACGGGCGCGGTGCCGCCGATATGAAATCCTCGCTGGCGGCGATGTTGACCGCAACGAAAGCGTTCATCGCCGCCCACCCGCAACATCCCGGCTCGCTCGCCTTCCTGCTTACCTCCGACGAGGAAGGCGATGCCAACGATGGCACCATCGCCGTCGTCGAAGCCCTCAAGGCGCGTGGCGAACGGCTAAATTTCTGCGTCATCGGCGAACCAACCTCGGTCGACACGCTGGGCGACATGATCAAGAACGGCCGCCGCGGTTCACTGTCCGGCGCCCTGACCGTCAAGGGCATCCAGTGCCACATCGCCTACCCGCACCTCGGCCGCAATCCGATCCATCTGGCGGCGCCGGCGATCGCCGAACTGAGCGACACCGAATGGGACCAGGGCAACGAATATTTCCCGCCGACGACTTGGCAGATTTCCAACATTCATGGCGGCACCGGCGCCACCAACGTCGTGCCGGGCAGCGTCGAGATCAAATTCAATTTCCGTTTTTCCACGGCCAGTACGCCGGAAGGACTGCAGCAGCGCCTGACCGGCATCCTCGACAAGCATAGCCTGGACTACGACATCAAATGGACGCTTGGTGCCCGGCCGTTCCTGACCGAGCGCGGCCCGCTGGCCGAAGCTGCCAGTAGCACTATCCACGAAATCTGCGGCATCGAAACCGAGCTATCGACCACCGGCGGCACTTCGGACGGCCGCTTCATCACCGAAATCTGCGACCAGTTGCTGGAAATCGGCCCGGTCAACGCAACCAGCCACAAGATCGACGAATGCGTCGACATCGCGGCACTGCCGAAACTCTCGGCGATCTACACTCGCATCCTCGAGCGCCTGCTAACAGCATGAGCGACCCGACCGCGCGCAGCGAACTTGCCACAGTTCGCGACTACATCCGCTACGCGGTCAGCCGCTTCACCGCCGCCGGCCTCTTCTTCGGCCACGGCAACGACAACGCCTGGGACGAAGCCGTCTACCTGACGCTGTACACCCTCAATCTGCCACTCGACCGCCTAGAACCCTTCCTCGACGCCCGCCTGCTGGCCAGCGAACGCGACGCCCTGCTCGACATCTACCGGCGCCGTGTCGAGGATCGCCTGCCAGCTGCCTACCTGACCAACGAAGCCTGGCTTGCCGGCCACCGTTTCTATGTCGACGAACGCGTCATCGTGCCACGCTCCTTCATTGCCGAACTGTTGCAAGAACAACTGGCGCCGTGGATCGACGATCCGTGGGCCATCGAATCTGCACTCGACCTATGCACCGGCTCCGGCTGCCTGGCCATCCTCGCCGCCCTCGCCTTCCCGCAAGCTCGGGTCGATGCGGTCGACCTGTCACCAGAGGCAATTTCCGTCGCCGAACGCAATATCGAGGAATACGGCCTCAGCGAGCGCATCGAAATCATCCACTCTGACGCCTTCGCCAGTCTGGTTGGAAAACGCTACGACCTGATCATCTCCAACCCGCCCTACGTCAATGCCGACTCGGTCGCCGCGCTGCCGCCGGAATACCTGCACGAACCGGTCATGGCGCTCGGCTCAGGCAAGGATGGCCTCGATTTCACCCGCACCATCCTGCGCGAGGCGAAGCGTCACCTGACCCCAGACGGCCTGCTCATCGTCGAGATCGGCCACAACCGCGAAGAACTGGAAGCCGCCTATCCGACACTGCCCTTCACCTGGCTCGATACCGCTGCCGGCAATGAATTCGTTTTCCTGCTGCGCGCCGCAGACTTGCCCGAACAAGCTGGCTGATCGACCCGGTTCAACGAATTGCCGCGCCCCTTCGCGGGCGCTGACCTTTCTTATCTTTCGCCGCTAGCCTGATCGGAGCGCTGCTGCGCCTGCAGGTTGGCTTGGTCGATCTTCTGCTGCATCTGCTCCATTGTCTTCCTGCCCTGCTCGATTTCCTGCTTCTTTAGCGCGGTGCCGGTTGCCGCAGTACTCGCCGTTTCCACACCGCAGGCGCTTAGAGACAGGGTGATGGCAAGTAAAGGCAAACACTTCATCGTCAAGACTGCGCTGCCGAAATCAAAGCCGACTCAGACACGGATGGCAAGTAAAGGCAAACACTTCATCGTCAAGACTCCTCAGTGGCTTCGACTATTCGACAGCAGTGAGTATCGCCTGCAAGAGCTGCCAGCAGCGTCCGACGGTCTCAATCTCCACCGACTCGCCCGGCGCATGCGCGCCACGGATCGTCGGACCGAAGGAAACGATATCGAGCCCCGGATACTTCGCGCCAATGATCCCGCATTCTAGCCCGGCGTGGATTACCTGCACCCGAGAATCGCTACCGAATTCCTGGCGATAGACCGACCTGCACAGGGAGAGCAGCCGCGAATCGGGATTCGGCGACCATCCCGGGTAATGTCCCGCCTTCTCGGCAACGGTCCCGGACAGCGCAAAAAGGCTGACGATCTCGTCCGCCAGCGCTGCGCTGCCACTGTCCAGCAGCGAGCGAACCATGAAATTGCACGAGCCACCAGTCACATCGAGTTTGACCATGCCGAGGTTATTGGAGGTCTCGACGACGCCAGGTAGTTGCCGGCTCATGCGCCGGACGCCATGCGGAGCGGCTTGCAGCGAGGCCAGCCAGACGCCCTGGTCGGCGGGCGACAACAGCACCACAGCGCTGGGTTCCGGCGAATATCCAAGTTTGACGCCTTCATCGACCCCAGCCAGTTCCCGGCGCAGCCAGCCATCCCATTTCTCCAGACCGGCGACTAGTATATCGTTCCATCAATATAATTACGTATTATGCGATTTCAAGGTCAAATTTCTTCCAGCGAAAGACAACTGGGGTGGCGTTCATCTCATCGATACCTTTCAGGATGCGCGCTTTGAGTTCATGGATCGAGGCGACGCGGATATGGCGGAGGAAGGTCCGGGCCATTTTCGAGAAAGCGCATTCGATCAAGTTGAGCCAAGAACCATGCTTGGGTGTATGAACATACTCGAAACGTCCGGGTCGCGTCGCCAAGTAAGCCATCGTCTCTTTCGAGATGTGGGCCGAGTGATTGTCGAGGACGACACGGATAATGGCCTCCGGCGGGTAGTACGCATCGATCGAACGGAGCAAACCGATGAATTCGCAGCTGCGGTGCCGGTCTTCGACTTGGGCAAACACATGGCCGGCGTGCAAGTCGATGCCGGCCAGGATCGATACGGTTCCATGGCGGACGTACTCGTAATCCCGACTCACCGTCGGCGCTTTGCCGGGAACCGGTGGCCGGTCAGGCGCCGTCAAGCCAATCGCTTGAACGCCGGGCTTTTCATCGACACTGACCGTGTAAATCGGGTTCGGCCGTCCATCATGAACGGCGCCTTCGGTGTAGAGGGAAACGTCCCGGGACCATCAGCACCTCATGCATCTTCCGGTCGAAGTCGGGATCCCGTTTCTCCAGGTAGTAGGTGATCTTGTGGGGTTTGAGTTGGTTTGCATCAAGAATCCGCCAGACCGTGCTCTTGCCCGCACCGGCAAGACGAGGGAAGCCCGATGCCGCTGCCTGTTCGGCCACATGGCGGGCCAGCGCCGAGATGCTCCACAACTCCGCAGCCAGTCCAAACTCCCTTGGTTTGGTGCACGCTACGCTGACCACCCAAGCCTTGGCCTCCTCAGTAATCTCCGGGGCGTGAGGCCGGTGGTAGGCATCCTTCAATCCGGCTTGAATGCCCGCCGCAAGTGCCTTGTCGATGCATTTGTAGATCATCGGCCGGCTGACGCCCAACTGCCGCTGAATCTCGGTGATCGATACGCCCTGCGCGTATTTGAGCAGCACGCCGGCACGCTCCGCTTCGCGCACCGCTGCCGTTCGCGACGCCGCCAATTCAGACAACCTGGATCTCTGCTCGTCTGTCAGCAACAGTGCTGCTCGCCCGCTTGTCCGTCCCATGATCACCTCCACGTCAAATGCTAAGACAATCATGGCAATTAAAGGCACGTTTGTAAATATATTAATGGAACGTACTATCCCGGATGTTTCATAAACCCGCCGCGCGATGTCAATGTCGTGCCATTCCAGCCGTGATGCGAGTCAGCTTGCTGCGAATTTTGCTGCCAACCCGCCACGATCGGCCAAATACCCCAACTTTTGGGCATCACACCCTGCCGCCATCGATCCCTGGACAGAGCGCTGGCGAGACCTGACCTCCGCTCAAGCGGATTCGAGTCGGTAGCATGAGACGGCGTCGCCGAGTCGATCAGGCCGGTGCCGGCGGGCGCGGGACGAGGTAAAGCAACTCGGTCACCCGCGCCAGCACCCCTTCATCGGACACGACGTAGGCAAGGACAGCTTGATCCGATCCTTGTACTGCACCACGCGCACCGCCAACTTAAAGAGTTTCAGGATAATCGACAGCGGTTGCGCCTTGGCCAGTTCCGTATGCACCAGCGTGTTCTCGCGCAAGCCGTGAATCAACCCATACGCCGCACACGAATAGAACAGCCGCAGGTGATTGGCGAGGAAGGCATGATCGGAGGTCCGGTCACTGGCCAAGTCGTTCTTCACCGCCTTGATGAAGTTCTCGTCCTGCCCTCGAGCACAGTACAGCTCTTTGTAAAGCACATCAGGCGTCGGGTCGGACAGCGAGGTCACCACGTACCGCGGGTTGTCACCCAAGGCCATCACCTCGGCCTTGACCACCACGCGGTAAGCCTTGGGCCACGAGCCCGCCTGATACTCGATATCGTCGTACAGTCGTGTCGCCGCAGGCTCGGCGTTCCCCAGGCGCTGGGCGTTGGCGCTGTGTGTCTGGTGCAGCGCACGGGCTTTCTTCAGCAGCGGCTCGGCCTTGGGCGAGAGCACCGGGTTGCCGGCCAGGCCGAAGAGGAAGTCCAGATGCGGATCGGACGCGCACAAGGCCATCAGTTCGGGATTCGAGAAGTGGCCATCCCCGCGCAGAATGATGTGGGTCTCGGGCCAAGCCTGGCGGAGCAAGCGCAGCACGCGCTTGATGATGGCCGCGTTCTCCTTGCCAGTCGGGCGTTTGCCCGGACGCAGGACGGCAGTAATGAACTTCCCGGAAAGTCCTTCGAAGAGAAACAGCGGCAGGTAGCAGTGATTCCCGTAGTGGGGGTTATAGAACGCCAGTTCCTGCTGCCCGTGAGTGGCATCCTCCGAGTGATCCATATCGAGCACGATCACGGCAGGCGCTTGGGCGTAGCTGGCGATGAAGGCGTCGACGAAGCTTTTGGCCAGGCGGTAAATGTCTTTGCGCGATACGCTGTTTTCGAGCCGGGAGAGCGTGGGGCCGGAGGCCAGGTCATTTCCCTCGTCCAGCGGGGCACGACCGACCGCCAGTTTGAACAGCGGATCGCGCCGCAGCGTGTTGGCGTCATTACCGTCGGCGTAACCGCTGGCGGTCTGGAATATCCGCTGGCGGAGCAGGTCGGCCAGGGGATGGTCAATGTACGAGGCGTGGCGTTTGTCGTGAATCGCGCTGACCAGGCGGGGAATCAGGCCGATTTGCAGGTCGATGCCACGCAACAGGAGTGCGCCAAAGTCGGAGGACATCGCCCCGCCGTCAAACTCTGCCCGGATCGTAAATCCGGCGCTGGCGGGAAAGCGAAGCTGGGTTGGGATAGAATAGTCCATAGGCGGTCTCGTTTAGGCTTCTTACAAAGCGTTATTGGCGTAACCACTATTATATCAATGGGTTAAACGAGATTCGCCTGCTTTTATGAAAAATTCGGGCTACTAGTTTCGCCGCCTCTGTTGAGGGAACGGCGACGATGGCAAACGCCTCACGCGGCAGGGCGTTGCGTGCCGTGCCACCGCTAAGGCTGGCCAGACGCAGCGACAGATGTTGTTCAAGTCCACACAGGACACGCACCAGTAATTTGATCGCATTGCCCCGTTCCTCGTGGATATCGACCCCACTGTGCCCGCCACGGAGACCGTGCAAATCGATTCGCCAGCATTGCCAGCCCTCCGGCACCGGCTCGGGCGTAGTGCCGCGCCGCACATTGACGTCGAGGCCGCCGGCACAACCGAGATAGAACTCTCCCCACCGCTCGGTATCCAGGTTGAGCATCAGGCGCCCGTTGAGTGTATCGGGCTGCAGGCCGTGGGCACCTCCCATCCCGGCTTCTTCGTCAACCGTGAACAGCGCCTCGATCGGCCCGTGCTGGAGGCGGGTGTCCTCGAGTACCGCCATAATCAGGGCCACGCCGATCCCGTTGTCGGCCCCCAGCGTGGTGCCGTCGGCGACCAGCCAGCCGCCGCGCCGGACCGGCAGGATCGGGTCACGCGAAAAGTCGTGCGGCGTGTTGGTGTTGTTCTGGCACACCATGTCCAGGTGCGCTTGCAGAATGACGCCGGGGAGATGCTCCCGCCCGGCGCTGGCCGGCTTGCGGATGACGAGGTTGCCGGCGGAGTCGATTACAGCAGCCAGACCATGTTGCGCTGCCCAGACTGACATCTGCTGCCGCAATTTTGCCTCTTGCTTGGAAGCGCGCGGAACCGCGCACAGGGTGACGAAATGCTTCCACACGGTCGCTGGTGCAAGCGACGCGAATACGGATGGTGTCGGCAGATCGGACATGTCCTGGCTCTCAAGCGAAAACCCCCGCAAACCTTGCGGGATGCGGGGGTCTTAATCTGGGGCGACTGATGGGTTTCGAACCCACGACAACCGGAATCACAATCCGGGACTCTACCAACTGAGCTACAGCCGCCATCGAATAGGATGGGAATTGTAGCGAACAATCCGCTCGTCTGTCTATAGATCGTGCCTCACCATGAATGCTGCTGCTTTACCTGCCATGATAGAATTGCGAGCTTTATCTCTTTCGGCTCGTAGTCACAAGGAAATCTCATGGAAGCGACCACCGCTCAAGCCAACGAACTGGAACGCCGCATCGATCTGTCCATCGCCATCGAAAATGTCGAAAAGGAGATGGATCAGCGCCTGAAGCGTATGGGAAAGAACATCAAGATGCCCGGTTTCCGCCCGGGCAAGGTGCCGTTCGGCATCGTCAAACAGCAATACGGCAGCCAGGCGCGCCACGAAGTGCTGTCCGAAGAACTGGACCGCGTCTTCGCCGAGACCGTAACCGCCCAGAAGATGCGTGTTGCCGGCTACCCACGGATCGAGCCCAAGGACAGCGAAAGCACGACTCACCTCGAGTTCTCCGCCATCTTCGAGGTCTATCCGGATTTCGCCGCGGCCGACATGTCGGCCGCGGAAGTCGAGCGTCCAGTTCTTGAAGTCGGTATCAATGAAGTCGACAAGACCCTCGACATCCTGCGCAAGCAGCGTGTCTCCTACGAAGACACCGATCGTGCGACCGCGAAGGAAGACCGCGTCGTCATCGACTTCCTAGGCAAGAAGGATGGCGAGCCTTTCCAAGGCGGTCAGGCAACCGACTATCCTTTCGTGCTGGGCCAAGGCATGATGCTGCCTGACTTCGAGAAGGCCGTTGAAGGCGCCAAGTCTGGCGAATTCAGGACCTTCGACCTAACTTTTCCTGAGGATTATTTTGCCAAGGATCTGGCCGGGCAGACTGTACAGTTCGAGGTCACCGTCAAGCAGGTACAGGCGCCCAAGCTGCCGGAGATCAATGCCGAATTCGCCAGGAGCATGGGCATCGTCGATGGTGATGTGGCCATGATGCGCGCCGAGATCGAAGCCAACCTCAAACGCGAAGTGAAACGCCGCATCGAAGGCAAGCTCAAGGATCAGGTCATGGAAGCCCTGATCAAGGCTAACCCGATTTCCACGCCGAACGCGCTGATCGAGATGGAAGTCCATCGTCTGATGCAGGCTGCCCGTCAGGACATGGAGCAGCGTGGCATGAAGGTCGCGGACATGCCGATCCAGCCCGAGTGGTTTGCCGACCAGGCGCGACGCCGCGTCGTGCTTGGCTTGATTCTTGCGGAACTGGTGAAATCGGAAAAACTTCAGCCAACTCCCGAGCAGGTTCGCGCAATGGTCGAGGAAAGCGCCCAAAGTTACGAGCACCCGGAGGAAGTCGTCCGCTGGTACTATGCCCAACCGCAGCGCTTGGGCGAGGTTGAGGCCCTGGCAATCGAGAGCAATGTTGTCGAATGGGTACTCGCCAAGGCAAAGGTCACTGACAAGGCTGCGGTTTTTGATGAACTCATGAGCCAGAAGCAGTAATCTTCCCGATGTCGCAACGGCGACGAACATCTTGAACGCAACCGACGAGGGCAGACATGAGTAGCGATAACGCAGGCATCCAGGAGCCGCAGGCACTGGGCATGGTCCCGATGGTGATCGAACAGAGCGGCCGTGGCGAGCGCGCGTTCGACATCTATTCCCGCCTCCTGAAGGAGCGCGTGGTATTTCTTGTCGGCCCGGTCAACGACGTCACCGCGAATCTCGTTGTCGCACAACTACTTTTCCTCGAAGCGGACAATCCGGACAAGGACATCTATTTCTACATCAATTCGCCGGGCGGCGCGGTGACTGCCGGCCTCTCGATCTACGATACGATGCAGTTCGTCAAGCCGGATGTGTCCACGCTGTGCATCGGCCAGGCCGCCTCGATGGGCGCCTTCCTGCTCTGTGCCGGCGCCAAGGGTAAGCGTTTCGCGTTGCCCAATTCGCGCGTCATGATTCACCAGCCGCTGGGCGGCTTCCAGGGCCAGGCCTCGGACATCGCCATCCACGCCAGGGAGATACTGTCGATTCGTGATCGTCTGAACCAGATCATGGCCGAACACACCGGTCAACCGCTGGAACGCATCGAAAAGGATACCGATCGTGATAATTTCCTTTCGGCGGGGGAGGCGGCAGAATACGGCCTGATCGACAAGGTGCTGACCCGCCGCGATGCGGCTTGAATGGAGAGGCTCGGATGACCAAAGGCGCCCAGGAAAAACTGCTCTACTGCTCGTTCTGCGGCAAGAGCCAGCACGAAGTCAAGAAACTTATCGCCGGCCCGTCGGTGTTCATCTGCGATGAATGCATCGCGCTGTGCAACGACATCATCCGGGACGAACTTCCGGAAGAGTCCGCCAAGGCCGGTCGCTCCGACCTGCCGACACCGCGCGAAATCTGCTCGATTCTAGACCAGTACGTGATCGGCCAGGAAGTCGCCAAGCGCATTCTCGCCGTCGCCGTCTACAACCATTACAAGCGCTTGCGCCACACCGCCAAGAATGCCGGCGAAGTCGAACTGGCCAAGAGCAATATCCTGCTCGTCGGGCCGACCGGATCCGGCAAGACCCTGCTCGCCCAGACCCTCGCCCGCCTGCTCAACGTACCTTTCGTGATGGCCGACGCGACCACGCTGACCGAAGCCGGCTACGTCGGCGAGGACGTCGAGAACATCATCCAGAAACTGCTTCAGAAGTGCGATTACGACATTGAAAAGGCGCAGCAGGGCATCGTTTATATTGACGAAATTGACAAGATTTCCCGCAAATCGGACAACCCGTCGATCACCCGCGACGTTTCCGGCGAGGGCGTGCAGCAGGCCCTGCTCAAGCTGATCGAAGGCACGGTCGCCTCAATTCCGCCACAGGGCGGGCGCAAGCATCCAAACCAGGACTTCGTCCAGGTCGACACAACCAATATCCTCTTCATCTGCGGCGGCGCCTTTTCCGGCTTGGAAAAGATCATTCTCAACCGATCGGAAAAAGGTGGCATCGGCTTCGGGGCCGAGGTCAAGGGCAAGAAGGACAAGAAGGCCATCGGTCAGGTCCTGCTCGATGCCGAGCCGGAAGACCTGATCAAGTTTGGTCTCATTCCCGAACTTATCGGTCGTCTGCCGGTCGTCGCCACCCTCCAGGAACTCGAGGAACCGGCCCTGATCCAGATCCTTACTGAACCCAAGAATGCGCTGATCAAGCAGTACCAGAAGTTGTTCGGCATGGAAGACGTCGAACTGGAAGTACGTCCCGGTGCCCTTTCCGCCATCGCCAGGAAGGCGCTGGCGCGCAAGACGGGGGCCCGCGGCCTGCGTTCTATCCTCGAACATGCCCTGCTCGACACGATGTACGAACTCCCCGGCATGGAAAATGTCGAAAAGGTCGTCATCGACGAGAACATGATCACCGGTGACACCCCGCCCCTGCTGATTTACGCCGATCAGCCGAAGGTTTCCGGCTCCAACTGAGCCGGGCTTGAATTGCGGTTTCGCGCCCCCAAGTAACGGGGGTATACCTATTTCAAAGGCATCTTAATGTCGAACCCCCACACCCTCCCTGAAACCGTCGAGCTGCCGCTGCTCCCCCTGCGCGATGTCGTCGTCTTCCCGCACATGGTGATCCCGCTCTTCGTCGGTCGTCCGAAATCGATCAAGGCACTCGAAATGGCCATGGAAGGGGGCAAGAGCATTCTGCTGCTGGCCCAAAAATCGGCCGCCAAGGATGAACCGGAGCCAGAAGATCTTTACCGCATCGGTTGTCTGGCTAATATCCTGCAGATGCTCAAGCTGCCCGACGGCACCGTCAAGGTTCTGGTCGAAGGCACGCAGCGTGCTCGCGTCGAAGCCATCGAGGTGCAATCGTCCGTATTCATGGCGACGGCTGCCCCGTTGCCGCAATCCGGAGTCGACGACCACGAGATCGAGGCGATGCGCCGCGCCGTCGTTGCCCAGTTCGACCAGTTCGTCAAGCTGAACAAGAAAATTCCACCCGAGGTTCTGTCGTCGATCACGGGCATCGAGGACGCTGGACGCCTAGCGGACACCATTGCCGCCCATCTGCCGCTCAAGCTCGAGCAGAAGCAAGAGGTGCTGGAAATGGACAGCGTCCGCGAGCGCATCGACCGCCTGCTTTCGCAACTGGAATCGGAAATCGACATTCTCCAGGTCGAGAAGCGTATCCGTGGCCGCGTCAAGCGTCAGATGGAAAAGAGCCAGCGCGAGTATTACCTCAACGAGCAGGTCAAGGCAATCCAGAAGGAACTTGGCGAAGGCGAGGAAGGCGCCGACCTCGAGGAACTGGACCGCAAGATCAAGGCCGCGGGGATGAGCAGGGAAGGCCTGGCGAAGGCTCTCGGCGAGATAAAGAAGTTGCGCCTGATGTCGCCGATGTCGGCCGAAGCCACGGTCGTTCGCAACTTCATCGAGACTCTGGTCGGCTTGCCTTGGCGCAAGAAGACGCGGACCAATAAGGATCTGCGCGAGGCCGAGAGGGTACTAGATGCTGATCACTTCGGGTTGGAAAAGGTCAAGGAGCGGATTGTCGAGTATCTCGCCGTGCAGCAACGCGTTGATAAGGTCAAGGCCCCTATCCTCTGCCTCGTCGGTCCCCCGGGCGTTGGCAAGACCTCGCTCGGCCAGTCGATCGCCAGGGCAACCAACCGCAAGTTTGTGCGCATGGCGCTCGGCGGCGTACGCGACGAGGCCGAAATCCGTGGCCACCGCCGCACCTACATCGGTTCGATGCCGGGCAAGATCCTGCAGAGCCTGACCAAGGTCGGCGTGCGCAATCCGCTGTTCCTGCTCGACGAAGTCGACAAGCTGGGCCAGGACTTCCGCGGTGATCCCTCGTCGGCACTGCTCGAAGTGCTCGATCCGGAACAGAACCACACTTTCCAGGATCACTACGTTGAAGTCGACTTCGACCTCTCAGACGTTATGTTCGTGGCGACCGCCAATACGATGAACATCCCGGCACCGCTGCTCGACCGCATGGAAGTCATCCGCCTCTCCGGCTACACGGAGGACGAAAAGGTCAGTATCGCCATGCGCTATCTGCTGCCCAAGCAGTTGAAGAACAACGGTCTCAAGCTGACCGAACTGGCCGTCGCCGACAGCGCGGTCCGCGACATCGTCCGCTATTACACGCGGGAAGCCGGCGTTCGTGCGCTCGAGCGGGAAATCTCGAAAATCTGCCGCAAGGTCGTCAAGACGCTGGTTCTGAAGAAGCGCAGCAGCAAGATGCTGGTCAATGCCCGAAATCTGGACAAATTCCTCGGTGTCCGGCGTTACAGCTTCGGCATGGCTGAAAATGAAAACCAGATTGGCCAGGTCACCGGCTTGGCATGGACCGAAGTCGGCGGCGAACTGCTGACCATCGAGTGCGCCAACATGCCCGGAAAGGGCAACATCCTGCGCACCGGTTCGCTGGGCGACGTCATGAAGGAATCGGTCGAAGCCGCCCGGTCGGTCGTCCGCGCCCGCGCCCGTCGCCTTGGAATCCGGGACGAGGCCTTCGAGAAGACTGACATCCACATCCATGTACCGGAGGGCGCTACGCCCAAGGACGGCCCCTCTGCCGGCATCACCATGACCACGGCGTTGGTTTCAGCCTACACGGGTATTCCGGTCCGTTGCGACGTCTGCATGACCGGAGAGATTACGCTGCGGGGTGAGGTTCTCGCAATCGGCGGCCTTAAGGAAAAGCTGCTGGCAGCGGTGCGTGGAGGCCTCAAGACGGCGTTGATTCCGGAAGAGAACGTCAAGGATCTAGCCGAAATCCCGGATAACATCAAGAACAAGATCGAGATCGTGCCCGTCAAGTGGATCGACCAGGTACTTGAGAGGGCGCTGGCGCGCAAGCCGGAGGCATTGGCGGAGCAAGGCGATGATGGTACAGCGTTGGCGGCCGGTCCCGAGAATGCGCCTACACAAATGGTCCTTACCCATTGATTTGGAAAGGAAGCATGCCTGCGTACTGTGTTGGCCTGTTTACTGGCTTTATCGTGCCCGGCAAAACCTCCCAGAATCCGCTTGACACAAGGATTTCGGCAGAGATATAAATCGTTCCGCGAACAAATTTTGATGTCGTTTTTCCAACCTAAAGGGGATTCCATGAACAAATCTGAAATGGTCGACGCGATTGCTGCGCGTACCGAACTTTCCAAGGCAGCCTCCGCCCGCGCACTCGATGCCACGCTTACTGTCGTCAAGGACGCCCTCAAGGCTGGCGATAGCGTCAGCCTGATCGGCTTCGGCACTTTTTCCGTCGGCGAGCGCGCTGCCCGCACTGGGCGCAACCCACGTACCGGCGAGTCACTGAATATAGCGGCTGCCAAGGTGCCAAAGTTCACACCCGGCAAGACCCTCAAAGATGACCTCAACTGACCGGATTCGGGTGCTTAGCTCAGTTGGTAGAGCGCTAGCCTTACAAGCTGGATGTCGGGGGTTCGAACCCCTCAGCACCCACCAAAACTTAGCATCACCGAGTATCGCCCCATAGCAAAAGCCCCGGAAATTAAAGCATCCCGGGGGTTTTCTTGTAGCATCCCGTAACATCCAATACCATTCAAGTACCAACAAACGGTTGGTACACTAGCTGGTATATCCGATACCAGCAATGTTGATACCAACAGAAGGGATGATACGGGCATCGAAAAGCTGACCGCCGTTGTGGTCAAGAAAGTTAAGGCTGCCGACAAGGCTTTCAAGCTGACTGACCGCGGGGGCATGTTCATGCTGGTCGATCCCAAGGGCGGAAAGTATTGGCGCCTCGCCTATCGTTTCGCCAGGAAGCAGAAGAGACACTGGCCTGGGGATCTACCCCAAGGTGACGCTGGAAGCCGCTCGTAAGGCTCGCGATCAAGCGCGCGAACAGCTTCGTGACGAGGTTGATCTCTGCATGGTTCGCAAGGTTGGCAAGATTACCGCGCGCCTCAAGGCGGAAAAAAACTTCGAGGCCGTTGCGCGTGAGTGGCGCGGCAATCGCATGAATGCCACTGTTGTACACCCTCAAAAATAGTCTCTGACGATCAATGGCTTACGAAGGTGGCTAAAGGGATGGTCGCCCCTCCCAGAAACGGCATCAACATGCCAAAGTGGCGATAGCAATATTCCACTGAGGGAGAGGAGCGACCGAGATGAAGATTACGACAGTTGGCATTGATCTGGCGAAACAGGTTTTTCAGGTTCATGGCGTTGATGAACGGGGCAAGGTGGTACTCAAGAAGCAATTGAAGCGCGATCAGGTATTGCCGTTTTTTGCCAATTTCCAGTCCTGCCTGATCGGCATGGAAGCCTGTGGTGGCGCTCATTTTTGGGTGAACAAACTGCAGGCGATGGGCCATACGGTGAAACTGATGGCTCCGCAGTTTGTGAAGCCGTATGTAAAAAACAATAAGAATGATGTAGCCGACGCCGAGGCAATTTGTGAGGCGGCGGGTCGGCCAAACATACGTTTTGTGCCAATCAAGACCGGCGAGCAGCAGGCCGTTCTGGCACTGCATCGCGCCCGCCAAGGCTTCGTCAAGGCGAGAACAGCTCAGGCCAACCAGATTCGTGGTCTACTGGCCGAATACGGCATCATCATCCCACAAGGCATTGGGTACATCGGTAAGCGCCTACCTGAGGTTCTGGAGGATGGTGAGAATGGGTTGCCAGGCATGTTTCGCCAACTACTTGCACGCCTTGGTGACCACCTCAAAGAGTTGGACCGGCAGGTTCATGAGTTGGAAATACAAATCCAAGCGTGGCACCGGGAGAGCGTGGCGAGTAGAAAGTTAGCGCAGATTCCCGGCATTGGTCCGATCACGGCAAGCGCCCTGGTGGCATCGATCGGCAATGCGCGGAACTTTGAGAATGGCCGACAACTGGCGGCTTGGTTGGGGCTGGTGCCACGACAGAATTCCAGCGGCGGCAAGCAAACACTGTTGGGCATCAGCAAACGTGGCGACACGTATCTGCGGACCCTGCTGATCCACGGAGCTCGAGCCGTAATCCGTGTTGCCGAGCGCAAAGCAGCCTATACCGGAAGTTGGCTCGCAGAGGTTATGGGGCGACGTCACAAAAACGTGGCTGCGGTGGCACAGGTCAACAAGAACGCTCGAATTGTTTGAGCACTCTTGGCCCACGAGCGAGACTACGAACCCTGCTATGGATCGGCGGCATGAATACGGGTTATCCACCGTGCCGCTGCCCTACGGTCTAAAAGGACCTTCGGCTATCGGCCCCGTGGATAACCCTGCAAGGTAGCAATACAACGGCAGCAAACTTCAAGGAGAACCACCAATTGCACAGGCAATCATGACGTGATGGCGAGACAGGTCAGACCGGGATCGGTGAATGCTGCTGTGAACTTCGTACTTCGGGTACTGGAGGCTGTTGAGCGACCGATCTGCATATTCCATCAGGGACAGAGGCTGTGGCCTCGATCAAAGTCCGGATCTATGGCTGCAATCTCCACCTGTTGAACGTCACGGACTGAAGGCTTGGCAAACGAGGGGCGACCATCTATGTTCACAGCCCCTTGATTTGTGTAGTTTCCTGGCTTTTTGGAGTTTTTCCATAGCGACAGGAAACACGGTTCGGCTGTTGGATATCTGAGTTGGTGTGGGTGATCCGCGACAGATGAAGAAGGTCGAACACAAGCGGGTGGAATTGCTGACAATTGCCGTCTGTGCTGTGCTCTCAGGGGCGAATACCTTCGTCGAGATCGAAGCCTGGGCGAATGAGAAGGAAGCTTGGCTACGCCAGCATCTGACGCTTGAATACGGTATTCCCAGCCATGACACCTCAATCCTCGCAACTTAACACGAGGTCATACGGCAGGTTTATATGCATGAGACAAGTGAGGTTTCCGCTGATTTGGACGAGGTCGGCATCGATCAGGGATGAATTTCTGGAGGTTTTTGACGATTTCCGAGAAGATTTCCGTTGTGACCCAGGTGGTGATTTTCTGCACCCCTGCCAGGACCCGAGCCAAGAGTCGGCGTACGGTATTGAAGGCCAGTGTCCGATTCACTCGCCATTGTGAATTGCCGGCCAGCCTCTCCTCGGCAGCCAAACAGGAGGCCAAGGCGTTGAGATTGTCACCCACCGTCCTGGCAGGCGGCCAGCCAAGTCAGCCCGGACGTGTGCTCCAGATTGAGCCGGTGCTTGATACGCTTGAACGCCTCTCCGATACGCCAACAACTGTGATAAAGCGCCGAAAAGTCTGTGGCCGGATCCAACGAGGTATCAAGCAAGGACGTCATCACCCACCCGTAGCTGACCAGTCAGTGTCACCTGACGAATGGCAGCGCAACTTTTTTTCTGTAAAAGTTCTCAGGCGATTCCATTGGGATGGGCTCAGTCTTTGAGGTTGAGATAGATTTTCCCGGTCATCCAGTCCTCATCGCATTCGGCGAGGAGCGCTGAGACGAGGCGGAGGCAGGAAGCGGTGTTGGGGAAGATGGAAGCCACCCGGGTACGGCGTTTGATCTCGCGGTTAATGCGTTCGAGGCCGTTGGTCGTGCGCAACCGGACGCGTTGGGCCACTGGCCAATTAAAGACAGCGAAGCCCTCTGGCAGATTTTCCTCGCCCCACTGGGCAAGTTTGGGCGCCTCGGTCCGCCAGCCGCCTTATGTCTTTCTCGATGCGCGCTATGAGCGGGTGCGCGAGGGTGGCCAACTAGTCGATTGTGCCGTGCTGGTGGCGGTGGGCATCACGCACAGCGGTCATCGCCGGGTGCTCGGGGTTTCTGTTGCCTTGTCCGAGGCAGAGGTGCATTGGCGGGCTTTCCTGGATAGCCTGGTGCGGCGAGGACTCAAGGGCGTCAAGATGATCATCGCCGATGCACATGCCGGACTCAATGCGGCTCGCCGCGCGACCCTGCCCAGCGTGCCTTGGCAACGTTGCCAGTTCCACCTGCAACAGAACGCGCAGTCGTATGTCACACGTCTCGATCAGCGCAAACCCGTGGCGCAGCGGATTCGGGCGATCTTCAATGCGCCGGATAAAAGCGAAGCGGAGCGCCTCTTGCGTCAGGCGATCGAGGGCTCATCGAGCGGTCGCTCACGCCAGACGGCCAAACCCGCATCCAGTTGTTCGGCAGCGCGACTCACCTGCGTCGACGAAATCGACACCGCTGGCCCAAGCAAGGCTTGCAGGACGGTGATCACCTTGCGTGTGGAAACCCCCTGTACATACATTTCGGCCAAGGCGATATTGAGCGCCTGCTCGGTACGCGACCCTTTCTCCAAGGCGCTGGGATAGAAGCCACCGCCGCGCACCTGAGGGACGTCAAAGGTCAGTTCGCCGACGCGGGTCATCATCGTTTTGGGCTTGAAGCCGTTGGCGTAATCAGTGCGCTCGACGGTACGTTCATGGGGTTGGGCATTGAGAAAAAGGTTGCGCTCGATCCGGCTGGCCTCGTTGACTAGGATACGCAGGGCTTCGCCGGCGCCATCCAGACCGTTGTTTAGCAGCGCCGCAAAAGCGGCATCCAGAGGGTGATGTTCTACGCGTTGTGCCATGCTGTCGATTCTTTCGTGGGAATGGCTAAGAATGCCCCGAAGAAATCGCCTGCGGGAGTAGCCTGTCAATGTTTCGCCAGTCAAGTCCAAAATCTGCTGTAAATACTCTTCGATCCGATGAATGACGAATGGTTTTCAGCTAGCGAGGGCAACAACGTTGTTGCCCTCGCTAGCTGCGGCGCGGGAAGCCGCCCACTCCTTGAATTCATCCATGTCGAGGTACTTCCGTTCCTGCCAAGCCTCATTCTGTTCGGCCAGCAGAGCGCCGATCAGGCGCAAGGCTGACTCGTCGTTGGGGAAGATGCGGATCACGCGCTCCCGCCGGCGAATTTCCTCGTTGAGCCGCTCCTGCATGTTCGTTGTGCGTAGCCGCTTGCGATACTTCTCGGGCAAGACCATTACCGCCATGGCATCCTCGAATCCTGCTTCGAGGCAGGCCACCGCTTTGGGGGCGCTCTTGGCGAAGCGCTCGGTGAATTCCGCCAGGCGGCGCTTGGCCTCGACCAAATCGGGCGCCTGCAGCACGAGCTTGACGGCAGCTGCCACCTCGGCGCGGTGGCGGGTGTTGCATTGGCCCAGAATGTTGCGCATCAGATGCACCTGACAGCGTTGCCAGCTGGCCCCTGAAAGTGCCGCGCTGCCGCTTCACGCAGGCCGCCGTGGTCGTCCGAGATGATGAACTGCGTGCCCTTGAGGCCGCGCCCTCTGAGCCAGCGGAAGGTCTCGTCCCAGGTGGCGAAGCTCTCGGTGTCGCCGATCCGCACGCCCAGAATCTCCCGGAAGCCATCGGAGCGGATGCCTGAGACGGTCAGCACGGCACGCGAAACCACACGATCTTCTTGCCGACTCTTGATCAACAGGGCATCGACCAGCACGAAGGGATACTCGCCGTCCAGCCGCCGTTCGTTGAACGCGCTGACCCGCGGTTCCAGTCCGGCGCACAGTGCGCTCACCATCGATTTGGAGAAGCTGGCGCCGCACAGCTCTTCGGTGATCGCCGAGACCTTGCGCGTCGAGACACCGTGCACGACCATTTCCATGAGCGCCAGAACGAAGGCCTGCTCGCTCCGCTGGTAGCGCTTGAAGATGTCCGTCGAAAAGCTGCCGTCCCGCGTCTGCGGCACCAGCAGCGTCACCGGCCCAACCCGCGTGTAAAGGGTGCGTGGCCGGTAGCCGTTGCGATAGCCGGCCCGTTCGTCCGTGCGCTCGTGCCGCGTCGCCCCCAGCGTTTCCGTCACCTGCGCCTCCAGTACTTGATTGAGCACCGCTTCCACCAGTTTCGCCAGCCCGTCCTGCCCGTTTAAAAGCACTGGCAGCAAGTCCGTTCCTACGCTAACCTCATACCCAGTCATCGCTTCTCTCCTTCGGTTATCGATCGTCTCGCAACGTCAGTTTACCGAATCGAAGCGGTGGCTACCTGCCACCCGATTTACAGCAGTTTAGGGACTCAATCGTTTCGCCGCGCGGCTGTGCCGTCCTCCGCGCTTCGGGCGCTACGCGCCCTCATCGCTCCGGCCAGCACAGCCACGCAAAACCAACAGGCAAAGAATTTACAGAACGGATGTTGCACTAACTGACGAATCCGACGAACCGTAGAAGGCTGCCGCGGACACTCATAGTTAATGGCATCCTGACGGTGGGGTGGCGGCAATGTCACCTGCGCCTCATCGAGGCCGGATCGCATGAACTGGGGGATGGCGGAAAAAGAAGCGGACGAATCACAGCGCATGCAAAAAGGGAATACCCCGATGCCGCAGGGCCGCGACCAGCCAGGCCCCCGGATATCCCCGATCAAGCACCAACATGTCCTGGGCACCGAGCCGGTCAAGCCGCTCAAACAACATCTGACGTTCGCCGATCAGCGAACTGTGCAAAATCAGCGAGTCGAACAATGCGATCCCTGGTCGAAACAAACCGAAGATCACCACCTCCCGAATATGGCGTCGCCCTTCTGGGTCAAGCAAGGTCAGGCGAACCTTCGATGCATCTGCCGCCAAGACCCGCAAGCCTTGCTCGTCGGGCTGCTGAGGAATGACCTCATCGACCAGACGCAACAGTTCCACATTGAGCAGATCGAAGGGATTGACGAGTAGATGGCGACGCGCCTTCGAGAAGGCACTGGCCGTGATCACCCGACACAGACGGGTTCTTCCGGCAAGCAGGGCAAAGAAGGAATCGAACTCAGCCTGAACTGCGCCGCGAATACCGGTAAGCAGGAATGCGATCAGATTTGTGGAGGGCAACACACGGTTTTGGGTGAAAAACCGGGGGTCACGTCGGGCGGCGCCAAGGAAATCAGCACCATGAATGTAGTCCGTCAGCTGAGAAACGATATTGGCATATTTAGACCGCCATATAAAATCTATTTATATCAATTGGTTACAGGATATATCATATCCTGGCGCGGCATGATGACGAAGTTAAGCAAACTAGATGATAAACGCTAACTCAAGAGGATTGCATGACACCTTCGGTCGGCTTTTTGCGGCGATTGATCCTGATCAGTTCAGCGCTGCCTTTGTGCGTTGGATCCGCCAGGTTTTGCCGACACTGACGAACGGCGAAGTCATCGCCATTGATGGCAAGACCAGCCGTTGCTCGGGAGGCGTCGACGCCACGCCCCTGCCTCTGGTCAGCGCCTTTGCCGCGGGCGCTGGCCTGGTACTCGGACAACGGGCAACCCCCGCCAAGTCGAACGAGAAGACGGCGATTCCCGAACTGCTGGCGACGCTGGCGCTGGAAGGCTGCGTCGCGACCATTGACGCCATGGGGACGCAAGCGACGATTGCACAAGCCAATCGGGTGCGGGGAGCGAGCTATGTTCCGGCAGTCAAGGACAATCAGCCGATGCTGGCCGAATCGATCAAGGATTTCTGGCAGGCCTTTGAGACGACGCCGGACAAGACAGCGCATCAGGCTCACGACGTTGTCGAAAAGGATCATGGTCGCCTGGAGGTGTGTCGCTGCACGGTATTCAACCTAAGCCGGACGAGCCGGAACCAAACAGGTATTACGATAGAAGCCTGACGAATGACCGAGGAGGCGATCATGTTGGCGATGGCTCTGGCGGAACGATACGCGACGAACATGCATGGTGTGCTTTCGTGCTTTGACCGGATCATTATCACCGGCACGCTGCCTGGTGCGTGCTACGCGGCAGGAATGACGAGTTATTTGTACACGCACGGAATTCGGGTATTCGACTACCCGCGATTTGCCGAGCCGCTGCGAGATCGCATTCGTGAGCGTGCGCAGGAGGTGTGTCTGGCGGCGGGTATTGAAATCGCGCACGTCAGCAAAAGCCATATTCGCAAGGAAGAGTTGGTCGCGCGAGTGCTCGCCGGTCGCGGCGACGCACCGGGTTTGGTGCATGTGCTCTCGGCCATGGAAGCCTGTCCGAGCTACAAACCGTGGCATGACAAAGGCAGTGGCAAGACTTACCTGCGCCCCGATCAAGGCAAGTGCCTGCACGACTACTTCTATTTCATCGACGAGGAACTGGGGTTGTGCTACCTGCGTGTGCCGACGTGGGCACCGTTCGGGTTGCAGTTCTACTGTAATGGTCACAGCGCTCTGGCAAGAACTCTGACGCGAGAAAGGATCGACTTCCTCCAGCAGGACAACGCCTTCCTGCGTGTCGCCGACATCGCGCAGGCGCAGGCGCTGGCGGATGCGTTCAGTCCCGACGTACTTCACCCGCGACTGGATCGCTATGCGCAGTGGTTGTGCCCAGTGCTTGACGTCTTTGGATCCTCGTATCACTGGAGCTTGCGCCAAGTCGAATACTCCACCGACCTGATGTTTCGCAGTGAGCAGATATTGGTTCCACTGTATGACGCCATTTCGCGCCAAGCGGTCTTGGCCGCCAACGCAGAACGCGTCTCCAGCTTTCTGGGCAAGAAGGTCACGCCACAACTGGCCCAGGAGATCGGTTCCCGGTTGTCCACCCGTATCGAGGGGCGCTGCATCAAGCACACCATGGGCGCCGCTGGCGTCAAGGTGTATGACAAATTCTCCCGCGTACTGCGGGTCGAAACGACCGTCAATGACGTGAGTTTCTTCAAACACCACCGCAAGGTGGAACACAAGGACAGGCACGCCACCCGAGAATTGGCGCCCCTGAAGAAGACAATCTATAGCCTGATCGACCTGCGCGACATCCTGCTCGGCTGCAACCAACGTTACCTGGCGTTCCTCTCCAGCCTCGATGACCCCAGTGCCGGCGAGCGTGACTTGGAGCGATTGAGCATGCCACGGTTGGGGGCGGCTCCCGGTGTCAAAGGGGTGAACTTCTTTGATCCTGCCGAGAAAGCCTTGCTGCAAACCATGCAACGCGGCGAGTTCAACATTCACGGTTGGCGTCGTGCCGATCTTCTCAGCTATCTGAAGCTCACTCCGTCCGCCATGTCGCGCCAACTTGCCCGACTGCGTACGCTCGGCTTGATCAAGAAAGTCACTCATACCTATCGCTACTACCTCACTCGATTGGGACGTTCAGTCGTCGCTGCGGCCTGCTCATTGACCCGCTTCAACATAGTGCCAACCATGGCTTGCGCATCCTGAATTCTTCTCATGATTTGTGATGATTGAACTGGTTAGTGACTAAATATGGCCGCGCCGCTTTTTATGGATTTTTATGTTGCATAAAATATCAAGTTAACAACGAAAAGCTAGTGACAGAGCGGCTTCTAGCTAGGGTGTGTTGACGATTGAGTCCCTAAACTGCTGTAAATCGGGTGGCAGGTAGCCACCGCTTCGATTCGGTAAACTGACGTTGCGAGACGATCGATAACCGAAGGAGAGAAGCGATGACTGGGTATGAGGTTAGCGTAGGAACGGACTTGCTGCCAGGGCTTTTAAACGGGCAGGACGGGCTGGCGAAACTGGTGGAAGCGGTGCTCAATCAAGTACTGGAGGCGCAGGTGACGGAAACGCTGGGGGCGACGCGGCACGAGCGCACGGACGAACGGGCCGGCTATCGCAACGGCTACCGGCCACGCACCCTTTACACGCGGGTTGGGCCGGTGACGCTGCTGGTGCCGCAGACGCGGGACGGCAGCTTTTCGACGGACATCTTCAAGCGCTACCAGCGGAGCGAGCAGGCCTTCGTTCTGGCGCTCATGGAAATGGTCGTGCACGGTGTCTCGACGCGCAAGGTCTCGGCGATCACCGAAGAGCTGTGCGGCGCCAGCTTCTCCAAATCGATGGTGAGCGCACTGTGCGCCGGACTGGAACCGCGGGTCAGCGCGTTCAACGAACGGCGGCTGGACGGCGAGTATCCCTTCGTGCTGGTCGATGCCCTGTTGATCAAGAGTCGGCAAGAAGATCGTGTGGTTTCGCGTGCCGTGCTGACCGTCTCAGGCATCCGCTCCGATGGCTTCCGGGAGATTCTGGGCGTGCGGATCGGCGACACCGAGAGCTTCGCCACCTGGGACGAGACCTTCCGCTGGCTCAGAGGGCGCGGCCTCAAGGGCACGCAGTTCATCATCTCGGACGACCACGGCGGCCTGCGTGAAGCGGCAGCGCGGCACTTTCAGGGGGCCAGCTGGCAACGCTGTCAGGTGCATCTGATGCGCAACATTCTGGGCCAATGCAACACCCGCCACCGCGCCGAGGTGGCAGCTGCCGTCAAGCTCGTGCTGCAGGCGCCCGATTTGGTCGAGGCCAAGCGCCGCCTGGCGGAATTCACCGAGCGCTTCGCCAAGAGCGCCCCCAAAGCGGTGGCCTGCCTCGAAGCAGGATTCGAGGATGCCATGGCGGTAATGGTCTTGCCCGAGAAGTATCGCAAGCGGCTACGCACAACGAACATGCAGGAGCGGCTCAACGAGGAAATTCGCCGGCGGGAGCGCGTGATCCGCATCTTCCCCAACGACGAGTCAGCCTTGCGCCTGATCGGCGCTCTGCTGGCCGAACAGAACGAGGCTTGGCAGGAACGGAAGTACCTCGACATGGATGAATTCAAGGAGTGGGCGGCTTCCCGCGCCGCAGCTAGCGAGGGCAACAACGTTGTTGCCCTCGCTAGCTGAAAACCATTCGTCATTCATCGGATCGAAGAGTATTTACAGCAGATTTTGGACTTGACTGACATTTTTGACATGACGTGCGTTGACCAGTAGTACGGTGAAACCGCGTGACTCCAGCAACTCGAACAAGGGAATCCAGTAAACCCCCGTGGATTCCATGGCAACGATGTCGACTCGGCAGGCTTTGAGCCAATCGGCGATGTCATTGAGATCGACAGTGAAGCTGGGAAATTCGCGCACCGATGAATCGTCCCGGTCAGGCGGTACGGACACAAAATGAGAGGCGCTGCCGATATCGATACCGGCGGCATTCGGATGGGTGATCGTCAAGTTCACTCGGGACTTGCACGGCTTGAGACTGACTTTGGCGTTACGTCGGGACATGGTGGGCTCCATCATTCAGGGGGAATGTGGCGCCGCATCGGGTACGTCGTCTAGCTCACTCTCTCAAACGGGATATCGGCGCGTCGGCTATGAACCGCCACGTCAATTCACCAATATCGATGACGTCGCCCAGGACCACGCTCATACGCGGGCATTTAGCACCATTGTCTTACCGGTCTTCAGCGGCACCACGCACACTGTGCCACATCTACGGCACACCGTGTTTCTTCGGCGCGATTTGCGGCAGTGGGCCGATTACTTCGCTCATTTGAGGATGTGCATTTGGCGTAGGAATCAGGCAGGCTGCGGTTTCTGAGACATTGAGGAGAGTCACTCGATGGGTGAGTGGAAGCGGAAGGTAGCAAAGTCGCGTGAAATGCGTCTGTCCTGCGCTGGAGTGCAGACGGCGGGAGGCCGGGTGCAGGTGCGCTGGGAGTCTGAAAGCGCGGCGACGCCGATGGGGCAACTGGCGTACTTCATTGAATTTCTTACGCTCACTAGACTGTGGTCGGGCTGGCAGGAAGACTATCCGCTGCCATACGTCAGTCCGAACGCACCGAGCAAAGCTGAAGTGTTGGGCACCTGGATGCTGTCGATCCTTTCGGGTCACAGACGCTACTCGCACGTCACCGCGATCCGCTGCGACGGCGTCAATCCAGGGCTCCTGGGCATGAGGAAAGTGATCTGCGAAGATGCGCTGCGTCGGGCATTGGCGGCAACCCCAGAAGCCGAAGGCGTCGCCTGGCTGGACGGACACCTGAACGAGAGCACGGCGCCATTGCTCGATGCACCCTGGATTCTCGATGTCGACACCACCGTGAAGCCCCTCTACGGCAAGCAGGAAGGGGCGGTCGTCTCTTACAACCCAAAGAAGCCGGGGCGCCCCTCGCACACCTATCACACCTACCTCATGGCCGGCCTGCGGTTGGTCGTTGGCGCCGAGGTCAAGGCGGGTGACGAACACTCGGGCAGTCACAGTCTGCCGGGTCTGCTGAGAATTCTGGATGCCCTGCCACCCAAGCGGCGCCCCAAGATGGTTCGCGGCGATTGCGGCTTCGGCTCCGATCCCTTCATCGCGCCGCTGGAAGAGCGGGGGCAGCCTTACCTCTTCAAGCTGCGCCTGTCGAAGAACGTCAAGCGCCACATTGAGCGTGTCTTCTGGGAAACCGGCTGGACCGATGCAGGTCAGGGATGGGAAGGCAAGGACGGCCGTCTGAGCCTGTCCGGGTGGAAGGCGTCTCGACGGGTGGTGATTCTGCGCCGTCCCCTCAAGGGCGCAATGATGATTGCTCAGGAGGACGATGGTCAAGGACTGCTCGGCTTTGTCGAGACCGACCGCAAGACCGGCAAACAAGCGACAGGCTACGAGTATGCCGTCCTGGTCACCAACCTCGATCACGAGATTCTTTCGCTGGGGCAACTCTATCGAGATCGGGCCGATGCGGAGAACGCCTTCGACGAACTGAAGAATCAGTGGGGATGGGGTGGATTCACGACGCACGACCTGCATCGTTGCCAGCTCTCGGCAAGAGCGGTGGCGCTCATCTACGACCAAAGGAAGTCCCCGTGGGACAACTGCTGGAGTCTCTTCGTCCGACTGGCCAACCCGGAGGTCCGCCGCGAGGCCATCACCAGCAGGCCGTGGTTGATGTCCGCGGTCGGCCGCAAAACCGAGCATGCCGGACAGACGACGATCACCCTCACTGGTTTGCACGCGCATTTCGGCCAGGCCCGTGAGGTTCTGCAACGTGTCTCAGCGCAACTTCAGGCTTGGGCAGCATGCGCTGCGGAGCAGTTGAACTTGACCACCGTCTGGAACCTCGTCTGCGATCATTTCAAGCGCACCCTGGCCGGCGTCGGACCGCCTCAATCTCGCCGATTACTCGCAAATCATGCGAATGGAATCGGCTAACTGCGGTTTTTAGTCACTAACCAGTTCAATCATCACAAATCATGAGAAGAATTCAGGATGCGCAAGCCATGGTTGGCACTATGTTGAAGCGGGTCAATGAGCAGGCCGCAGCGACGACTGAACGCCCCAATCGAGTGAGGTAGTAGCGATAGGTATGAGTGACTTTCTTGATCAAGCCGAGCGTACGCAGTCGGGCAAGTTGGCGCGACATGGCGGACGGAGTGAGCTTCAGATAGCTGAGAAGATCGGCACGACGCCAACCGTGAATGTTGAACTCGCCGCGTTGCATGGTTTGCAGCAAGGCTTTCTCGGCAGGATCAAAGAAGTTCACCCCTTTGACACCGGGAGCCGCCCCCAACCGTGGCATGCTCAATCGCTCCAAGTCACGCTCGCCGGCACTGGGGTCATCGAGGCTGGAGAGGAACGCCAGGTAACGTTGGTTGCAGCCGAGCAGGATGTCGCGCAGGTCGATCAGGCTATAGATTGTCTTCTTCAGGGGCGCCAATTCTCGGGTGGCGTGCCTGTCCTTGTGTTCCACCTTGCGGTGGTGTTTGAAGAAACTCACGTCATTGACGGTCGTTTCGACCCGCAGTACGCGGGAGAATTTGTCATACACCTTGACGCCAGCGGCGCCCATGGTGTGCTTGATGCAGCGCCCCTCGATACGGGTGGACAACCGGGAACCGATCTCCTGGGCCAGTTGTGGCGTGACCTTCTTGCCCAGAAAGCTGGAGACGCGTTCTGCGTTGGCGGCCAAGACCGCTTGGCGCGAAATGGCGTCATACAGTGGAACCCATATCTGCTCACTGCGAAACATCAGGTCGGTGGAGTATTCGACTTGGCGCAGGCTCCAGTGATACGAGGATCCAAAGACGTCAAGCACTGGGCACAACCACTGCGCATAGCGATCCAGTCGCGGGTGAAGTACGTCGGGACTGAACGCATCCGCCAGCGCCTGCGCCTGCGCGATGTCGGCGACACGCAGGAAGGCGTTGTCCTGCTGGAGGAAGTCGATCCTTTCTCGCGTCAGAGTTCTTGCCAGAGCGCTGTGACCATTACAGTAGAACTGCAACCCGAACGGTGCCCACGTCGGCACACGCAGGTAGCACAACCCCAGTTCCTCGTCGATGAAATAGAAGTAGTCGTGCAGGCACTTGCCTTGATCGGGGCGCAGGTAAGTCTTGCCACTGCCTTTGTCATGCCACGGTTTGTAGCTCGGACAGGCTTCCATGGCCGAGAGCACATGCACCAAACCCGGTGCGTCGCCGCGACCGGCGAGCACTCGCGCGACCAACTCTTCCTTGCGAATATGGCTTTTGCTGACGTGCTCGATTTCAATACCCGCCGCCAGACACACCTCCTGCGCACGCTCACGAATGCGATCTCGCAGCGGCTCGGCAAATCGCGGGTAGTCGAATACCCGAATTCCGTGCGTGTACAAATAACTCGTCATTCCTGCCGCGTAGCACGCACCAGGCAGCGTGCCGGTGATAATGATCCGGTCAAAGCACGAAAGCACACCATGCATGTTCGTCGCGTATCGTTCCGCCAGAGCCATCGCCAACATGATCGCCTCCTCGGTCATTCGTCAGGCTTCTATCGTAATACCTGTTTGGTTCCGGCTCGTCCGGCTTAGGTTCAATCAACTGGACTGCTTGCATGCCCCTGAGCGTTGGCCCGATCTGCAGTCGTTCGCGGTCGTCACCACCGAGCGCACGGTCCGTGGAAAAACATCGTATGAGCGGTGTTGCTACCTTATTCCACTTCGCGATAGAGAGAGTGATAATAGTGCCATGAGTTTTCTGGGAGAAGATCGTGGCGCGAAAGGCGGGAGGAGCGGATCAACTGGCCTCGGCGCAGGAGTTGTTGCGCAAGGCGAAGACGGCCGATGAATTGAGGGCGGCGCAGGCGGTGGTACTACCGCTAGAGCTGGGTCTATCGCTGGCGCAGACCGCAAAGGCAATCGGCCGTTCGGTCGGGGCAACGTGCAATCTGCGCACGCGCTACTGCAAGGTGGCACGTCATGAACGGGAGGCGCCACGACCGAAGCGAGCACTGCGCAACCGCGCCAATGCGACGCTGGAGCGCGAGGCGCAGATTCTTGACGAGGTTCTGGAGGGCGCGATGCGCGGCGGGGTGGTGGTCGTTGCGCCGCTCAAGGAGAAAATCGCGGAGCACCTGGGCAAGCCGGTGGCGCTCTCTACAATCTACCGGATGTTGGCGCGCAATGGTTGGCGCAAGTTGGCCCCGGATACCGCCCATACCAAGGGAGATACCGCCGCCAGCGAAGACTGGAAAACAAACTCCAGGGGAGGTTGGATCAAATCGTAGCCACCTGGGGCGAGGACCGACCGCTGCGGCTGATCTTCCAGGACGAGGCACGGTTCGGACGAATCTCGGACACCCGCTACTGCTGGTGCCGCCGGCCTGCCCGGCCGCTCGTCTGCGCCATGGTGACGCAGCAATACACCTACGCCTATGGTGCGGTGAGTCCGCAGGACGGTCGCTTCGATAGTCTGGTGCTGCCGCATGTCAATTCCGAATGCATGCAGATCTTCTTTGACGAAATCGCCAGTCGCTATCCGGACGACAACGTGGTCATGGTGCTCGATGGTGCCGGCTGGCATAGGAGCAACGACTTCCGTCTGCCCGACAATCTGCGCCTGCTGTTCCCCCCTACGTCAGAATAGTTGTCGCCTCGATAGAATCTCCCCCTGGGGCGGCGACAAAGGATGGAAATGGCAAGGTATTCAGAGAAGTTCAAAGGTAGAGCGGTAGCACGATTGTTGGCGCCGGAAAATGCAGCAATAGATGTGGTGGCCCGTGAAGTAGGCATTGGTTCGGGAACCCTTGAGCGTTGGCGAGATGACGCGCAGTCCATGCCCGCCCGAGGGCGGGCATGGACTGTGGCGGCGCGCCTGGAGGCGGTGATCGTCACTGCGGCGCTGGACGAAACCAGCAAAAGCGCGTGGTGTCGAGAGCACGGCGTTTATCCGGACGAGCTGATCAAATGGTGGGCCAGCGCCACGACAGCGTTGGCCGAACCGGAAGAAGTCAGAGCCAGCCCGCAAGCAACCCGACAAGACCGCAAACGCATCAAGGAACTCGAACGCGAATTGCTACGCAAGGACCGGGCACTCGCTGAAACCGCTGCCCTGCTGGTTCTCTCAAAAAAAGTCGCGGCGATCTTCAACAAAGGCGAGGCCGAATGATCGGCCTTGAAGATCGCCAAGCCTTGGCCCAAGACATCCATGCCGCCCATGTCGCCGGTGCTCGGCTCAGGCTTGCCTGCGCGAGGTAGCCGGCATCGAGTTACGCACCTTGCAACGCTGGAAAGCCATTGAGGGCGACATCTGCGCAGATCGCCGGCCCTTGTCCATGCGCCCGACGCCCAGGCACGCGCTCAGTGAGGCCGAACGCACGCAGGTGCTTGCCGTGGCCAACGAGCCACGCTTTGCGGCCGTGCCGCCAGCGCGCATGGTGCCGATGCTGGCTGATGAAGGGATTTACCTGGCCAGCGAATCCACCTTCAGCCGAGTGCTGCGTGAGCACGGTCAAACCACCCTCCGAGGACGGGCCAAGGCGCCCAGGCAACAGCGAGTGCCGACCACGCACATTGCCACCACGCCGCGCCAGGTGTGGTGCTGGGACATGACTTATCTGCCAGGCAAGGTTAAGGGGCACTGGTTTCACCTTTATCTCATCCTCGACCTGTATAGCCGCAAGATTGTCGGCTGGGAGGTGCACGGCAGCGATCACGCCGACCATGCCGCGCATCTGGTGCGCCGTACGGCGCTCGCCGAGGGGATTGCCGCACTCGCGACCAAGCCTGTTCTGCACGGCGACAACGGCTCGACGCTCAAGGCCACGACGGTGCTGGCGATGCTCAACTGGCTGGGAGTCAGGCCCTCGTATTCTCGACCCCGAGTCAGTGATGACAATGCTTACGCGGAATCGCTGTTTCGGACGGCCAAATACCGCCCTGAGTTTCCTGCTAACGGCTTTGCCGAGCTCAACGACGCCAGGACCTGGGCAGTCAGCTTCGTGCACTGGTACAACGTCGAGCATCGGCACAGTGGCATTCGTTATGTCAGCCCAGCCCAGCGCCATGCCGGCGAGGATCTCGCCATTCTCGCGGCCCGACATGCCGTCTATACCTCAGCGCGTGATCTGAACCCGGCGCGCTGGACTGGTCAGACACGAAATTGGACGCCGGTCGGTGTAGTGACCCTCAATCCAGAACGCGATTGCATCGCCAACGCGCATCTGGAAGACAAGCTTATTCCGCCATTGGCTGCATGACCGAGGCGACAACTATCTTGACGCGCGCCGAGGTGCACCGCCTTATCGCCGCTGCTTCCGATGCCTTTCGCGAACAACTCCTAACCTGAATGTTTCATAAACGCTCTGGCACCGAATTGTGGTTTCGCGTGACTGGATTTTCGAATTTTCGGCAAGAATTTCCCGTACCCCAAGTTTGGGTCAGAGAGGTAGTCAGTTGTTGGTCAGGGTGGGGGCGCTGTCTCGTAGGCCAGACGTGACCGGTCAAGGAGAGGCCAGCATGGGGCGTGCCCTCACATTGGGATAGAGATTCCGGCAGAGTTGGGCGAGCAGCACCTTGACCGTGCAGGCGCTGGGCAGATGTAGCAGCACCCGGTCCTTGTACTGCTTGACGCGGGCGGCGACCTTGAACAACTTGAGGATGACCGTCCTGGGCTGGGCCGTCGTCAGCGCCGTGTTTTGCAGCCCGAGTTGTCTCAATTGATGATGCAGGACATAAGCCGCCGCCGTCAGCAACAGCCGGCCGAAGTTGGCGAGGAAGGTTTGCGCCGATGTCCGATCCGATTTCAGGTCACACTTGATCTGTTTGATCAGATTCTCGGCCTGTCCGCGCCCGCAGTAGTCCTGCTGGTAGAGCGTTCGTGCCGAGGGTCCGCACAGCGTCGTGACGACGAAACGGGCATTATCCTTGGCCGGCAATCCCACGTCCGCCGGCAGGACTTCGGCCTTGACCACGACGCGAAAGGCCTGCGGCCAGGACTGGGCGCCATACTCGAAGTCGCCGAACGGCGGACCGCCGCGACAGGTCGCCCCAGTTTTTTGGCGTTCAACGACTGATGCAGCGCGAGGTGGCCGCGCGCATTCCTCATCAAGCCCTCGGCCTTGCGCAGCAGGACCTTGTTGCCCCCCAGGCCAAAGATAAAGTCGGCGTTGCCAACAGCCAGGATCAAGGCCATCAGTTCAGGATTAGAGAAGTGACCATCGCCGCGCAGCAGGATATGGGTCTGCGGCCAGTGCTGGCGTAATACCGTCAGCACCCGCTTCATGATCATGGCGTTCTCGGCGCCGGTCGGGCGCCTGCCAGGACGCAGCACCGCCGTCACCAAGGCGCCCGAATGGGCCTCGAACACCAGCAAAGGCAGGTAGCAGTGATGTCCATAGTGGTGGTTGTAGAAGGACAGCGCTTGCTGGCCGTAGGTGGCATCGTCCGTGTGGTCGAGGTCCAGGGTGATGGTGGCCGGCGCTTCGGCATAGCCGGTGACGAACTGCTCCACCAGAGCGCGAGCCAGACGGTAAATATCGCTGCGGCGCAACGATCCCTCCAGACGGGAGTGGGTGCTGCCGGAGGCCAGGGCATTGTCGGCATCGAGCGGCGCACGGCCGGCGGCCAGTTTGAACAGCGGATCGTACCGCAGGCTGTTGGCGTCGTTGCCGTCCTCGTAGCCGGAGGCGATCTGAAAGACCCGCTGCGTCAGCAGGTCGCGCAGGGATGGGTGATGTAGCTGGGGTAGCGGCTATCGGTGATGGCCCGGGTCAGCCGATCGATGAGGCCGATGCGTCGATCCAGCGTGGACAGGATCAAGGTACCCAAGTCGGAGGAGACATCGCCGCCAGTGAAATCAGCGCGGATCGTGAAGCCGGCAGCGGGCGGAAAGCGCAGTTGTTCTGCGGCAATATGCGCAGCAGGGCGGGTACGGATAGTCATTTTTTACGAACTGGTTTCTTGATAACTCCAATTGTATCAAATACTTAGCGTGCTATCTGCCCTCTTTATGCAGCATCTGGGCTAGGTCTTGTATAAGATTCATGCGATTGCCTTGGCCCCACTGACCCAGCTCGCTCAGTGCATGTCGACGGCAAACTGTTTTAGCACATCCAGCGGCACCACTTCCAGCGCCGCCTCGTTGGTCGAATTGAGGACGACACGCGGCGCCTTGCCGGCCTTGTACGCTTCGACCCAGCGCGCCGCGCACAGGCACCAGCGCTGTCCCGGCTCGAGGCCGGGAAAATCGTATTCGGGGCGCGGGGTCGACAGGTCGTTACCGCGCGCTTGCGAAAATTCGAGAAATTCGGCGGTCAGCTCGACGCAGATGGTGTGGCTGCCGAGGTCTTCCTCCGACGTGTTGCAGCAGCCGTCGCGGAAGAATCCGGTCAGCGGCCGGTCGCCGCAGGTCAGCAACGGCCCGCCGAGCACGTTGAACTGACTGCCATGCCCGGGAAAATCGCGCGCCTTCATGAGACCTCGTCGATCCACGCCTGCTGGATCGCTTCGAGAATCTTCTCGCCGCAGCGCCCGGGATCATCGTCGAAGTCGTCCAGCGCCATCACCCAGTCGCGCAGATCGACGAAATTGACCTTGAGCGGATCCTGGTCCGGGTGCGCCTCGCTCAATTCGATGGCGATATCGCTGATGTCTGTCCATTTCATTTGCGGTGGCCCTCCTTCGCCATATTGATACTGTACTTTGGAATTTCGACCACCAGCGGGGTTGACCGCACCAGGGCCTGGCAGCCGAGGCGCGAATTGGGCTCCAGACCCCACGCCTTGTCGAGCAGATCTTCCTCCTCTTCCTCGGCCTGGTCCAGCGAATCGAAGCCCTCGCGCACGATGACGTGGCAGGTAGTGCAGGCGCAGGACATCTCGCAGGCGTGTTCCAGTTCGATCCCGTTCTCCAGCAAGTTCTCGCAGATGGACTTGCCCTCTTCCGCCTCGATCAGCGCGCCGTCGGGGCAGCTTTCGACGTGCGGCAGGACGACTATTTGCGTCATGCGTGGTCTCCCAGCTTGATGTCATCAACTTTGCGGCCAGCCAGCGCGCGGTTGACGCTCTGGTTCATGCGGCGATGCGCGAATTCCTGGGTTTCGAAGCCAAGGTCGTCCATCGCCAGATTGATCAGGCGGCGGTTGTCGCCAACTGTGGCGCGCCGCAGTTTTTCGATGCTCGCGTTGATTTTCACAGTTTCGGTCTCGTCAAGCAGGTGCGGATCTTCTTTCAGCGCCGCCACGGTCGCCTCGATCATGCGCTGTGCCTCGACCTGCGCTTCCTTGAGCGCGCGGTTGATCGCATCGTCCTTCACGTGCTCCATCGAATCCTTGAGCATGCTGGCGATTTCATCGTCGGAAAGCCCGTACGACGGCTTGACGACGACGCTGGATTCGACGCCGGTCGTCTGTTCGCGTGCGGCTACCGATAGCAGGCCGTCGGCATCGACCTGGAAGGTGACGCGGATACGCGCCGCACCAGCCACCATCGGCGGGATGCCGCGCAGTTCGAAGCGCGCCAGCGAACGGCAGTCGCTGACCAGTTCGCGTTCGCCCTGGACGACGTGGATCGCCATCGCCGTCTGGCCGTCCTTGAAGGTCGTGAATTCCTGGGCGCGCGCGGTCGGGATGGTCGAATTGCGCGCAATCACTTTCTCGGTCAGACCGCCCATCATCTCCAGCCCGAGCGACAACGGAATCACGTCAAGCAGCAGCCAGTCGTCCTTGCCGGTCTTGTTGCCGACCAGCAGATTGGCCTGCGTCGCCGCGCCGAGCGCTACCACCTTATCCGGATCAAGATTGGTCAGCGGCTCCTGGCGGAAAAAATCGCCGACCGCCTTCTGGACCTGCGGCATGCGCGTCGCTCCACCGACCATGACTACGCCCTTGACATCCTCGGCGCGCAGACCGGCATCGCGCAAGGCCTTCTTGACCGGCTGCAGCGTCTTGGAAATCAGGGTCTGAGCGATCACCGCAAAGTTCGCGACATCGAGTTTCAGATCGACCATCTCGCCAGTCGACAAGCGCGCCGTGATCGGCGCTTCCGGGTTGACGGTCAGGAATTCCTTGGCCTCGCGGCAGCGCATCATCAGCAGGCGCCCATCCTCGGGCGACAGCGGCTGCAACCTGGCCTGCTCAATAGCCCAGCAAAAAATGCGGTGATCGAAGTCGTCGCCACCGAGCGCCGAATCGCCGCCGGTCGCCATCACCTCGAAAACGCCGGTAGTCAGTTTCAGGATCGAGATATCGAAGGTGCCACCGCCAAGGTCATAGACCGCATAGACGCCTTCCGCCGCGTTGTCCAGCCCGTAGGCGATGGCCGCCGCGGTCGGCTCGTTGAGCAGGCGCAGGACATTAAGTCCGGCCAGGCGCGCCGCATCCTTGGTCGCCTGGCGCTGTGCGTCGTCGAAATAGGCCGGCACCGTGATCACCGCGCCGACCAGATCGCCGCCGAGCGCCACCTCAGCGCGCGCCTTGAGGCTGCCCAGAATGACGGCTGAAACCTCGACCGGGCTTTTCACCCCGGCCACCGTCCTGACCTTGACCATGCCCGGCGCCTCGATGAACTCATAGGGCATCGATTCGACGTGCGAAATATCCTTCAGCCCGCGCCCCATGAAGCGCTTGACCGAAGCAATTGTGTTCCTGGGGTCGCTCGCCTGGCGGGTCTGCGCGTCGTAGCCAACGGCGGTCGTGCCATTCGCCTGGTAACGGACGATCGACGGCAGCAGGGGCCGCCCTTGCTCGTCGTTGATGACCACGGCAATACCGCTGCGCACGGTGGCAACCAGCGAATTGGTGGTACCGAGATCGATACCGGCTGCCAGCTTGTGTTCGTGGGGGGCCGCCGACTCACCGGGTTCGGCAATTTGAAACAGGGCCATTGTCATTCTTCCAGCGATGCCAGCGCGTCGTCGATTTCGTGCAGGAGTTTTTCGAGGAACATCAGGCGGCGGACGCGATCGGTGGCACCATCGAGGGCGCCAACATCGTCCAGCAGCACCGCCAATTCGCTGTAGCGGCCGTTGATGTCGCCACGCAGACGGTGGTGCAGATGTTCCAGTTCGTGGTGATCGCCGCCGTTGCGCGCTTCCATGACCGCTTCCCGCCATTCCATCTGTTCCATGAGGAATTCGGCCGGCATTGCCGTGTTAGTCTCGGCCTGCAAGTCGTGGCCGGCCAGATGGAGCAGGTATTTGGCGCGCTCCAGAGGGTTTTTCAGGGTCTGGTACGCCTCATTGGCGTGTATAGCCCACTGCATCGAAACGCGGCGCTCGGCATCGCTGGCATTGGCGAAGCGATCCGGATGCACCCGCGCCTGAATGTCGCGATAGCGGGAATCCAAGTCCGACAGGTCGAGCCGGAATCGGTGATTCAGTCCGAACAGGGCGAAATGATCGGCGCGCAGATCCATCAGACGTTAAACGATTCGCCGCAGCCGCATTGGTCCTTGACGTTCGGATTGTTGAACTGGAAGCCCTCGTTCAATCCCTCGCGAGCATAGTCGAGTTCCATCCCGTCAAGGTAGGGCAGGCTCTTGGCATCGACGAAAACCTTGACGCCGTTGCTCTCGAAAACCAGATCCTCGGGGCTCACCTCGTCGACGAACTCCAGTTTGTAGGCCATACCGGAACAGCCGCTCGTCCGCACGCCAAGGCGCAGGCCGAGACCCTTGCCGCGCTTGACCAGATAGCTGGCGACGTGTTTCGCCGCCTTGTCGCTCAAGGTGACTGCCATGCTCATTCTCCGTGCTTCTTCTTGTAATCGGCCACCGCAGCCTTGATGGCGTCCTCGGCCAGGATCGAACAGTGGATCTTGACCGGCGGCAGGGCCAGTTCCTCGGCGATTTCGGTATTTTTGATCGACAACGCCTGGTCGACCGTCTTGCCCTTGACCCATTCGGTCACCAGCGACGACGAGGCGATAGCCGAGCCGCAACCGTAGGTCTTGAACTTGGCGTCCTCGATGACGCCGGATTTGTTGACCTTGATCTGCAGCTTCATCACATCACCGCAGGCGGGCGCGCCAACCATTCCGGTACCGATCCCGTCGTCTTCCTTGCCGAAGGAACCGACGTTGCGTGGATTCTCATAATGATCAATGACTTTTACGCTATAGCTCATGTTGTATCTCCTTCTATTATCTTAGTGCGCTGCCCATTGAACGGTGTCGAGATCGATACCGTCCTTGAACATTTCCCACAGCGGAGAAAGCTCGCGCAATTTGCCAACTTTGGCCTTCAAAAGCTTGATTGCGTAGTCAATCTCCTCTTCCGTCGTGAAGCGGCCGATGCTGAAACGGATCGAACTGTGCGCCAACTCGTCATTGCGCCCAAGCGCACGCAACACGTAGGACGGTTCCAGGCTGGCCGAGGTACAGGCCGAACCGGACGAAACCGCCAGATCCTTGATCGCCATGATCATCGACTCGCCTTCGACATAGGCGAAGCTGATATTCAGGTTGTGGACGACGCGGTGCTCGAGGTCGCCATTGACAAAGGTCGCCTCCATGTCGCTCAGGCCATTAAGCAGGCGGTCGCGCAGCGCACCGACTCGCTTGCTTTCGACAGCCATTTCTTCCTTGGCCAAGCGGAATGCCTCGCCCATGCCGACGATCTGGTGCGTCGCCAGTGTACCGGAACGGAAACCGCGCTCGTGACCGCCACCATGCATCTGCGCTTCGAGGCGGATGCGCGGCTTGCGCCGGACATACAGCGCGCCGATCCCCTTCGGGCCATAGGTCTTGTGGGCGCAGAAACTCATCAGATCGACCTTGAGCTCCTGCAGATCGATATCGACCTTGCCGGTTGCCTGCGCCGCATCGACGTGGAAGATCACGCCCTTGGCACGGCATATTTCGCCCAGTTCGGCGATCGGCTGGATGACGCCGATTTCGTTATTGACCATCATCACCGAGGCGAGCACTGTATCGGGGCGGAGCGCCGCTCTGAAGGCCTCAAGATCAACCAGGCCGTTTTCCTGAACTTCGAGATAGGTCGCTTCGAATCCCTGACGCTCCATTTCGCGCACCGTATCGAGCACAGCCTTATGTTCGGTCTGGACCGTGATGATGTGCTTGCCTTTGGTGCGGGCGTAGAAATGCGCGGCGCCCTTGATCGCCAGGTTGTTGGATTCGGTGGCGCCGGAAGTCCAGACGATCTCCTTGGGGTCGGCATTGACCAGTGCCGCTACCTGCTCGCGCGCCTCCTCGACTGCCGCTTCCGCTACCCAGCCGAAGCTGTGTGAACGCGACGCCGGATTGCCGAAATGCTCGACCAGGTAGGGAATCATTTTCTCTGCCACGCGCAGGTCGACCGGCGTGGTGGCCGAGTAATCCATATAGATGGGGAGTTTCATCCTATTTCTCGCTTTGGTTAATTCAATCGGATTGTCTCAGACAGCCAGCGCTGTCAGTCCCTGCAGGCGTCCGACCGTAACCTGCAGAGCCTTGATGAATTCGACGACATCGGCTTCACGGTTGCCGACGCCGAGGCTGACCCGCACCGCACCGCGCGCAATTTCCGGCGCCACATCCATCGCTTGCAGTACATGCGACGGTTCCGGGTTGGCGCTCGAACAGGCCGCCCCGCTGGCCACTGCGAACCCTTCGCGATCCAGCTTGCCGACCAAGGTTTCGCCGTCGACATCGGGCATGGCGAAATAAGTCGTGTTATCCAGGCGCTCGGCTTCTCTCGCGAAAATCCTCGCACCCAGCGCAACGAGTCCATCCTCAAGCGTTTCGCGCAGCGCTCGCATGCGTCGCGGTAGTTCGGCAACGCGGAGCGCCGCAAGTTCCGCCGCGATACCAAAGCCGACGATGGCCGGCACGTTTTCGGTACCCGAACGCAAGCCGCGCTCATGGCCGCCACCGGCGATCAGCGGCTGCAACTCAACGCGCTTGTCGAGCACCAGCGCCGCTGCGCCTTTCGGTCCATAAGCCTTGTGCGCCGAGAGGGTCAGGGCATGGACGCCGGCACCGTTGAGCACACGAAAATCGACCGGCAACTTGCCCAGTGCCTGCACGGCATCGCTGTGGAACCAGCCGCCTGACTGCCGGGCAGCCGCCGCCAGCGCCGGAATATCTTGAATCACCCCGGTTTCGTTATTGGCCAGCATGATCGACAGCAGTTTCGGGCGCTGCCGGACGATCCCGGTGAAGGCATCCAATTTCACCCTTCCCGCGCCGTCGACCGCAACAGTTTCAACCTGCCAGCCGGCACGCGCCAACTGGGCAGCCGGCTTCAGAATACACGGATGCTCGACGGCGCTGACCGCCAGCATGCCTGGCTTCATTGCGGCCGCCGCACCCTTGAGAAACAAATTATTGGCTTCGCTGCCGCCGCTGGTGAAGACGACCTCGGTCGGATGCGCGTTGACCGCCGCCGCAACCTGCTGCCGCGCCTCGTCGATCGCTCGCCGCCCCGCACGCCCGTATTCGTGGCGGCTCGACGCATTGCCGAACTGGCTTTCCAGCCACGGCAGCATGGCCGCCAGCACGGCCGGGTCAAGCGGCGTCGTAGCGTTGTGATCGAGGTAGGCAGGCTTGAACATGAGTGTATTCAGACGACCGCCAGCACCTTTTCGCGACCGATTCGCGCCCGCGAAACCCGAATTCTCCGGTGGTCCTCGACAATCGCCGGGATGCCCGATTTCGCCTCCACTTCCCGCTGGCGGGCGACCAGGTCGGCCAGCGTCACCGATGTCAGATAATCGTACATCCGGGCATTCAACGACGACCACAGATCGTGCGTCATGCAGCGCTGCTCGTCGCGGCAGTTCTCGCGACCACCGCATTGGGTCGCGTCGAGTGGTTCGTCGACAGCGCGGATGATGTCGGCCACCGTCACCCTGTCGAGCGGCCTGGCAATGCAGTAGCCGCCGCCGGGACCGCGCACGCTATCGACGAGTTTGTCCCGGCGCAGCTTGCCAAACAGTTGCTCGAGGTAGGAGAGCGAAATCTTCTGGCGTTCACTGACCCCGGCCAGAGCGACGGGCCCGACCTGGCCGCGCAGGGCGAGATCCATCATGGCGGTAACCGCAAAACGGCCCTTGGTCGTCAGTCGCATCGTCTACCTTTCGCAAATAACCTACTATCGCTGTCAACTATATATACCCGATCAAATTAGTCAACAATTTTTCCGAGATATTTTGGATCGAAACGGTCGGCCGGCTGCACATCCTCGTCACACATGACCCCTGCCGCTTCCAGTTCGCGCAGCAGCGAGGCCAGCCGGCGGTCTGTCTCGGCTGCGTGATCGAGAAGACCGTGGATCGCCTTGGCCAGAGGATCATCCTGATCACGGCCGACGGCATAGGCGGAAAACCCCAGCTTTTCGGCCTGCGCCTCGCGCTGCCGGCCTTCCTCCGAGCGGTCGAGCAGCCGCGCCGGATTCCCGACCGCCGTCGCGCCCGCCGGCACCGCCTTGGTGACCACGGCGTTCGAACCGACCTTGGCCCCGGCGGCAACGGTGATCGGCCCGAGAATCTTGGCTCCCGCCCCGATCACCACGCCATCCTCCAGCGTCGGATGGCGCTTGCCCTTGTTCCACGACGTGCCTCCGAGCGTGACGCCGTGATAGAGGGTGACATCATTGCCGATTTCGGCGGTCTCGCCGATCACCACGCCCATCCCGTGGTCGATGAAGAAGCGGCGACCGATGGCGGCGCCCGGATGAATCTCGATGCCGGTGAAGAAGCGGGAAAGGTGAGCAACGAAGCGCGCCAGCCAGCGCAAGCGGTACCCCCACAGCCAGTGGGCGAAGCGATGCAGGATCAGGGCATGGATGCCCGGGTAGCAGGTCAGGACTTCCCAGAATGAGCGCGCCGCAGGATCGCGGTCGAAGACCGCACGAATATCCTCACGCAGATGCTGGAACATGAAAGCGGATTCCCCTGTCGTTATCAGGGCGAATTCTAAAATACTCGACTGATTTTGTCAGCTATTTCCTGGCACGAGCGTGAAGGTCGGCCGGAAGCCAAGCAGAAACCAAAGCGGCCATTCAGCAACTGGCCACCTTCAGAAAACTACCGGGTCCATTATTCGCCGAAGAAATTCACATCGTAAGGATAGGGTTTCTGCGGCACATTGGACGCCGCGTTGCGTTCGGCGGTGCCGAGATCCTGCTTCTTATCCCACCACAGCGCGCGCCCGACCTTCTGGTCCTCGACCCACTCCGGATTTTTTTCCAACTGCTCGTCGATCCACTTGGTGTGGTCGGACACGTAGCTCGTATTTACGTCACCCATTTTGCTGCCATCCTCGATCAAAGCAGAACAATACTGCAATTCTAGCATCCAGACGCGACAGCGCGTAGCGGTGGCGAGGATGGCTGCGGTCAACCAGGAATCTCGCCCAAAACCGCAGCGTGGCCTGCCTGCTCAGAGGCTCATTCCTTCCGACTTGCTGATCTTGTTCCAGACGTTGTAGTTGCCGACCGGCTTCTTCATCGGGGGCAGCGCACCGTCAGTTTCCCACAGGCTGGTCAGTACATGCCAACCACTCTCAGGCTTACCCCCCCCACCGTCTGTCCGACCAGAAGCCCCCCATCGGCGCAATCACGCGCGAAGCGCTGCAACCGCCCGCTGCCACTCTCCCAGTGTTCCGTGACGACGAGGACATAGCCCGTCGCCTTTCCCGATATAGCCGTCGTGCTCCCCGCGGTTTCTTCCCTCGGCGCTTGTCTGACGCCAGCCCAATGCGCAGATCCCGTTCCCGGCTGCCATGCCGCTGAGGGCTGGCACCTTACAACCCTTGACATGAAACCCGCCGATCAGGCCCGCCGTGAGCAGCGACGGGTACAAGTTCAAACGAAACATTTGAAGCACCTCTTTCGAATGCAGTCGTCGGCGTAAAAGCCTCGCTCATTGTGCGGCACGTCGGTTCAACTCCTCGATCATCCAGGCATCGCGCTGTGCAAGCAGGCCGCGCTGCAGCAAGTGTTCGGCAATTTTCAGCGCCTTGCGCACGTACACTTTGTCACCGCATACTTCGGTCAATTTGACGTAACTGACGATCAGGTCGCGCTGCCACTCGGTATTGGCCGGGTCGCGCCCGGCCAGCGCCTCGCGGATCGCCAGGCTCTTGCGGTACGCGGCCAGCGCCCCCGCGCCGTCGCCCTGCGCCACCAGCACGTCGCCGATCTTGTTGTGGCTGACCGACAGGTCGCGCTGCCAGCCGGTATTGGCCGGGTCGCGCCCGGCCAGCGCCTCGCGGATCGCCAGGCTCTTGCGGTACGCGGCCAGCGCCCCCGCGCCATCGCCCTGCGCCACCAGCACGTCGCCGATCTTGTTGTGGCTGACCGAGAGGTCGCGCTGCCACCCGGTATTGGCCGGGTCGCTGTCGATCAGGCGTTGAGAGAGCAGATGGGCTTCTTCGTAGTCCCGCCAGGCATCGGCCAGGAAAGCGTAGCTTCGCGCCGAATCTCCCGCATTGGCGAGGAACCAGAAGAACAAATGTAAGGCTTGCGGCCAATCCGGTTCGATCTCGAGGATGTCGGTATACAGCGAGCGCGCCTCGACAGACTGACCCTTGGCCTCGTACAGCGCGGCGGTACTCAACAGCGGCTCGAGCTCGCTGCGGTTACGCTCGCGGGCTGCTGCAGCACGATTGCGCACCGACTGCAGGATGGCCGGGCGCTTCGCGGCCACGTAAGCGATCGCTTCGTCGACTCCTTGTTCGGCCAGAATGCGACTCATCTCCTGAAACACGCTGCTGGCACTGCCGCGGCCCTCGATCTCGGCGAACGAGGCCGCCAGTTCCTCGATACGCAACAGACGAGAGGCATGCGCAGCGTCGGCTGCTGCGCGCCGTCGCTCACGCTCCTGCCAATCCGGCGCCGCCTCGGCTACCGCCAACTCGCGGCGATGGGTCTCCTCGATGGTGGTCAGCAGGTGGGCGCGGATCTTCGCGGCATTCACCTCGGCAACCTGTTGAACATCGGAGCTCAAGCGCTGGATCTCACCCCACAAACGACGCTCCCTGTCTTCTTCGCGCTGGCGCAACGCGGCGAGCTCGTCGCGCAGTTTCAGGATGATGAGTTCGAGTTCGACGTCGCTGTTCGCGGTGTGGCGCAGGTGATTGTCGCGCTTGAGACGCTCGATGTAGGCCTGCTGAAGCGCCCGGCGTTCGGCCTGAAAGTCCCGAGCGGCTGCCGGGTCAAGAATCCCGACGTTGTCCGGCACGTCGAGTTGTTCGGTGGGCTTGTCGCGGTGGCACTGATCGCCAATGACGATAACCCAAGTCTTTTTGCCCTGGCGGACGCCATAAAGCAGTTCGAACTGGGTGTAGGAGACACGGCCAAAATCCCGATCCGCCTCGGGCGGCTCGGCACCGTAGGCATGGCCGACGAGTTGGATCACTCCCTCGCAACCGTCAATCTGCTCACGTAGCCACTGGCGCAACTCGCCATACCCAGTTGGAAAGTCATCTTGCGATACGGGGTCGTAACCCAGTGTACGAACCGTCCGCGCGACCGCTTGCCGTAAGCTGCGCAGTTCCGCGCTGACTGCCGAGAGGAAAAGACGGGGTCGCGTCATGGGAGAGATCCCTTTCTCAGAGGGCAATCGTGATCGGCTATTCTATACAGATTCAGGATGGCAGATGACCAAATGCTGCCCTTGGGCTAAACCGCTCGCGCGGTAGAGGCTACGCATAAGCTGCTGAGTATCTTTGAGATTGGCGTGCTGTTTCCCATGTTGAGAACTGAGGCAATCCGCCTCGTTACTCGACATAAGCAGCGCCATGACCATCATGACCCAAAGCATCAGCCCGTTGCGTCAACGCACGATCGACGACATGCGGATGCGCAAGCTACCCCACCGGCTATCCGACCCGAAGCCCCCCATCGGCGCGATCACGCGCGAGGCGCTGCAACCGCCCGCTGCCGCTCTCGTTCCGCAACGACAAGGAGCAACTATTGGAACGCTGACAGAAAGCCTGGGTAGGGTTGCTCAGAAGGCATGGAGGAAGGCGGCAGAAATGGAACGGGCTTCAATTCTGGCCGATTTTTCCGGTTGACCGCAGGAGGTCAAGCAATTGTCGAGTCCAAAATGGTCGCGCATGGCTTTGGTCGTGAGGTTGCATTTCGGCCTTTTCCGCCAGTCACCGCGTACCAATACCGGACGTTCTGCAATGACCACTTTTCAAACCTCATAACGACTAAGAACTTATCCGTAAATAATATTCACTTTCAGTTTAATTTTTCTGAACGCCATGATTGATGCGGCCAGGTGGTTGAGCGCCAAGAAACTGCGCTCAAGCTTCTCGTGTCGCACCAACAACTTTCGGAAGCGGTTGAACCAGCTGTGGGCCACTTCGACGATCCAGCGCCGGGCTTTCTTCCTGGGGTCACGTTTGAGTTCGCCGGCCTCTTGCCCACGCCCTTTGACATGGGGGATGTAGCCGTGCTCGTGATGATCGCCAATGCGGGCGCGCCGGTGTAGCCGGCGTCAGCGCAAAGGTGTTTGCTTCGCCGCTTGGGTGGCGACGCTCGCTTGACGACAATGGCCTCAAGCACAGCCGCCAACTGAGAGACGTCGTGCCGATTGGCGCCGGTCACGACGAGCGACAACGGGACGCCACGACCGTCCACCAGCAAATGACGCTTGCTCCCATTTTTTTCCTCGGTCCGTTGGATTGGGTACAACGCTTGATTGCGCCATCGGGGCCTTCATCATCGCGCCGTCAAGGCATTGCCAGCGCCAGGCGATACCTTCAAGGTCGTCGTATTCGGCAAGCCCGCGCTTCCATAGGGCTTCAAACACCCCGGCCTTCTCCCACTGCCGATTTCTGTCCGTAAGGCAATGGCCTTGGCGTGCCGCCGAATCATCCGGTACACATCCGCCTGACTCATTGCGCGCTCGGTGAGTTGACCCGTCCGTCCGATGGCTGTGCGGAACAGAACCCCCCTGCCCTCAATGCCGATCTGTGCGCCTTCGATGTAGGCGTGCAGGTATTCATCGAGACTGTGATGACAGGGCATTTCGTGTTGCTTGCCCCCCTTCTCGCGCAGGCGCACCCAGGTTCGTCGGCCTTGCACATAGACATCCTGAACCTTCATGCCCACCACTGCGCCAATACGCGCGAAGGTGTACACCATGAGAGCGATCAGCGCGCGATCGCGTAGCCCAACCGCTTTGCTGGTATCGATTCCATCAAGAAGCGCACGGGCTTCGTCGGCACGGAGCACCGGGGCCTTGCCTTTCTTGACCGAGTGTTTCGGACCGCGTACCGAGTTGGCCGGGTTCGCCGCGATGACCTGGCCGATCACCAGCCAGTCGAAGAGCATCCGCAGGCCTGCCAGGTGACGTCAGGTTGGCGTCGGTCCGATTGCCGACGCCCGAACATTTCTTGCCAAGGAAATGGTATGGACGCCTCCCACCCCGTGAGCGCTGAACACGAGTTACCCACGGCGCCAGTCACCTCTGGAGATAGAAGGACCGCCGGTGCACGGCGCCGTGGATAACCCTGCGGTGGTAACGCGTTGAGAGATGGACCCTCGCGGGCCGACGGCATCGAAGTACCCAAGGTGGAAGATACGAAGATCTTCACAGGCAAACCGGAGGGTCCGAAATGAAGGATAGCAAACCCGTAGTCGGCGTGGATATCGCCAAGAGGGTGTTTCAGTTGCACTGGATCGACATGGGGACTGGAGAAATCGTGAGTTTGCAGCTCAAGCGCGAGAAATTCCTGGCGCACTTTACCAACCGGGCGTCCTGCCTGATCGGCATGGAAGCCTGCGGCGGCGCACAGCACTGGGCGAGGAAACTCGTCGCGATGGGCCACCAGGTCAAGCTCATGCCCGCCAAGGCAGTACGCCCCTTTGTCGGCGGCAACAAGAACGACGCGCACGATGCCCGGACCATCTGGACGGCGGTGCAGCAGCCGGGTGTCAAGGCGGTGGCGGTCAAGACCGAGGAGCAGCAAGCGATTCTGGCTCTGCACCGCATGCGCCAACAGTTGGTGAAGTTTCGCACGGCGCAGATCAATGGTTTGCGCGGGCTGCTGACGGAATATGGCGAAGTGATGGCACAAGGCAAGGCCGGCATCAGGAAAGGTCTGGCTGAAGCATTGCAGCGACTGGTGGATCGGCTGTCCGTCCGCGAACCTGGCTGGAAAAAGAAAAGGCCCAGCGCGCCATGGTAATCTATATCGTCGGATGGCTGGTGACGCTGACAATTCTTCTCTTGGTCATTTATTCGCGGCGGGCGGTATCGATGTAAAGTTCGCGTATAGCGACAGCGTGAGTACTAAATTCACTGGTTAGCCCACATGCCCAAGATCATCCGCGAACGCTACGAAAACGGCATCCTCGTCGAGCGTACGATCGAGGGCTCAACGTTCCATGCCCGGAAATGGTTGAAGCTTGCCATACACACCGTCATCACCATCAGCCTTGCTGTTCTAGCCGCAGTTGTGGTTAGCGACAGTATGGCCCTCGGTAGCGCCATAGATGAAGACGCCACACCGGCCAATTGCGACCAGCCACGGTTCCGGTCGTAGGGCAAGCCGTCGTAGTCGACCATCACGATCCATATAGTGTCTGTTGCTTCCATAGCTCAATCACTTGTTCACCATCAAGTTGAGATGCACCACGGCAACCCTGAAGAGCATGGTAATAAGCTACCATTCCATGCCGCACCCCTAAACTGCCCATTTTATAAATTTCCACGAAACGGCAATCTGGTCTTGCTATCTGGACTGACCAAGTTGCGGCCTAGAAAATGAAGACTCTGCGTGTCGTTTTGTTTCTGGCCTTAACTGGCTGCACCTCAGCATCTAAGATGCCTGTTCGGCCAGAAATGCAACGGAATGCAGAGGAACCGGCAGCCGAAGTCGTACTTGGTGCTGAGGTGTTGGAATCGCTACCGGAGGGTTCCTGGAGATACAAGATTACTGAGGCTGCAAAGTCCGAATGGCAATATTTTGGCCAGCAGTTAGTCGTAATCGATGGCTATGACGAGAGTATTCCTCATGTTGGGATTTGGGAGGATGAGGATGATAGCCACAGTGACCGGATTAACCAGTATTGGCGTGCAGTAGGCAAATCCCGGCTATCGGGGTACGACTGCAAGCAGCCTTGGTCTGCCGCCTTCATTAGTTGGATCATGCAGACGGTCGATGTATCCAAGTCGCTTTTCCCACCAAGTGGCGCCCACTGGGTCTATCTTCACCATTTTCTTGCCAACGCAAACAACCCAGACGCGGTCTTCATTCCCCACACCATTGAACAGTACAAACCCAAACCAGGGGATTTGATCTGTGCCGTGCGGAGCAACTACACGCCTACGGATGTGATCAGGGAACTCCCGGTCTCACTCATCAGTTCAAGGCTGCATTGCGATATCGTCGTGGAATCCAACGGCGAAACCTTGCAAGTCATCGGCGGTAATGTCCGCAATTCGGTTTCAAAAACCATTTTGACCTTGTCCCAAGATGGCTATGTGCAATCGACGAGTCGTAGGCCATGGTTCTTGATTATCGAAAACCGCTTGGACTAATCCTAAAAACCGCAGTTACCCGATTCCATTCGCATGATTCTCAAGAAATTGGTGGGCGAGAGGTGGTCCGACACCGGCTAGAACGCGCTTGAGATGATCGCAGACGAGTTGCCAGAGGGATGTCACATTCAACTGCTCCGCAGCAGAGGTGACCCAGCCCTGAAGCAAAGCAGAGACACGCATCAGAGCTTCCCGTGCCTTGCCGAAATGGGCGTGCAAACCGGTCAGCGTGATCGTTGTCTGGCCTGCATGCTCGGTCTTGCGTCCAACCGACGACATCAACCATGGCCGGCTGGTGATGGCTTCGCGGCGCGCTCCGGAATTGGCCAAACGTACGAACAGACTCCACCAGTTGTCCCACAGGGACTTCCTTTGGTCGTAGATCAGCGCTACCGCACGGGACGAGAGCTGGCAGCGATGCAGGTCATGCGTGGTGAAGCCGCCCCAGCCCCACTGGTTCTTCAGTTCGTCAAAGGTGTTTTCGGCATCCGCACGGTCACGGTAGAGTTGGCCCAGGCTGAGAATCTCATAGGCGGTATTGGTGACCAATACCGAATACTCATAGCCGGTGATTTGTTTGCCGGTCTTGCGGTTCGCCTCGACAAAGCCCAGCAGTTGCTGGCCGCTGTCTTCCTGGGCAACCACGATCTCACCCTTGAGTGGGCGGCGCAGAACCAGCACGCGCCTTGAGGCCTCCCAGCCGGCGAGCTTCAGTTCGCCGTCCTTGCCTTTCCCGCGCCGCAGCTAGCGAGGGCAACAACGTTGTTGCCCTCGCTAGCTGAAAACCATTCGTCATTCATCGGATCGAAGAGTATTTACAGCAGATTTTGGACTTGACTCGCCAAAACCCCCCTACGTCAGAATAGTTGTCGCCTCGATAGAATCTCCCCCTGGGGCGGCGACAAAGGATGGAAATGGCAAGGTATTCAGAGAAGTTCAAAGGTAGAGCGGTAGCACGATTGTTGGCGCCGGAAAATGCAGCAATAGATGTGGTGGCCCGTGAAGTAGGCATTGGTTCGGGAACCCTTGAGCGTTGGCGAGATGACGCGCAGTCCATGCCCGCCCGAGGGCGGGCATGGACTGTGGCGGCGCGCCTGGAGGCGGTGATCGTCACTGCGGCGCTGGACGAAACCAGCAAAAGCGCGTGGTGTCGAGAGCACGGCGTTTATCCGGACGAGCTGATCAAATGGTGGGCCAGCGCCACGACAGCGTTGGCCGAACCGGAAGAAGTCAGAGCCAGCCCGCAAGCAACCCGACAAGACCGCAAACGCATCAAGGAACTCGAACGCGAATTGCTACGCAAGGACCGGGCACTCGCTGAAACCGCTGCCCTGCTAGTTCTCTCAAAAAAGTCGCGGCGATCTTCAACAAAGGCGATGCCGAATGATCGGCCTTGAAGATCGCCAAGCCTTGGCCCAAGACATCCATACCGCCCATGTCGCCGGTGCTCGGCTCAGGCTTGCCTGCGAGGTAGCCGGCATCGAGTTACGCACCTTGCAACGCTGGAAAGCCATTGAGGGCGGCATCTGCGCAGATCGCCGGCCCTTGTCCATGCGCCCGACGCCCAGGCACGCGCTCAGTGAGGCCGAACGCACGCAGGTGCTTGCCGTGGCCAACGAGCCACGCTTTGCGGCCGTGCCGCCAGCGCGCATGGTGCCGATGCTGGCTGATGAAGGGATTTACCTGGCCAGCGAATCCACCTTCAGCCGAGTGCTGCGTGAGCACGGTCAAACCACCCTCCGAGGACGGGCCAAGGCGCCCAGGCAACAGCGAGTGCCGACCACGCACATTGCCACCACGCCGCGCCAGGTGTGGTGCTGGGACATGACTTATCTGCCAGGCAAGGTTAAGGGGCACTGGTTTCACCTTTATCTCATCCTCGACCTGTATAGCCGCAAGATTGTCGGCTGGGAGGTGCACGGCAGCGATCACGCCGACCATGCCGCGCATCTGGTGCGCCGTACGGCGCTCGCCGAGGGGATTGCCGCACTCGCGACCAAGCCTGTTCTGCACGGCGACAACGGCTCGACGCTCAAGGCCACGACGGTGCTGGCGATGCTCAACTGGCTGGGAGTCAGGCCCTCGTATTCTCGACCCCGAGTCAGTGATGACAATGCTTACGCGGAATCGCTGTTTCGGACGGCCAAATACCGCCCTGAGTTTCCTGCTAACGGCTTTGCCGAGCTCAACGACGCCAGGACCTGGGCAGTCAGCTTCGTGCACTGGTACAACGTCGAGCATCGGCACAGTGGCATTCGTTATGTCAGCCCAGCCCAGCGCCATGCCGGCGAGGATCTCGCCATTCTCGCGGCCCGACATGCCGTCTATACCTCAGCGCGTGATCTGAACCCGGCGCGCTGGACTGGTCAGACACGAAATTGGACGCCGGTCGGTGTAGTGACCCTCAATCCAGATCGCGATTGCATCGCCAACGCGCATCTGGAAGACAAGCTTATTCCGCCATTGGCTGCATGACCGAGGCGACAACTATCTTGACGCGCGCCGGTTTATAAAGTTGCCCTATGACAAAGCAATGCTGATGGCTGCAAAGGATCGATAGACGCCCTCGAACTCCGATCGGAAAACCGATTTCTAACCATTTCCGCGGTCGACCGCGGAAATGGCCAAATTATGTTCAGAGCCGTTCCAGACCGCAGTCGTCGCAACCTCCGGCGCAAGCGCAATGACTTCGAGAAATTCGTTGTGGTCGAGTTGTTGCTTTCCGGCAAGATGCAGGGGGCACAAGGTGACGCGGATGGCCTCGCCCGGATCGAACCTGCCCGTCAGACTTTTCGCGGAACCCGTCACGCCTTTTCGTGCGGGTTCAACACAAGACGAAGGTCCATCGTCCCGCGGTCAGATCCGGTCGTCACGGTGAAGCCGAGGCGTCGTGCGAGACGCTGCATGCGCAGGTTGCCGTCCAGTGTTTCACCGCGCAATTCTCCGATGCCGCGGCCGCAGCAGTAGCTGATCAGGCTCTGCAGGAGCAGTTGCCCGAGTCCCCTGCCTTTGATTTCTGAGGCGACAACGATCGCGAAGTCCGCGAACTTACTGGGATCGGCAACCGCCCGAACCTCTCCCAAGGCATGCTCGACACGGTCGTTTCCGCGCTCGATGGCCACCAGCGCCATTTCGCGATCGTAGTCGATCTGGGAGAAGCGGGCGAGGCGGCTCCGCGGCAGGGTCCTGGTCGAGTCGAAAAAGCGCATGCGCGAATCCTCAATAGTAAGGGAATTGAGCAGTTCGCCAAGCAGGGGCTCATCCTCCGGTCGAATCGGCCGAATCAGGAGCCTGCGACTCTCCCAATCGTCTTGCCGTTCCAGTTCCTTCGGGTAGGGGCGGATCGCGAAGCGGCGGAAGCCGGGCTTGCGTCCCCGCACTCTCCGATTCCCTGCGCACTTATACCCACCCCCCGGCTGTCTCGACAGCAATACACGACGAAGGCATTTCTTCGCGCTTTGATCGCTCGAATTTCGCCTCAACCATCGTCTGGCTGCCCGTTGTAACGTCAAAACCATTGCTTGCCTGAGTTGCAACTGGATTGCACTTGGTCAATTGCGACTTTTAGGCTCAATACTCAAACCGCTCGGGGTGTCGTACTTGCCCTTGCTTTTGCCCTGATACTCGATTCTCCATCTTTTACGCGGTCGACCGCAGCAGCCGGCATGTCGTGTTCACGACACGCCCTTCCCTCGTAGCCCAGTTTCGCGCCCTCGCCAGGGAGACGCCGGGCGCAACCAGGATTTCTCCGTCGATTGACAGAAAACATATACTCTCGGCGTTGGCTTTCCTGTCCCGCTATCCGCGATGTCCGAATCCTCCCGCGATGAATTTCTGAAGGAACGAGATGCCCCCTTGCAACTCGGCGTGGCTGAGGCGCTTGCGCTGGCGATCCACATTCATCGCTTGGGCGAATACGAAGACGCCGAGAAGCTGTATCGGAGGATTCTTGACGTTGCCCCCGACAACGCCGATGCGATGCACTTCCTCGGCATACTGCTCCACCACCGTGGATGCAGTGAAGATGCGGTCGAGTTGATTGGGCGTTCGATCACGCTCGAACCCGGGGTAGCGGACCGCTACAACAACCTCGGCAACGTGCTGGTCGAATGTGGACGTGCAGTCGAAGCGGCCAAAGCTTATCGCCAGGCGCTCGCGTTGCAGTCCGATCACGTGGATGCCTGGAACAACCTCGGTGCGGCCCTGCGGGCGCTTGGGGAGTTCAACAGCTCCGCCGCAGCTTACCGGAAGGCAATCGATTTCGCTCCCGAACAGCCGGATGCCTACAATAATATGGGGAACCTGCTATCCGGGCGAGGACAGATCAAAGAGGCGGTTGCCTACTATTGCAAGGCGATCACGCTGACCCCCCACCACCCCGAGGCTCGGCGACTGCTCGGCATCGCATACTACACGCTTGGTCAGACCAATGCTGCAGCCGAGGTATTTCGCAGTTGGCTGGTCGACGAGCCGGACAACCCGATTGCCAAGCACATGTATGCGGCGTGTTCGGGACACGGTGTGCCCGAGCGCGCACCGGACGACTATGTCGAACTGACTTTCGACGGCTTCGCCGCGAGCTTCGACGCCAAGCTGGGACGCCTTGACTACTGTGCTCCCCAATTGGTCGCCGAGGCGGTGGCCCGGGCATGCGGCACCCCTGCCGGCGCGCTTGACGGTCTCGATGCCGGATGTGGAACGGGTCTGTGTGGCCCGCTGATTGCACCCTACGTCCGCCATCTGACCGGGGTGGATCTGTCGGCGGGCATGCTGGATCGCGCACGCAGTCGAAGTGTCTACGCTGAACTGGTGAAGGACGAACTGACAGCGCACTTGCGTCGTCGGAGCAATGCGTTCGACCTGATCGTCTCGGCCGACACCCTGGTCTACTTCGGCAGCCTCGAGGCGGTGTCAATGGCAGCAGCCAGCGCGCTGCGGCCGGATGGGCTGCTCGTCTTTACAGTCGAGGAAGCTTTCGATGACACTTCGACCGAGGGATACCGCATCAATCCGCACGGCCGATACAGCCACCATCGGGGTTACGTAGCGCGGATACTCTCGGATTCATTTCTCGTCGTCGAGGCAATCGACTCCGCAGTGTTGCGCCGCGAAGGCGGTTCAGCCGTCAAAGGACTGGTCGTCACCGCGCGCAAGCCCGTTCCGGCGAATCTGGCGAAGGGCTCGTCATGAGAACCCGCGCCGCGACAAGCATCGATTGGAGCAACACTGGATGATCCAAGGACCGACGATCGCCAGCCCAGCGTCCCGACCGTCAGGGGTCCTGTCAGTCTGAAGGCGAGAGAAAAGGCCTGCTGACTGCAAACCTGTAAGTCTTGATATTGGCCGGTTATTCCCCAAGGCGAAAGACCAAGCCCACGTGGCCAAACCTGCAGGCATTGTCGACCACGGCGATTCTGGAGCAGCACGGACGCTGGCGCACCAGAATTGACCGAAAACGATCGATGGGCATATACTGAGTCAAGTGAATTTGCGTTCAGTATTTACCCAAGCTCCGATCGTTTCTGCAAAGGCACAAGGGTAAGTCGGGCTTGGCGATGAGCAGGACTCGATCGAACTGATTACAGGAGGCCAGAATGGCAATTGACATGTTTCTCAAGCTGGACGACATCAAAGGCGAATCTCAGGACGACAAGCATAAGGATGAGATCGACGTGCTGGCTTGGAGTTGGGGCATGAGCCGAACAGGTACGCTCCAAAGCGGCGACAAGGCAGGCAAGGTGTCAGTCAATGACATCTCGATTTCGAAGTATCTCGATAAGGCGTCGCCCGGCATGATGCTGTCGTGTTGCAACGGCAAGCACTACAAGGAGGCCATGCTCACGGTGCGCAAGGCAGGCGAGAGGCCACTGGAGTACCTCAAACTGACGATGAAGGAAGTCATCGTCTCATCGGTAACTGCCGGCGGTAGCGGCGGTGAGGATCGTCTGACAGAGAATGTCGCCCTCAATTTCGGTGAATACAAAATTGAGTATACGCCGCAGAAGCCCGATGGCTCACCCGACGCGGTTGTCCAGGCGGGCTGGAATATTCGCAAGAACCAGAAGGTTTAGCGAGCGCTTTCACGTAAGCCCGACCTGCGCAGGTACTAACGCCCCCTTCGCAGGGTCGGGTTTTTTTTCTGCCACCCAAGATGTGGAGATCCCCCCAGAGTTGGGCCTTGGCATGCCCAGCTAATGGGCTGGCCGAGTTCATCTTTTCATCGGCAAGTTCTTGCACAAAGCCTGCCCGCGAGTGGTCGCCGATTGCCGGTGACGCGGAAAGTGGGCCGCACGATGCAGCCGAGCTTCCCGGTCTCGTCGTAAAGCATCTGCCGGGCAATGACCGCTCGTAGCACCCGACCGGGACTTTGGGTTCCAACACCTACAGACTGGGCCGGCCAAAAAGTGGCCAGCATGCGGCTGATGGTCGTCACGCTACTTCCGACAACCCGCGCAATTCTGCGTAGGGGCATAGGCGAATTCGTTGGTGGCGCTGGCGACGCCCCTGAGCTTCAGGCCATGGTGCCGGCGACAAGCACTCCCTGCCCGGTAAAAGCGGTGGCATGCCTGCCGGCATCATCAGTCATTGCGAACGCGCCCGCCAGACTTTCCCCGGAACCCGTCATGCCTTTTCGTGCGGGTTCAGCGCAAGGTGAAGGTCCATCGTGCCGCAGTCAGATCCGGTCGTCACGGTGAAGCCGACGCGCCGTGCGAGACGCTGCATGCGCAGGTTACTTTCCAGCGTTTCGCCGCGCAAGCCAGCGATGCCGCGGCCGCGGCAGTAGCTGATCAGGCTCTGCAGCAGCAGTTGCCCGAGTCCCCTGCCTTTGATCTCCGAGGCGACAACGATCGCGAAGTCGGCGAACTTGCTACCAGGATCGGCAACCACTCGAACCTCGCCCAAGGCATGCTCGGCGCCGTCGTTTCCGCGCTCGATGGCCACCAGCGCCATTTCGCGATCGTAGTCGATCTGGGAGAAGCGGGCGAGGCGGCTTCGCGGCAGGTTCCTGGTCGAGTCGAAAAAGCGCATGCGTGAATCCTCAATAGTAAGGGAATTGAGCAGTTCGCCAAGCAGGGGCTCATCCTCCGGTCGAATCGGCCGAATCAGCAGCCTGCGACTCTCCCAATCGACTTGCCGCTCCAGTTCCTTCGGGTAGGGGCGGATCGCGAAGCGGCGGAAGCCGTGCTTACGTTCCCGCTGCTCGATGCTGATGCGTGCCTCCAGCACGACCACACCCGAGCCTTCGACGTGCACCGGATCGAGTTCCACGCCGGCCACTTCATCGATATCCACCAGCAGTTGCGACAGACGAACCAAGGCATTGCTCACGGCTGCCTGCAGCGTCGGCCGCTCGTCTTCGGAGACAGCCTCGGAAAAGCCGCTGCGTGCCACCAGATCGCCGGCCAGCACCGGATTGAGCGGCGGCAGCGCGACGACCAGGCGGCCTTCGCGGAAGCTTGTGACCGATGCCGGACCAAGGAAGATCACCGGCCCGAACACCGGATCGTCAGCAACGCCCAGACGCAATGCGGGGGCGCCGCTGCGGGCAGCGCTGGGTCGCAGCCGGTAACCGCTGACGCGGTCGCCGGGGTGCCGCGTCCGCGCACGGCTGCGCAAACCACGCGCCGCGATGCCGATCTCGGCGGGTGAACGAAGTCCTGACACGCGCTCTGCAAGCTCCGCTCCATTCGCAAGCATTAGAAAGAGGTCAACCGGATAGCCGATTTCATCGGCGACGGCGATCGCCTTGGCGATGCTGCCCGCCAACGCATACTCGCCATCGGCAATTCCGTAGGCCTGCAACACACGTCTTGCCTGGCGCGCCGACAGCGTCCGTGCCCCGGCAGCAATCGCTTCGCTGACGGCGCTGCGGGCCGCCTCCGCATCGGGCGAGAAGCCCTCGGCGAGCGACGGCGGCATCTGCATCAGCAACTCGCGATTGCGCCGGTAACTGACGACACCGAGAAAGACCGCGATCGCCTTTTCCGGCGACTCATGGCTCAATACGCCTTGCGCCGCGGCAATTCTTTGCGCCTCCAGCATCGCCGCACCGCCGACCCAGCAGGTGAAGACGTTGCGCTCGGTTTTCCGGGACACCTCGCAGATCGCCGCGGCAACCTCGGCGCTTTGTGCAAACGGCGAGGGCGAACAGACGGTCAGGACATTTTCCGTGTCACTGTCGGCGAGCACGGCCGTTATTGCCGCTCCCCAGTTTGTCGCCGTAACGTCTAATGGCAGTGCCAGCGGATTGGAGAGCGCGGAGCGCGTCTGCAAGAGTCCCTCAAGGTGCTTGATGGTGGCCGACGGCAGCTTGCCCAACTGCCCGCCAGAACGTAGCAGGGTGTCGCCGGCAATCCGTCCGAGGCCATGACCGTTGGCGAGGATCGTCAGACTCTCGCCGCGCAACGGGCGCACCCGCGCCATCGCCTCAATGGCTTCGAACAGATCCCCGAGCGTATCGATACTTACCCAGCCGGCGCGACGCAAGGCCGCTTCGTAAACATCGACGACAGTAAATGGCCCGCCCCCCTGATTTCTGCCATGGACCGGGCCACCACGGAAGGTGACCACGGGCTTGTTGCGCGCAGCGGCACGCGCTGCCGACATAAACTTTCCTCCACCCGAAACCTCGTCGAACTGCACCAGGATCGATTTTGTTTCTGGGTCGGCAGCCAGCCAGTCGAGCACGTCGGCCAGATCGACATCGAGGCTTGCGCCCAGGTGCAGCACCGTCGAAAAGCCGATTCCCTTGCTGTAGGCGCGATCAAGCACGGCTGCCGTGACGGCCGTCGACTCCGCGACCAGCGCAATCTTGCCCGGCATGATCGAGACGGGGGCGGCGCTGGCGTTAAGCCCCCTGCCGGGCACGACGAGACCGCCGCTTCCTGGCCCCAGAATACGCATCAGATACGGCTGGGCGGCTTCGAGAATGGCCTGGCGCGCCTTCGCTATCGCATCAATGCTCATCTTGTGCCACATCCACGGCCCAACGATCACCGCACGGGTGCCACGGGCACCGAGTTGAGCGATGATCGACGGCACCAGATCCAGCGACGCACAAATGATCGCCAGATCGGGCACCACATCGAATTCGCCGAGGCGGACATCGTCGCCCATGTGAAACAGTGAGCGTTTCCTTGCGCTGACCGACATGAGCGGACCGTTGAATCCGCCAGCCGCGAGATTGGCCAAGACCACCTCGGCGTAGCGGCTCGGCTCGTCGGGTTCGGCGACCACCGCCATCGAGGCAGGGCGGAAGAGGAATTCAAGGTTGCGGACTGTCATGATTGCCTACGATCGATGATCTCGCGGTCGTCCTGTTCGGCACTTTCCGCTGAGGCCCTGCGTATCCGGCCGGGACACGGCATCAGTGTGCCATGTTCGCCATCACCTCACTAAGCTTTTCTCCCCTGCCCCGTGCGTACTCGCCAGAGACGAGATTCGAGTCCGGCCAGTGCTCCTCGCCTTGAAGCCACGATCAATTTGCCTCGATTGCTGCGGTCGACCGCGGCTATCACTGCATTTCGCTCAGGGCTTGTCGAGCCAGAACAGCGCAGTGATCGTCTTGGCGTCGGTGATCCGGCCATCCCAGACGGCGACCCTGGCCTCCGCCGGCGTCAGTTCAATCACTTCGAGAAACTCGTTGTGGTCGAGCCGATTTTCCCCGGTGCGATGCAGTCCGCGCGCGGCGAAAATCTCGATCCGCTCGTCCGAATAGCCGATGCAGGGATGCATGACCCCAACGTACTCCCAGTCGCGCGCGACGTGGCCGGTTTCTTCCAGCAGTTCGCGGCGCGCGGTGTCGAGAATGGCCTCACCGGGATCGATCTTGCCCGCCGGCAATTCGAGGAATACGCGGCGCAAGGGGTAGCGGAACTGCCTTTCGAATAACAGGTTACCGTTATCAAGAAAGGCGAGAACCACGACGGCACCGGGATGAACAATGTACTCGCGCACGGTCTGCTTGCCGTTCGGTAGCCGCACCTCGTCCTTGCGCACATCGAGCAACACGCCCTTGAACACGCTCTCGCTGGAGATCTCGGATTCGATGAGGTGGGTATCGTGACTCATTTCAGGCTCCGGAAATGAAAACGCCCCGTTCAAGGGGCGTCTTGGCGCTAAAAACGTGTGACATCAGGCACCGAAGGAAAGAGCCAAAACCGTGTTGCAGAGAAACATCAGGTAATCTGGAAACACCCCAAAAGCAGCGACTGCCAAGCCGTTCAGCGATATGAGTACGCGCATGTCCATATTGGCAACAAGCGGCGAACCATCGCTGGGCGCATCGAAGTACATGACCTTGACCACTCTGAGATAGTAGAAGGCTCCAATAAGTGAAAAGAGAACCGCAACGAGTGCCAACCACATTTGACCAGAAGCAACAACTGACTGAAGAACGGCGAACTTTGCGAAAAAGCCAACGAAGAACGGGATCCCCGCCAACGAGAACATCAACATCAACATGATGAAGGCAAACCAGGGACTGCGTTTGTTCAGGCCTTTGAAATCCTCGATATTGTCAGCTTCAAATCCGGCATGCGACATCAGAAGAATCATGCCGAACGCACCAGTAGTCATAATCACATAAGCAATTACATAGAACATTGATGACGCATAGGCGATCGGATTCAGCATCAGTTGCCCGTCGACGCTGACAACACCCGTCGTGATGCCAAGCAACATGAAACCCATGTGTGAGATAGCCGAATATGCCAGCATGCGCTTGATGTTGGTCTGGGCGATCGCCGTCAGATTACCGATCGCCATCGATAGGACGGCAAGGATGATCAACATGTTCTGCCAGTCCTGGGCCATCGTAATCAAGCCACTTACCAGCAGGCGCATGAGGATCGCGAAGGCCGCCAGCTTCGGTGCGGAACCGATGAGCAGGGTGACCGAGGTTGGCGCGCCGTGGTAGACATCGGGAATCCACATGTGGAAGGGAACGACGCCCAGCTTGAAGGCGAGGCCGGAAACCAGGAAGACGAGGCCGAATGCCAGCACTCCCCTGTTCACGCCTCCGCTGTAGATGCGCTCGGCAATACCGGTAATTTCAAGGGTACCAGTGGCGCCATAGATCATCGACATGCCATAGAGCAACAGGCCCGAAGCCAGCGCACCGAGGACGAAATACTTCATCGCAGCTTCGATCGAGGCCACCGAGTCGCGGTTCATGGCGACCATTGCGTAAAGTGAGAGCGAGAGCAACTCGATACCGAGATAGATCGTCACGAAGTGATTGGCGGAGATCATTACCATCATGCCCAGCGTCGCAAATAACGTCAGCACGTAGTATTCACCCTTGTTCATCGCATCGCGGTCGAGCACATAGGCACGCGAGTAGAAGAGCACCAGCGAAACCGTGAGGTAGAGGAGCACCTTCAACATATCCGCCATCATGTCATCAACAAACATTTGGCTAAAAGTGTAGGTGACAGTTCCGGTGCTGGTGAACAATTGAATGATCAAACAGCCTAACAGTGTCAGCTGAACCAGCCCGAAGGTCAGCGTGCGCCGACGATCCTTGACCGTCAGATCGACAAGCAGGATGACCAACGCCATGAACGCCAGGAAGAGTTCCGGGGCGGCGGGCAGGAGATCGGGGACAACGAAATTGTCGAACATGTCGGCTACCGGTTATTAAATCTTGCTGATGGCAACGTGACGCAGCAGGTCGTTGACCGAGGCGTGCATGACTTCAGTGAACATTTGCGGGTACAAACCCATCCACAGCGTACAGATCGCGAGCACGCCAAGGATGGCGAACTCACGCTTGTTGATGTCGGTCAGCTCGGCCACGTGGTGATTGGCGACATCGCCGAAGATCACCCGCTTGTACATCCACAATGTGTAGGCAGCGCCGGTAATCAACGACGTGGCAGCAGCGAACGCCACCCAGAAGTTGAACTTGACGGCGGCGAGAATGACCATGAACTCGCCGACAAACCCCGAAGTCGCGGGCAAGCCGGCATTGGCCATCGAAAACAGCATGAACAGGGCGGCGAACTTGGGCATGGTATTGACGACACCACCGTAGTCGGCGATCTGCCGGCTGTGCATGCGGTCGTACATGACGCCGATGCAGAAGAACATGGCGCCCGAGACGAAGCCATGCGAAACCATCTGGACCAGTGCCCCCTCGATACCCATGGCGCTGAACATGAAGAAGCCCAGCGTCACGAAGCCCATGTGGGCGATCGACGAGTAGGCCACCAGTTTCTTCATGTCGGCCTGGACCAGGGCGACGAAGCCGATATAGACAACGGCGATCAGCGACAGTGCGATCACGAGTCCGGACAGTTCGTGCGAAGCGTCCGGGGCGATCGGCAGCGAAAAGCGCAGGAAGCCATAGGCGCCGAGCTTGAGGGCAATGGCCGCCAGCACGATTGAGCCGCCGGTTGGCGCCTCGACGTGGGCATCCGGCAACCAGGTATGGACCGGCCACATCGGAACTTTGACCGCGAAGGCGATCAGGAACGCCAGGAAGAGCCAGATCTGCGCGCCGAGCGCAATCGGCAGTCGGTGCCATTCGAGAATCGAAAAGCTGCCGTTGGACTGGATGAACAGGTACATCAGCGCCAGCAGGAACAGCAAAGAACCAAACAGCGTGTAGAGAAAGAACTTGAACGCCGCATAGACGCGGTTGGGGCCGCCCCAGACGCCAATGATCAGGTACATCGGAATCAGCGAGGCTTCAAAGAAGAAGTAGAACAGCATGCCGTCGAGCGAGGTGAAGATACCATTCATCAGGCCCGACATGATCAGGAATGCGGCATTGTATTGAGCGACTTTCTCCTTGATCACTTCCCAGCCGGCGGCGACGACAATCACCGTGATGAAGGCATTCAGAATGACGAAAAGCATCGAGATACCGTCAACACCGAGTTGGTAGTTGACGTTGAAGCGCGGAATCCAGGTCTTGATCTCGACGAACTGCATGCCGCCGTAAGTAACATCGAAACCGTTCCATAGCGGGATGGTCACGAGAAAACCGGCGATCGCGCCAAACAGGGCAAGCATCCTTGCCAGAGGGGCATTGCGATCTGATCCGGTGGCGAGCACCACCAGACCGGAAATGATCGGAATCCAGATGGCGAACGATAGCAGCGGGTAAGTCGACATGTTATTCCTTGCTGTTCTGCGAACGGTTCACGCTAGTGCGAGCCTCTGTTTTCATGGATCTATGCACGGTTAAGCCACAGGGTCATCAGGACAAAGACGCCGATGATCATGGTGAAAGCATAGTGATAGACGTAACCGGTCTGCAACGTCCGCGTTACCGCCGCGATCATTGAAACGAGCCGGGTCGAGCCATCCACGATGACACCATCGATCACGGCAACATCGCCGCCACGCCAGAAGGCCTTGCCGAGCAAACGCGCTCCGCCACCGAAGACCACATCGTTGAACTTGTCGAAGTAGTACTTGTTGTCGAGCAGCGTGTAGATTGCCGAGAATCGCCGTTGAATGGCTGCCGGAATGTCGGGACGCTTCATGTAGAAGAACCAGGACAGCACGACACCGGCAAGGGCCAGGACGAAGGGGAGCGAGGTTAGCGCATGGATACCCATCGCGACGGCTCCGTGGAAATGCTCACCAAGGTGCGTCATGGCGGGATGGGCATTGGCGTCGATGAAGATTACCGGAATGTTGTCGGTACCGGGGATCGTCATCTTGAAGAAATCGCCAAAGACCATCGGCCCGATGGCGATATAGCCGATCACCAGCGATGGAATGGCCAGCAGCACCAGTGGCAGGGTCACTACCCAGGGCGTTTCGTGCGGCTTCTGACCCGGTGCCAGGCCGTGATGATGATCTTGGCTGACCTCTTCGTCATCATGATCGCCCTGGTGATCATGGTGAGCGTCACGCGCGGACTTGCCGAAACGCTCTTCCCCGTGGAACACCAGAAAGTACATGCGGAAGGAGTAGAAGGCGGTGACGAAGACGCCTGCCATGACCGCGAAGTAGGCAAACCCGGCGCCCGGAATGTGTGACAGGGCAACGGCTTCGATAATCGAATCCTTCGAGTAGAAACCGGACAGGAATGGTGTGCCGATCAGCGCCAGCGAACCGATCAGCGAGGTGATCCAGGTAATCGGCATGTACTTGCGCAGGCCGCCCATGTTGCGGATGTCCTGCTCGTGATGCATGCCGATGATCACCGAACCGGCGGCGAGGAAGAGCAGGGCCTTGAAGAAAGCATGCGTCATCAGGTGGAAGATCGCCACCGAATAGGCCGAGGCGCCCAGGGCGACCGTCATGTAGCCGAGTTGCGACAGGGTTGAATAGGCAATGACGCGCTTGATGTCGTTCTGGATGATACCGAGGAAGCCCATGAACAGCGCGGTAATCGCGCCGATGACGATGACGAAGGACAGCGCAGTGGTTGACAACTCGAACAGCGGCGACATTCGGGCGACCATGAAGATGCCGGCGGTAACCATGGTTGCGGCATGGATCAGCGCCGAAATCGGGGTCGGGCCTTCCATCGAATCCGGCAGCCAGACGTGCAGCGGCACCTGCGCCGACTTGCCCATGGCGCCGATGAACAGGCAGATGCAGGTGACGGTCATCAACGAGACGGCCGACCATTCTCCAGTGGCCAACAGCGAGATCGTCGTGTTGGCGAATTCCGGCGCCTGCTTGAAGACAGTGGCGTAGTCCAGCGTGCCGAAGTGCGCGAGAATCAATCCGATACCGAGAATGAAGCCGAAGTCGCCGATACGATTGACCAGGAAAGCTTTCATGTTGGCGAAAATCGCGGTTGGGCGGGTGTACCAGAAGCCGATAAGGAGGTAGGAGACCAGACCGACCGCCTCCCAACCGAAGAAGAGCTGCATGAAGTTGTTGCTCATGACCAGCATAAGCATCGAGAACGTGAACAGCGAAATATAGCTGAAGAAACGGTTGTAACCCGGATCTTCCTGCATGTAGCCGATCGTGTAGATATGCACCATCAGCGACACGAAGGTGACGACCAGCATCATGGTCGTGGTTAGCGAGTCGATCAGGAAACCGACCTCGAACTTGTAGTCACCGCTGGTCAGCCAAGTGTAAACGGAGCCGTTGAAGGTGTGACCGACCTGAACGTCCCTGAAGATGATCACCGACGCGATGAAGGCGATCGCCACGCCGGCAATGGCCACGGTATGGGCGAACCAGCGCGGTATGACACGACAGAAGAGACCAGCAATCACGGCACCGAGGAGAGGCGCCAGGGGAACCAGGAGATAAAGCTTTTGCATTTCCATGTTTAACCCTTCAGGCTCCTTAGGTCATCCACGTGGATGCTCTTAAGGCTACGGAACAGGACGATCAGGATAGCCAGGCCGATCGCCGATTCGGCGGCAGCCACGGTCAGGATGAAGAAAACGAATATCTGCCCGCTGAGGTCACCCAGAAAATGCGAAAAAGCCACGAAATTCATGTTGACCGCGAGGAGCATCAGTTCGATGGCCATCAGCAGGACGATCAGGTTCTTCCGGTTAAGGAAGATGCCGACAACACTGATCGCAAAGAGAATCGCGCCCAGAACCAGAAAATGCGAAAGAGATAGAGTAAGCATTGGCGGCCCTGTTTCAGTCTTTTTCCACAGGCATCTGCAATACGCGGACGCGATCCTTCGCCTTGACGAAGACCTGTTGATTCGGATTAATGTTTTTGGACTGCTTCGGACCACGGTAGGTCAGTACAATCGCCGCGATCATGCCGACGAGCAGCACGATGGAAGCCAGTTCGAAGGGATAAACGAAATCGGTAAACATCAGGGCGCCGATAGCCTTGGTATTGGAAATGCCGGCCGGAACCATGGCCTGCACCGCGGGTACCTGAAAATACTTACTGCCGAGAACCAGGCCCATTTCCATGACCATCAGAAGACCGAGTACCGCCCCGAGCGGAAGGTAGCTCCAGAACCCCTCGCGGATCCGGTCAAGGTTGATGTCGAGCATCATGACGACGAAGAGGAAGAGCACCATGACCGCGCCGACATAGACCAGAATAATCGCAATCGCCAGAAATTCGGCTTGCAGCAGCGCCCAGATACCGCCACAGGTGAAGAAGGCGAGGATCAGGTGCAACGCGGCGTGCACCGGATTGCGCGAGGTAATGACGCGCAGGCTGGCGAAAATGAGGATTGCCGACAGGAAGAAGAAAACCAGGGTCTGAAAATCCATCTCTAGTACCTGTTATCGGTAAGGTGCATCTTGTTGGCGATCCTTGGCGATCTGCGCCTCGTAGCGGTCACCGTTGGCGAGCAACATCGGCTTGGTGTAGTAGAGATCGCCCCGTCGTTCGCCGTGATACTCGTAGATGCGGGTTTCGACGATCGCATCCACCGGACAGGCCTCCTCACAGAAGCCACAGAAAATGCACTTGGTGAGATCGATGTCGTAGCGGGTGGTCCGCCGCGAACCGTCGTCACGTGGTTCCGCTTCGATAACGATGGCCATTGCCGGACAGATCGCTTCGCAGAGCTTGCAGGCGATGCAACGCTCCTCGCCATTCGGGTAGCGGCGCAAGGCGTGCAAGCCGCGGAAGCGCGCACTCTGGGGCGTCTTTTCTTCCGGGTACTGGACCGTGATCTTGCGTGCAAAGAAATACTTGCCGGTGACCGCCATGCCTTTCAGCAACTCCTTGAGGAGCAGGCTGTTGAGGACTTCCTTCATCGAACCCATGAATCTCTCCTCATCTCCAGATACTCAGCGGCGACATCATCCAGCCCCCAACCACCACAAGCCAGACCAGACATACAGGCAGGAATACCTTCCAGCCCAGACGCATCAAATGGTCGAAACGATAACGCGGGAAGGTCGCGCGGAACCAAAGGAACAGGAACAGGACCGCCGACATCTTGGCGAACAGCCAGAGCATGCCGTCAGGCAGGAAGCCGACAGGCGATAGCCAGCCACCAAGGAACAGGATCGACGTCAGCGCGGAAATCAGGATCATGTTCGCGTATTCGGCAAGGAAGAACAACGCGAAGGCCATGCCGGAATACTCGACATGGAATCCGGCAACGATCTCCGACTCACCTTCAGCCATATCGAACGGCGCGCGATTGGTTTCGGCAACGCCCGAGATCAGGTAAACAATGAACATCGGGAACAACGGCAGCCAGTTCCATGACAGCAGACCAAGGCCCCATCCTGCAAAACGCCCATGACCCTGCGCGGTAACGATATCGACCAGGTTCAGGCTGTTCGAAACCATCAGGACACAGATCAGCGAGAAGCCCATCGAGATTTCATAGGACACCATCTGTGCAGCAGCGCGCATGGCGCCGAGGAAAGCATATTTGGAATTCGAAGCCCAGCCCGAGAGGATGATGCCGTAGACGCCCATCGACCCAATGGCCAGGATATAGAGCAGGCTGGCGTCAATGTTGGCGAGAACCAGCGTGTTGGTGAACGGCACGACTGCCCAGGCCGCGAGCGCCGGCGCGATGGCCAGCATCGGGGCGATCAGGAAGATTCCCTTGCTGGCCCCCGTGGGCAGAATGATTTCCTTGAGCAACAGTTTGAGACCGTCGGCGATCGGCTGGATCAACCCCAGCGGACCAACCCGGTTGGGTCCTATGCGAACCTGCATGTAGCCGATGACCTTACGCTCGAAATAGGTCAGGTAGGCCACGGCCAGCATCAGTGGCGCGACGATCAGGACAATCTTGATCAGCGTCCAGACTGCGGGCCACACCCCACCGAAAACACCTTGTCCAAAATTCATCAGTGCGTCCATTTATGCACGCTCCACGGAAATCGGGCCAAACATGGCGCCCAGCATAGCCGTACTGGCATGGGCCGCGGCGACGCGGACGCAACCGGTCGGCACGCCGACATCGACCTTTGCCACCAGAACCACTTCACCCTGCCCCTGCTTCACACGGACCGTCTGGCCGGACGCGACACCAAGCAGGGCGAGTGTCTGCGCGCAGATCCGTGCCGTTGGCGCAATTGAATCGGCGGTCTGCTGCAATGCTGGCGCGCGACGGGCCAGCGGGTCGGCAAAATTGATCGGCACATCGGCGATACGCTGCAACTGTGTCGCCGCTGCCGGGAGAGAAATCGCAACGCCATTAAGTGCGTTATCGAGCCCGGAGACAAATTCAGCCCCCTTGCCCAGCACTTCGTCGCGTACCGCTTCGCTGGATTCGTAATCGAAACCTTCAAGGTTCAGCACATTGCCGAGCACGCGCAACACCTTCCATGCCGGCCGCGCATCGCCACGCGGCTTGACGACACCGTTGTAGCTCTGGATCCGGCCTTCGATATTGACGAAGGTGCCGGACGTTTCGGTAAAGGGCGCAATGGGCAGCATCACGTCGGCGTAGTCGAGGGCCGGCGCATGCTTGAAGGAGGACATGTAAACCACCAAGCTGGCCTGCATCAGCGCGCCAATCGCAGCTTGCGGGTTGCCGTAATCGAACTCGGGTTCGATACCCATCAAGACATAGGCTTTACGCGGCTGCTCGAACATCTGGCGAGCGTTGGCACCGGCAGGCAGCGCCCCGGCGGCATGGCCGCCGACCACATTTGCTGCTTCGCCGAGAAAGCCGACCGTCGCGTTTATCAATTTGCCGAGTTCGAGTGCCAGCGCGTGAATCTGAGTGGCATCGTCTGACTGTGTGGCAGCGTTGCCGAGGAAGATGGCGCGCTTCTCGCCTTCGAGCAGGCTCTGCGCAATCTGCTTGCTGACCTCGTCGGTAGCGACGTCATCGAGACCGGCTGGTACAGCGACACCCTTCAGTTCGGCAGTCGCCTTGACGACAGCGGCAAGGGCGCGCGCCAGTTGCGCCGGCGCCACCGCAACGTTGGCATGCAGATCGATCAACTGGTCGTCGGCGGTTACCGACAGCAGGCTGACCTTGGTATATTTTTTCGCCGCCTGGCGCAGACGCTGGGCGATCAGCGGGTGATCCTTGCGCAGGAACGAACCGACCACCAGCGCCGCATCGAGATCGGCGATTTCGGACAAACGAAGCCCCAGCCATGGCGTACCGGCGCGCTTCAAATCGGCAGCGAAATCGCTCTGACGCGGACGGAAATCGACATTCCCGCTACCGAGACCATTGATGACCTTGGTCAGAAGCGCCAGTTCCTCAACCGTCGACCATGGCGCGGCGAGCGCCGCCAGCGCATTGCTGCCGCACTCGCGGGCGACATCCTTGAGACCGTGCGCGACATAGTCGAGCGCCACGTTCCAGTCGACTTCGCGCCATTGGCCACCCTGCTTGACCATCGGCTTGGTCAGGCGCTCGTCCGAGTTAAGCGCCTGATACGAGAAACGCTCCTTATCGGAAATCCAGCACTCGTTCACCGCCTCATTCTCACGCGGCAGGACGCGCATCACCGTATCGTGCTTGACCTGAACCACCAGATTGGCACCGACAGAATCGTGCGGGCTGATCGACTTGCGGCGCTGCAATTCCCATGAGCGCGCGGTGTAACGGAAAGGCTGAGAAGTCAGAGCGCCGACCGGGCAGAGGTCGATCATATTTCCCGACAATTCCGAGTCGACCGTGCGACCCAGGAAAGTCGTAATCTCGGAATGCATGTTGCGGCTGGCCATGCCGAGTTCCATGATGCCGCCGATTTCCTGGCCGAAGCGGACACATCGCGTACAGTGAATGCAGCGGCTCATTTCCTCCATGGAAATCAGCGGGCCGACATTCTTGTGGAAGACCACACGTTTATCTTCGCTGAAGCGGCTCTTCATCGGCCCATAGCCGACCGACATGTCCTGCAACTGGCATTCCCCACCCTGGTCGCAGATCGGGCAATCGAGCGGGTGATTGATCAGCAGGAACTCCATCACCCCCTTCTGTGCCTTGACGGCCAGATCGGAGTGTGTGAACACCTTCATGCCGTTGGTTACCGGTGTCGCACAGGCGGGCAAGGGCTTCGGCGCCTTTTCTACCTGCACGAGACACATGCGGCAGTTGGCGGCGATCGAAAGCTTCTTGTGGTAGCAAAAGTGCGGAATGTAAACGCCAATCTGCTCCGCGGCCTCCATCACCGTGCTGCCAGCGGGTACTTGCGCCTTCTTGCCGTCGATTTCGATTTCTAGCATGTCGCTGCCTTGTAGCCAGTTCTTCCGTATCTGTCGCTGGTGGGGTTTCTCAAGCCGAAACCTTGTGGAAACCGCTGCCCGCCCACTGCACATCCTTGGGGACGAGGCAGGTCTTGTGTTCGATGTGGTACTCGAATTCGCTGCCGAAATGCTTGAGGAAGCTCTGCACCGGCAAGGACGCAGCATCGCCGAGAGCGCAAATGGTGCGCCCCATGATGTTGCCGAGCACGCTGTTCAGCAGGTCCAGATCCCCAAGCCTTCCCAACCCATTTTCGATCCGATGCACGACCTTGTACATCCAGGCCGTGCCTTCCCGGCACGGCGTGCATTGACCACAGGATTCCTCGTAATAGAAGAACGACAGTCGCTCGAGCGCCTTGACCATGCACACCGTCTCGTCCATAACGATGACCGCCCCCGAGCCGAGCATCGAACCAGCCTTGCTGATCGAATCATAATCCATCGTGGTTTCCATCATCACGGCGCCGGGCACCACGGGAGCCGACGATCCGCCAGGGATCACAGCCTTGAGCTTGCGGCCACCGCGCATCCCGTCACACATCTCGAGCAACGTGGAAAATGGCGTACCCAGCGGGATTTCATAATTGCCCGGGCGATTGACATGGCCGGAAACCGAGAACAGCTTGGTGCCGCCATTGTTTGGCTTGCCCAGGTTGAGGAATTCCTCGCCGCCCATCTTCAGGATGAAAGGTATGGACGCGAAGGTCTCGGTATTGTTGATCGTCGTCGGCTTACCATAGAGGCCAAAAGACGCGGGGAACGGCGGTTTGAAGCGCGGCTGGCCTTTCTTGCCCTCGATCGACTCGAGCAGCGCGGTTTCCTCGCCACAGATGTAGGCTCCGTAACCGTGATGGGCGAACAGATCGAAATTGAATCCGGAGCCCAGAATGTTCCGCCCGATCAGGCCGGCCGCATGAGCTTCGTCGAGCGCCTCCTCGAAACGCTCGTAGCTCTCCCAGATTTCACCGTGAATGTAGTTGTAGCCGCGGTTGGCACCCATGGCGTAGCCAGCGATCGCCATGCCCTCGATGACCGCATGCGGATTGAAGCGCATGATGTCGCGGTCCTTGAAGGTTCCCGGCTCGCCCTCATCGGTGTTGCAGACAACGTACTTGTCACCGGGGAACGAGCGCGGCATGAACGACCACTTCAATCCCGTCGGAAAGCCGGCACCGCCGCGACCGCGCAAGACCGATTTCTTGACCTCGCTGATGACGTCTTCCTGAGTCATCTTGCTGTCGAGGATGCGGCGCAGTTGCGCATAACCGCCGCGTGCAACATAGTCCTTGAGGCGCCAGGTGTTGTCACCGTCGAGCCCTTCCATCAGGACACCATTGATCGAACCGAGCATGGCCATTATTCGCACTCCTCCAGCAGCTTGTCGATCTGCTCCGGATACATGTGGCTGCACATGCTGCGGTTATTGACAATCATCACCGGCGCATCACCGCAGGCGCCCATGCACTCGCCTTCCTTCAGCGTGAACTTGCCGTCGGCGGTGGTTTCCCCGTAGCCGATGCCGAGCTTCTTCTGTACATATTCACCGGCATGATAGCCTCCGGACAGCGCGCAAGGCAGATTGGTACAGACCGTGATCTTGTACTTGCCGACCGGCTTGAGGTCATACATGTTGTAGAAGGAAGCGACTTCATAGGCGGCAATCGGCGGCATGCCGAGACAGGCGGCCACCGCCTCGATGGCTTCGGGAGGCAGCCAGCCCATTTCTTCCTGGGCATGCGCAAGACAGGCCATCACCGCCGACTGTTTCTGGTCGGCAGGATATTTCGCAACCTCGCGGTCGAATTTCTTGAGGGTTTCAGCGGAAAACATCAGCGGTCGATCTCGCCAAAAACAATATCCTGGGAACCGATAATCGTAACGACGTCGGCAATCATGTGGCCTCGTGCCATTTCATCCATTCCCTGCAGGTGCATAACCCGGGGCGCGAATCTTCATGCGGTAGGGCTTGTTGGCGCCATCGGAAATGAAGTAGATGCCGAATTCGCCCTTCGGGTGCTCGATCGCCGCATAGGCCTCGCCCTCCGGAACGTGAATGCCCTCGGTGAAGAGCTTGAAATGATGAATCAGTTCTTCCATGTTGGACTTCATGTCCACACGGGGCGGCGGCGCAATCTTGTGGTTGTCGGTAATGACCGACCCGGGGTTTTTGCGCAACCAGTCGATGCACTGTTTGATGATGCTGCTGGACTGCAGCATCTCTTCCATGCGCACCAGATAGCGGTCGTAGCTGTCGCCATTGACGCCAACTGGTATGTCGAAATCGACCTTGTCATAGGCCGCATAAGGCTGTTTCTTGCGCAGATCCCACGCGATACCGGAACCACGCAGCATCGCGCCGGAGAAACCCATTTGCAAGGCGCGTTCGGGCGTAACCACACCGACGTTCACCAGCCGTTGCTTCCAGATCCGGTTGTCCGTCAGCAGGGTATGGTATTCACTGTGATAGGTCGGAAAACGATTGGTGAAGTCTTCGAGAAAATCGAGCAGGGAGCCACTGCGATTTTCATTGAGTTCCCCAGCTTTCCTCGCGCTTGTCCAAGTGGAGGCCTCGTACTGCGGCATCCGGTCCGGCAGGTCGCGGTAAACGCCGCCGGGACGGTAATAAGCCGCATGCATTCGTGCCCCGGAGACTGCCTCGTAGACATCCAGGAGGTCTTCGCGCTCACGGAAGGTATAAAGCGCCATGGTCATGGCGCCGACGTCCAGCGCGTGACACCCAACCCACAGGAGGTGGTTGAGAAGGCGCGTGACCTCGTCGAACATCGTACGAATGTACTGGCCGCGGATCGGCACCTCGACACCAAGCAGTTTCTCGGTTGCCAGACAGTAGGCGTGCTCGTTGCACATCATGGACACGTAGTCCAGACGATCCATATAGGGCACCGACTGAACCCAGGTCCTGGTCTCGGCAAGCTTTTCCGTCGCCCGATGCAGAAGGCCGATATGCGGGTCGGCGCGCTGAACGACTTCACCATCAAGCTCCAGCACGAGGCGCAACACACCGTGGGCCGCAGGGTGCTGCGGACCGAAGTTCAGAGTGAAATTGCGGATATCAGCCATGAACAGGATCCCCGTAGTTGTCTTCGCGCACGATGCGCGGTGTATTCTCGCGGGGCTCGATGGTCACCGGTTGGTAAATGACCCGACCCTGATCCGGGTCGTAACGCATTTCGACATGACCCGAGATCGGAAAGTCTTTGCGGAATGGATGCCCGATGAACCCGTAATCGGTGAGGATCCGGCGCAGGTCGTCGTGGCCAACAAAGGCGATGCCATAGAGATCGAACGCTTCGCGCTCGAACCAGTTAACGCTCTTCCATACGCTGATTAACGAATCCACCGTGGGAAACTCGTCGTCGTCGGCAAAGACCCGGACACGCAGGCGCCAGTTGTGAGCCACCGACAGCAAGTGAGAAACCGCTGCATAGCGCCTGCCAGACCATCCGCCATTGCCATAGGTGGAATAATCGACGCCGCAGAGGTCAATCAGTTCTTCGAAACCGAGATCGGGTTCGTCACGCAGTGAAGTCATCACAGCGAGATAGTCGGTAGCAGCCACTTCGATGGTTAACTCGCCGAAGGCAAGTCTGAGTGTCTTCAGCCTGTCGCCGAAGTGCTTCTGAAGGTTCTGGCTAAGCGTTTCCAGCTTGACGGACATAGCGAATCAGCCTCGACAATTAACGAGCAATGGTATTGGTACGACGAATCTTGTTCTGAAGCTGAATGAGACCGTAAATCAAGGCTTCAGCCGTCGGCGGACAGCCCGGCACGTAGATGTCGACCGGCACGATACGATCACACCCGCGCACCACCGAATAGGCGTAATGGTAGTAACCGCCACCATTGGCGCACGACCCCATCGAGACCACCCAGCGCGGCTCCGACATCTGGTCGTAAACCTTGCGTAGCGCAGGCGCCATCTTGTTGGTCAGGGTACCGGCGACGATCATCACGTCGGACTGTCGCGGACTGCCGCGGAAGACTATGCCGAAACGGTCGAGGTCATAACGTGCGCAACCGGCATGGATCATCTCGATCGCACAACAAGCCAGACCGAATGTCATCGGCCACATCGACCCGGTGCGCATGTAGTTGATAAGCTTGTCGGCCGTCGTTGTGACAAAGCCTTCCTGGAGGACGCCTTCAATACCCATGATCGAGCCCTATTCCCATTCAAGCGCGCCCTTGGCCCAGGCGTACACATAGCCAATGACCAGGACGGAAACGAAGACCAGCATCTCGATAAATCCAAACAACCTTATCGATTCCGCCGCAACGATATCCTTGAAAATCGTGGCCCAAGGGAACAGGAAGGCGATTTCCAGATCGAAGAGAATGAAAAGGATGGCAATCAGGTAATAGCGCACGTCAAATTTCATGCGCGCATCCTCGAATGCCTCGAAGCCGCATTCGTAAGGAGAGAGTTTCTCGGGGTCCGGACGACTGGGAGCGAGCATAAATCCCATTGCAACCGGCAATACGCCGACCGCGATCCCCACCAGAACGAACATCAGGATTGGAAAGTAGTTTTCCATCATCCGCCGCCAATATTCAGTTTCTTGTACGAAACAGCGCGCCTCTCGGCCACTGCCCCCATTTTGGTGCCGACGGCGAGACTCGAACTCGCACAGCTCTCGCCACTACCCCCTCAAGATAGCGTGTCTACCAATTCCACCACGTCGGCACTGCTATTCGGCCACCCCGGCGAGGAACATGCCGTGGAATCCGCCCTTCGTTACTTCGGAATATCCTTTGCCTTGGAACCCGCTTCCGCAGGAACCACAGACGACTCACCGCCCATGGCTGCAGGCTGTGACGACGGCTGAGATTGTACCGTTTCCTGCATCACACTGCCAACCGTTTTTGGCTTTTGCGAGGCTACATAGGCCAGACTAAGGCTGGTCAAGAAGAACACCGCCGCCAGAACGCCCGTGGTCCGACTAAGAAAATTTGCCGAACCGGTCGCCCCGAACAGGCTGCCTGAGGCGCCGCTGCCGAAGGCGGCCCCCATATCGGCCCCCTTGCCATGCTGCATCAGCACGAGGCCGATAATCGACAATGCCACCAGAATATGGATCGTCAGAAGAAGAGAGAAAAGCCAGTTCATGTGTTCGCCCATCAGTTTGCCGCCAGGCAAATCGCTAGAAAGTCCTCGGCAACCAGTGCCGCCCCGCCAATCAAGCCCCCATCGATGTCAGCCTGAGCGAACAACTCGGCAGAGTTCTGCGGCTTGACGCTACCGCCATAGAGAATACACAGAACCTTTGCCAGCTCTTCGTCCAGCCCCGCCACCTGGGCACGGATAGCCGCATGCACCTCCTGCGCTTGCGCGGGCGATGCCGTCACACCGGTCCCGATAGCCCACACCGGCTCATAGGCAACCACCGCCGCGGCCAGCGCCGAAACTCCTGCGTCGTCAATTACCGCGCGCAACTGTCGCGCAACCACCGCCATCGTCTGGCCAGCCTCGCGCTCGGCCAGCGACTCCCCCAAGCACAGGATCGGCACCAGGCCCACCTTCTGTGCCGCAGAAAACTTTGCCGCAACGACCGCGTCGCTTTCGCCGAACAGGCTACGCCGCTCGGAATGCCCGACCAGCACGTAACGACAACCGAACTCGCAAAGCATGGACGCGGACACTTCACCGGTAAAGGCGCCGGAATCGTGCTCACTGACCGACTGTGCCCCCCACAGTATCGGGGTGCCGACCAGCGCGGACTGGACCTGCGCCAGGAACGGATACGGCACGCACACTGCAACATCGCACTGTACCGTCACCATCCCGGCCTTCAGATGGTCGAGCAAAGCGGCGTTCTTCTGAAAGCTGCCGTACATCTTCCAGTTTCCGGCGACAAGCTTCTTGCGCATGTGAGGGTGAGTCCGATGAGGATAGGTAGACAACTTGGAAATTATAGCCGGCAGTCACCACGAGGGTCAAGAAATGCAGGCGCCTGCGGTCTCATTGGGCGGCCTCACGCACCACTCTGGCAAGCTCCTCTGCTGCTTCAAGAACTTCTGTCGCATCCTCTCCTTCCACCATTACCCGCAGCAACGGCTCCGTACCGGAAGCGCGCAACAGGATGCGCCCCCTGCCGGACAGGCGATTCTCGATATTTTCCCGCGCCCCACGAATCGAATCGTCATCGTGCCAGGGAAAGCTCTTGACCATCGGTACGTTGATCAGCTTCTGTGGGTAGAGTTCCAGATCTCCCAGCAACTTGGCCAGGTCGCCGTCCGACTCCCTCAATGCCGCCAGCACCTGCAGGGCAGCGACCGTGCCATCCCCGGTGGTGTGGCGGTCGAGGGCAAGGATATGTCCCGAGTTCTCCCCACCGAAGATCCAGCCTCGGTCCTGCAGCATCTCGAGGACGTAACGGTCGCCGACGGCCGCTCGCGCGAAGGGAATGTCCATTCGGCCCAGGGCATGCTCGAGCGCCAGATTGGTCATCAGCGTTCCGGCGACACCCCTGACCTGCCCGTGCTTTGCCCGATTGCGGACAATCGCGTAAAGCAGCTGATCGCCGTCGTAGAGCCTCCCCTGAGCGTCGACCATCTGCAGACGATCGGCGTCGCCGTCAAGGGCGATGCCGAGGTCCGCGCGTTCAGCAAGGACAGCCTCGCACAAGGCTGCGGGCGCCGTCGCACCGAATCCGTCGTTGATGTTAAGGCCGTTGGGCTGCGCACCGATCGCTACCACATCGGCGCCGAGTTCATGGAAGACATCTGGCGCCGTGTGGTAGGCTGCCCCGTGGGCACAATCGACGACGATCCTAAGGCCGCGCAGATCGAGATCGTTGGGAAACGTGCTCTTGCAGAATTCGATGTAGCGGCCGCGCGCATCGCCGATCCTCCTTGCCCGCCCGAGATCGGCCGCCGGCACGCAAACCATCGGCTGATCAATGACCTCCTCGATCGCGTGTTCGACATCATCGGGCAACTTGGCGCCCTGCGCCGAGAAGAACTTGATGCCGTTATCGTAATAAGGGTTGTGTGAAGCGGAAATCACGGCGCCCGCCTGCAAGCGGAGCGCCCGGGTCAGATAGGCAACCGCCGGCGTCGGTATGGGCCCGACCAGCGAGACATCGACACCGGCTGCCGAGAATCCGGCCTCCAGTGCGGCTTCGAGCATGTACCCGGAGAGCCGGGTGTCCTTGCCGATGAGGACCGCAGGGCGGTCGCCCTCCGGCATCACGGTACGCTTGAGCAGCACCTTGCCGGTTGCGTACCCCAGACGCATTACGAAATCAGGCGTGATCGGCGCTTGTCCGACATGGCCACGCACGCCATCAGTGCCAAAATACTTCTTACCCATTGTCGACTCCCTCTTCGATTGCCGCCAGGACTGCCAGCGCATCCCTGGTTTCGGCGACATTGTGCACACGCAATATTTTCGCACCTTTCTGGGCTGCCAGGGTCGCCGCGGCAATACTGGCCGCCAATCGCTGGTCCACTGACCGGCCGGTAATGGCGCCCAGCATCGCTTTCCGCGAGACACCAACCAGCAGCGGCAAGGTATCGACGCCTGTTGCGGTCAACGCCCGAAAAAGGGCAAGATTGTGTTGCAGGCTCTTTCCGAAACCGAAACCCGGATCGAGAACCAGACGACAGTCATCGATCCCGGCCGCGCGGGCAGCCGCGACACGCGCTGCCAGAAACTCGCGGACTTCCCGTACGACGTCGCTGTACGCCGGAGCGTTCTGCATCGTTCCGGGTTCTCCCTGCATGTGCATCAGGCATACGGCACAATCGCTGGCCGCGACCGCGGCCATCGCGTCGGGGTTCCTGAGAGCGCTGATGTCGTTGATCATCGAGGCTCCCTCGGCCAGCGCGGCGCGCATCACCACCGGCTTGTAGGTATCGACGGAAACCGGCACACCCCAGCCGACCATCTCGCGAAGGACCGGAAACAGTCGCCGCAATTCCTCATCTTCAGGCGTCGGAATGGCGCCGGGCCGCGACGACTCGGCGCCAATGTCGAGAATGTCGGCACCTGAGCGAAGCTGTTGACGAGCATGGCGTATGGCGCGATCGACGTCGGAGCCCATGCCGTCACCCGAGAACGAATCCGGTGTGAGATTGACGATACCCATGATCAGCGGGCGATCAAGGGACAGCCGGAAGCGTCCGCAGTGTAGGTCAGGCATGGCAGAAATGAAAAACCGGGAGTTGACTCCCGGCTTGGCTAAGAAGCGTAACGATCAGGCGGTCGCCGGTGCGCTTGGCTCGGCGCCCGGAGAATCATTCGGCGCAGACGGACGCGAGGTGCTCTGCGTCGGCTTCGGCGGCCGTGGCGGCTTGCCGGCCATGATGTCATCGATCTGCTCGGAATCGATGGTTTCCCATTCGAGGAGAGCGTATGCCATCGCTTCCACCTTGTCGCGATTCTCTTCCAGCAACCCGCGGGCGAGCGCGTACTGCTCGTCGACGATGCGGCGGATTTCAGCGTCGACCTTCTGCATCGTCGCCTCGGAAACATTCTTGTGCTGCGTGACCGAGCGGCCGAGGAAGACCTCACCCTCGTTTTCACCATAGACCATCACGCCCATTTCCGACATGCCATAGCGGGTAACCATGTCGCGCGCCAAAGCGGTAGCACGTTCGAAATCGTTGGAGGCGCCGGTCGTCATCTGGTCCATGAACAGTTCTTCTGCAATGCGCCCACCGAACAGAACAGCGATCCGGCTCATCAGGTATTGGCGGTCGTAGGAATAGCGATCCTCCTCCGGCAATTGCATGGTCAGGCCCAAAGCGCGGCCCCGCGGGATGATCGTGACCTTGTGCACCGGGTCGGACTTCGGCATCAACTTGGCGATGACGGCGTGTCCGGATTCATGGTAGGCCGTGTTGCGCTTCTCCTCTTCGGACATGACCATGCTGCGGCGCTCGGCGCCCATCATGATCTTGTCCTTGGCCTTCTCGAAATCTTCCATGTCGACCAGGCGCTTGTTGCCGCGCGCGGCGAACAGGGCGGACTCATTGACCAGGTTGGCGAGATCGGCCCCCGAGAAACCGGGCGTGCCGCGGGCGATGATGTCAGCCCTGACATCGCCGGCGATCGGCACCTTGCGCATGTGAACCTTGAGAATTTCCTCGCGGCCGCGGATATCGGGTAACGGCACGACGACCTGACGGTCGAAACGGCCAGGGCGCAACAGCGCCGGATCAAGGATGTCAGGACGGTTGGTTGCGGCGATGACGATGATGCTGGCGTGGCCTTCGAAGCCATCCATCTCGACGAGCATCTGATTCAGCGTCTGCTCACGTTCATCGTTGCCGCCGCCGAGACCGGCGCCGCGATGGCGGCCGACGGCGTCGATTTCATCGATGAAGATGATGCACGGCGCATGCTTCTTGGCGTTCTCGAACATGTCGCGAACGCGCGCCGCGCCGACGCCGACAAACATTTCGACGAAATCGGAACCGGAAATACTGAAGAACGGCACCTTGGCTTCGCCGGCGATGGCCCTGGCGAGCAATGTCTTGCCGGTACCCGGGTTGCCGACCATCAGCACACCCTTGGGAACGTGGCCACCGAGCTTCTGGAACTTGGAGGGATCGCGCAGGAAATCAACGATTTCCTGAACCTCTTCCTTGGCTTCGTCGCAACCCGCGACATCGGCGAAGGTAACGACATTCTGTGCTTCGTCGGTCATCCGGGCGCGCGACTTCCCGAACGAGAAGGCGCCGCCCTTGCCGCCGCCCTGCATCTGGCGCATGAAGAAGACCCAGACGCCGATCAGCAGCAACATCGGGAACCAGCTGACGAAAATGTTCATCAGGAAGGAAGGCTCCTCTTCCGGCTTGGCCTCGATCTTGACACCGTTCTTGAGCAAGTCGGAAACCATCCAGAGATCGGGCGGCGAGTAGGAGGTTATGCGCTTGCCTTCGGTGGTCGTCCCCTTCAGGGTGCGGCCTTCAATGAGCACCTTGGTGATGTGCCCCTGTTTCACTTCATCGAGAAACTGCGAGTATTCGATCGAATTCTGTGCGACCTGGCGGGTGCTGAACTGATTGAACACCGTCATCAGCACGAGGCCGATGACCATCCAGATTGCCAGATTTTTGAACATGTTGTTCAAGCTTGCTCTCCTTTGACAGCGTCGAGCGACAAAGACGCCATTCTATACACAACTATCATCGCAGCACACTGCCGAGCAAATAAAGCTCGGCACTCCTGCCCCGCGACGCATCCGGCTTGCGCACCACAACCGCCCTGAACACCTCGCGCATCGAACGCACAAAAGCCTCGTAATCCGTTCCCTGGAACACTTTGACCAAGAAGGCGCCTTCAGGTTTCAGATGCGCCCTGCAAAAATCCAGGCCGAGTTCGGCGAGGTGCATGATGCGCGCCTGATCGACAAGCGGCACTCCCGACATATTGGGGGCCATGTCGGACATTACAAGTCCCAGCGGGCGGCCGGCCAGTTTTTCTTCCAGCTTCGCAAGAATCTCTTCGTCGCGAAAATCACCCTGGATGAAGTCGACGCCATGGATCGGCTCCATGTCGAGCAGATCCATGGCGAGCACGAGACCGCCAGCGCCCACTCGCCTAGCGGCCACCTGTGACCAGCCACCGGGGGTCGCCCCAAGATCGACGACGACCTCGCCACTACGCAGCAGCTTGTCCCGGTCGTCGATTTCCATGAGCTTGAATGCGGCGCGCGAACGCCAGCCTTCCTTCCTGGCGAGCTGCACATACGGGTCATTGACATGCTCGCGCATCCACGCTTTGCTGGTTCTTGTTCTAGCCATTCGGTAAGATGCCGTTTTTGAAAGGTTTACCCATGCTGCAATTATCGTCCGTCGCACGCCGTGAATTGCGTGCCCGTGCTCACAATCTGAATCCCGTCGTCTCGATCGCCGAGAACGGCCTGACCGCGGGCGTGCTCAATGAAATCGACGTCAATCTCAAGGCCCACGAGCTGATCAAGGTTCGCGTTCATGGCGACAGTCGCGAAGACCGCGTCGCCTATCTCGAACAGATCTGTGCCGACCTCAACGCTGCGCCGGTTCAGCATATCGGCAAACTGCTGGTGGTCTACCGCCCTGCCGAAAAACCGGCCGTTGCGGTCAACCCTGAAAAACGCCCAAAATCGCACCGCCCGGCATCGGCCCCGCGCAAGAGCAAGCGCAGCTTCCAGGGCTGACTACCGCAATCCCCGGTTGGCCCAGACCACCAGCCACAAACCAAGCAGGCTCTGCATCATATAAAGAATGCTGGAAGCGCCGTGCCACGCCACAAAGCGGTCGCGCAACACGCTTTGCATGACCTCGCGCGGCAGGGCGTCGGTTTTGAGTTGCGCCATCAAGGGCTGAATGCCGAACTGGCTGGCTGCCACCAGCACGGCCATCAGCAGCACCAGCCAGAAGACGCCATTCCTGACTACCCGCCCACCCCAGCGGGCAACTAGGAAGATGAGGAGGTAAGCGGCGCTGCCGAGGCCAATCCAGCCGATCAACGCGAACAGCTTGCCGGCCACCATTCCCGCAAGCTGGCGGTCGCCCAGACTCGAAAAGAGAACCGGCGCCACGATGTAGCCGATTGCCCACGTGCCGCCTGCCCACAGGGTTATGGCAATGAAATAGAGGGCTTCGGAAAGTTTGCGCACCACTGATTACTCGTAGCGGACGTCGATGATCTCGTATTCACGGATCCCACCGGGGGCCTGAACCTGGGCGATGTCGCCCGCGTACTTGCCGATCAGCGCGCGGGCCATCGGCGAGGCGACCGACAGCTTGCCGATCTTGATATCGGCCTCGTCCTCGCCGACGATCTGGTAGGTCACACCGTCGCCTGACTCCTGATCCTCGAGGTCGACGGTAGCCCCGAAAACGCAGCGACCATCGGCATCGAGCAGCATCGGGTCGATGATCTGGGCGTGGGCCAGCTTGCCCTCGACATCCTTGATGCGCCCTTCGAGAAAGCCCTGGCGCTCTTTGGCGGCATCATATTCGGCATTTTCGGAGAGGTCGCCATGCGCACGCGCTTCGGCAATCGCCGCAATCACCCTGGGACGCTCGACCGTTTTCAAGCGGTGCAGCTCGGCCCGCAATTTCTCGGCACCGGCTACGGTCAACGGAACTTTACTCATCATTTATTCCAGCAAAAGCAAACCGCCGGCGCCCGAACGGGGCAGCCCGGCGGCTATTGTTTATCTCAGTGAAGCTGCTCGTGCAACGTTTGAATCGGATAGACCACCAGCTCGCCAAGGTTGCGAATCCCTTCCGCAGCCGCCTCGGCACCCCAGATCGTCGTAAACATCGTCACCCGCGCCTGCAGACCCGAGGTACGGATCGACCGCGAGTCGTTGATCGCCAGACGCTTTTCCTCGACGGTGTTGATGATCAGCGAAATTTCGTTGTTCTTGATCATGTCGACGATATGCGGGCGGCCTTCGGTGACCTTGTTGACCTGCTGCACCGATAGCCCGGCGACCTCGAGTGCATACGCCGTCCCGCGCGTCGCCACCAACTGGAACCCGGCCTCGTTCAATTGACGCGCAATCTCCACCACCTTTGGCTTGTCGCTATCCTTGACCGACAGGAAGATCCTGCCCGACGACGGCAGCGTGACACTGGAGGCCAGTTGCGACTTGACGAAGGCTTCGGCGAAGGTCATACCGACGCCCATGACTTCCCCGGTCGACTTCATTTCCGGGCCGAGAATGGTGTCGACCCCCGGGAACTTGACGAAGGGGAAAACAGCTTCCTTGACCGAGTAGTAAGGCGGAACGACTTCGCCCGTCACGCCCTGCTCCTTCAGGGTACGGCCTGCCATGCAGCGTGCCGCGATCTTGGCCAGCTGGACCCCGGTAGCCTTGGACACGAAGGGGACCGTGCGCGAGGCACGCGGGTTCACCTCGAGCACGTAGATATCGTCATCCTTGATCGCGAACTGGACGTTCATCAGGCCGCAGACGTTCAACGCCTTGGCCATCAACCGGGTCTGGCGGCGCAACTCGTCCTGCACCGCCTGGCTCAGCGAGTATGGCGGCAAGGAGCAGGCCGAGTCGCCGGAGTGCACGCCGGCCTGTTCGATGTGCTCCATGACACCGCCGATGATGACTTCGTCGCCATCGGAAAGCGCATCGACGTCGACCTCGCAGGCATCATTCAGAAAGCGGTCGAGGAGCACCGGCGAATCGTGCGAAACCTTGACCGCCTCGCGCATGTAGCGTTCGAGATCCTTCCGCTCATGGACGATTTCCATGGCGCGGCCACCGAGCACGTAGGACGGGCGGACGACCAGCGGATAGCCGATTTCGGCCGCCAGACGCAGCGCGTCTTCCTCGGTGCGCGCCGTGCGGTTGGGCGGCTGCTTGAGGCCGAGTTCGTGCAGCAGCTTCTGGAAGCGCTCGCGGTCTTCGGCAATGTCGATCGATTCCGGCGTCGTCCCGATGATCGGCACGCCATTCGCTTCGAGCGCCAGCGCGAGCTTGAGCGGAGTCTGGCCACCATACTGGACAATGACGCCGAGCGGCTTCTCGACGGCGACGATTTCCAGCACGTCTTCCAGCGTCAGCGGCTCAAAATACAGGCGATCCGAGGTGTCGTAATCGGTGGACACGGTTTCCGGGTTGCAATTGACCATGATCGTTTCGTAACCGTCTTCGCGCATCGCCATCGCGGCATGCACGCAGCAGTAGTCGAACTCGATGCCCTGACCGATACGGTTCGGACCGCCGCCGAGCACCATGATCTTCTTGTTGTCGGTCGGATTGGCTTCGCACTCGTCCTCATAGGTCGAGTACATGTAGGCGGTATCTGTCGAAAATTCGGCAGCGCAGGTATCGACACGCTTGTAGACCGGGCGCACATTCAGTTCGTGGCGTCGCTGGCGGACAGCAGTTTCGGTCGTTTTGGTCAGGTGCGCCAGACGGCGGTCGGCGAAGCCCTTGCGCTTCAGGAACCGCAGTTCTTCTGCGGTCAACGTCGAAAAATCGCGTTTTTCTATTTCCAGTTCAAGATCAACGAGTTCCTTGATCTGAACGAGGAACCACGGGTCGATCCTGGTCAGGTCGAACACCTTGTCGACCGTCATGCCAACACCGAAAGCATCGGCGATGTACCACAGGCGGTCCGGCGTTGGCCGTGCCAGTTGCTCGTCGATGGTTTCCGGATCGACGGTTTTCAGGTTGAAGCCGTCGACACCGACTTCGAGGCCGCGCAAGGCTTTCTGCAGCGATTCCTGGAAGGTGCGGCCGATGGCCATCACTTCGCCAACCGACTTCATCTGCGTGGTCAGCGTCGAATCGGCCTGCGGGAACTTCTCGAAGGCGAAGCGTGGCACCTTGGTGACGACGTAGTCGATGGAAGGCTCGAAGGAGGCCGGGGTCTTGCCGCCGGTGATGTCGTTGGCCAGTTCATCGAGCGTGTAGCCGACCGCCAGTTTGGCCGCGATCTTGGCGATCGGGAAGCCGGTCGCCTTGGAAGCCAGCGCCGACGAACGCGAGACGCGCGGGTTCATCTCGATGACGATCATCCGACCGTCCTTCGGGTTGATCGAGAACTGGACGTTCGAGCCGCCAGTATCGACGCCGATCTCGCGCAGCACGGCAATCGAGGCGTTGCGCAGGATCTGGTATTCTTTGTCGGTCAGCGTCTGGGCCGGGGCCACGGTGATCGAGTCGCCGGTATGAACGCCCATCGGGTCGAGGTTCTCGATCGAGCAAACGATGATGCAGTTGTCCGCCTTGTCGCGGACGACTTCCATCTCGAATTCCTTCCAGCCGAGCAACGATTCCTCAATCAGCAATTCGTTGGTCGGCGAGGCTTCGAGACCACGCCTGCAGATGGTCTCGAACTCTTCCATATTGTAGGCAATGCCGCCGCCGGTGCCGCCCAGCGTGAAGGACGGGCGGATGATGGTCGGGAAGCCAATCGCCGCCTGCACCTGGTAGGCTTCTTCCATGCTGTGCGCGGTCGCCGATTTGGCCGAACCAAGCCCGATCCTGGTCATCGCGTTCTTGAACTTCTGGCGATCCTCGGCCTTGTCGATCGCTTCCCTGGAGGCGCCGATCAGTTCGACGCCGAACTGGGCGAGCACGCCTTCGCGGGCGAGATCGAGGGCGCAGTTCAGCGCGGTCTGGCCGCCCATGGTCGGCAGCAGCGCGTCGGGCCGCTCCGCCTCGATGATCTTGGCAACGACCTGCCAGGTGATCGGCTCAATGTAGGTGACGTCGGCCATTTCCGGGTCGGTCATGATGGTGGCAGGGTTGGAGTTCACCAGGATGACCTTGTAGCCCTCCTCGCGCAGCGCCTTGCAGGCCTGGGCACCGGAATAGTCGAATTCACAGGCCTGGCCGATGATGATCGGTCCGGCACCAATGATGAGGATGCTTTGAATGTCTGTACGTTTCGGCATGCTGATTTGCCTTAATGTCCCGGTTGCGGCGCCGCGAAGCCGTGCGTCATGGTGTCGAGGAAGCGGTCGAACAGGTAAGCCACATCGTGCGGCCCCGGGCTCCCTTCCGGGTGACCCTGAAAGGAGAAGGCCGGAACGTCGATGCGGGCGATGCCTTGCAGGGAACCGTCGAACAGCGACACATGGGTGGCGCGCAGATTCTTGGGCAGGGATTCGGCGTCGACCGCGAAACCGTGGTTCTGGCTGGTGATCAGCACCTGACCGGTATCCAGATCCTTGACCGGATGGTTGGCGCCATGGTGGCCGAACTTCATCTTCAGCGTTTTGGCGCCAGAGGCCAGAGCGAGGAACTGGTGACCAAGGCAGATGCCGAAGATCGGCACGCCACGATCGAGGAATTCGCGGATCGCTGCTATCGCGTAATCGCAAGGCTCGGGATCACCGGGGCCGTTGGACAGGAAAACCCCATTCGGCTGCAGCGCCAGCACCTCGGCGGCCGACGTCTGGGCCGGCACGACAGTCAGCTTGCAACCGCGCTCGGCGAGCATGCGCAGGATGTTGCGCTTGACGCCGAAATCGTAGGCGACAACATGGAAACGTGGCTCCGCTGCCTGCTTGTAACCCTTCAAGGTCCACTCGGCCTCGGTCCAGGCATAGCCTTCCTTGGCCGAAACCACCTTGGCCAGGTCCATGCCATTCAGCCCCGGGAAAGCGCGTGCCATGGCCAGCGCCTTGGACTCGTCGACTTCACCGGCCAGAATGCAACCGGCCTGGGTGCCCTTTTCACGCAGGATGCGCGTCAGCTTGCGTGTATCGATGCCGGCAATGGCGACGATGCCATGCTTCTTTAGATAGGACGCGAGGTCGTCTTCGCAACGCCAGTTCGAGGCGCGGCGTGGCAGGTCGCGGATGACAAGACCCGCGGCATAATTGGCGTCGGATTCGAAATCTTCCGCATTGCAACCTGTGTTGCCGATATGCGGGTAGGTCAGCGTGACGATCTGCCGGCAGTAGGACGGGTCGGTGAGGATTTCCTGATAGCCCGACATGGCGGTGTTGAAAACCACCTCACCGCTGGTCACGCCATCGGCGCCGATTGATTCCCCGTGGAATAACGTTCCATCGGCCAGGGCAAGAATAGCGGGTGTAAATGAGGGCAGCAACGACACGACCGGCTCTCCTGGAAATTCCTGCTTGTTCATGTGCCGAGCGGGAAGGCTTGCGCCTCCCCGCTCGTGCTTTTCAACTAGGCGATTTTATCCGAAACGACCCGGCCGGGCAAATTCACAACCCGTCGATTGTCGCTTTCCAGGGCGAAGAAGGGGGTTACAGGGTATCAAAGGGCGGCGTGGTCCGCTGGGCCGCCTTTGATAGGTGCCGCTCACGCAGCGTCTTCGGAAGCTGTCTGGGGGTTCGCCTCTCCCGGGGCCCGCATTGCATGCCCTTGCCGGATCACGACCAGGGCAGCGGATTCCGCGTCAGCGCCACGCCGACGATGTAAGCATAAGCCAGCAGCGCGAGCACCAGAAAAAAACCGCGCTGGCGGGGCGTCCTGCCACGCTTCAACGCCACCGTTCCGAAAACGATGTAGGCCAGCAGGCCAAAGAACTTGGCGGTCAGCCAGCCTTGCACAAACGGATACTGGCCGCTCTGCCAGGCCATGACCACGGCACTGCCGAGCAGCGTGGTGTCGACGACATGGGGAACGACCTTGGCCAGGCGGGCCTTGAGCAGCGGCGAACCGGCCAGCATCCACCAGCCGCGCAGGGCGAAGCCGAGGCCGCTGAGCACGACGCAGGCGACATGGAGATGCTTGAGCGCGAGGTAACTCATGCCGCCACGGCTTCCCGGTCGAGCTTTTCAAGATGCTGCCGGTAACGGCGCACGGCGCCCAGCAGGTTGACCATCAGCCAGCCGCTGGCCACCGCCAGCGCAATGCCGGCCGGCCGGGCCAGCCAGCCGGGCTGGATGACCGCCGCCAGCAACAGGGCAAGGGCCACGGCATGCGCCTGCATCTGGCGCTGCATGTCGGCCTCCGGCAGCAGCTTGTTCATGTTCGGTACCGGTGACCGGGCGCTGCCGCGGTTGCGCAGATGCATCCAGGCGAGAAACGGGACGATCTTGTACAGCATGCCGATGATGAACGACATGAAGCCACCGACCAGCAACAGGATGCCGGCGAACAGGCTCCATCCGGGCAGGTCGGCGAGCGGCAGCCAGACTGTTGCGGTCAACACCATGGCGAGGGCGAAAACGGCGCTCGCCAGCCCTATCTGCCAGTACCGGTAAGTGACATCCCTGCGTGCCCGCCGGCGCTGCGCCTGCAATTTGAGGGTGAGAATGGCGAAGCCGATGCCGGCAGCCACCGACAGGGCCTGGGCCAGTCGAATTGCTGCTTGCGCGTCAAGGACCACGCCAAGTCCCCAGGCAGCCATCAGCCCGAACATGACACCAGGAAACCACCAGCTTGGCCGCGCCGGGTAACTAGGGGTCAACTGGAACATCGGCACGAGAACACAGGCCAGCGCCGCCAGCAGGACACCAGCCCACGCACCGAGCGCCCAGCCGACGTGCAGGTCGACCAGCGATGGCAGCGCGGCTGGCCAGCCGTTGGCGATGGCGAGGGCCAGCCAGGCGCCGAGTCCGACCGCACCGGCAAGTCCTGCCAGCGCCAGCTTGAGACCGCGGATCGTCGGACTGGTTGACGGCACGCCGGAGAGTGCCCGCCCGCTGGCGACCAGAAACGCCGCGACGCCGAGAACGAGGATCAGCGCCGCCGTGCTCAGCAGAGCCGCTTGCCCGATCAGGAATCCCGCAGCCAGAAGAAGCGCTCCCACTGACAGGCCGGCATGCAGCCAGCGCGCAACCGCCAGCGGGTTGTCGAGGTTGGCGCCGGCGACCACCGGCAGGATCTGGATCAGAGCCCCGAGCATGACCATGAGCATGAAACCGACCGTGATCAGGTGCGTCGCCGCCAGCAGGCCCGGCGTCCAGCGCGATGCCAGAAGATCGGGCCCGACGAACAGAAGCAGAAGTCCCGCCGCCAGGGAGAACAGCGGGGCCGTGAGGAAGAAGCGCAGCGGGGCCGCGAAGGGGGGAGCCTTGTCGAACGACAGCAGCGCCTGCATCCGTGCCTCCGTTCAGTGCCAGATCAGGATTTCGAAGGTGCCGTCGGCGAGCAACTCGGTTTCGTAGGCATGGCCGTTCTGCCTGAGCACTTTGTAGAGCGGATGCGGCTCGCGGAAGAGAAGAAGGAGCATCTTCTCGCCGGGCTGCAGGGTGTCGAGCATTTCCATGGTCTGCACGAACGGCTCCGGCGGCTCCATATAGCGCGCATCGACGACATGGGGTGTCTTCGGATGGCTCACGACTCGGCCAGTTCGGTTTCGAGGCACGCCAGCAGTTCGGGCGTTTCACCGGCGAGATGCTGGTCGCACATCGGGTAGAGGATGTTCTCTTCCTTCATGTTGTGCTGCTGCATCATGATCAGCAGGGTATCGGCGAGCCCGAGAAAATCGTCCGGATTTGCCTGTTCCAGCGCGTCGACCGCATCATCGAGCAGCGCGCGTATCTGGCCGTGCTCCATGCGCATCACCTGGGTCGGCCCCATGCGCATGCCGGTCTTGGCTTCGAAGGTCGGGAACAGGGTTTTTTCCTCACAGTCGAAATGCGCGAGCATGGCATTGCGAAAGTGACTGAACGCAGCCCTTGCCGCCGGCAGATTCTTCTTACCGATGGCCTGCTCGGCCTCGGCAAAGAAATCGTCGCAGCGACGATGGTCGTCGGTCATGAAGGTCTGGATGGTGGTCATGGCGAACTCGCACGGTTGGAAAGCCCCCATTCTCGGGATACGGCGCCGCCCCCTCCTTAATCACGGTCAAGAAAACGTAAGCAATGGCCGGTGGCAGGCCGCCGAAAGTCCGCGAAAAATCCAGCTCACCTTGCCGAAAAGGCGGCCTATTTTTCCAAAACGTAAGTTCCTGGCGCATCGGCCAGTGCCGGAAAACTGCGGCTTACCGCCGGATAGGCGACGACCATGTCGCCACAGCGCTCGCCCAGCCAGCGCGTCCAGTCCTCCCACCAGGTTCCCTGCTTCGTTTCGGCCCGGTCAAGCCAGTGTTCCCAGTGCTCGTTGCGCTCGGGTTCGGCGATCCGGTAGGAGCGCTTGGGCGGGTTGACGGGTGGATTGACGATGCCGAAGATGTGGCCCGAACTGGAGCGCACGAAACGCACCGAGGCGTTGACGTTAACGTACTTGCGAATCCGGTAGCACTGGATCCACGGCGCGATGTGGTCGTCCTCGGCGGTCACCGCATAAAGCGGCTGTACGATGCGGTCGAGGTCGATCGCTTCGCCGGCAATGCTCAGGCGATCGCGCTTGATCAGGTTGTTGTGCAGGTACATCTCGCGCAGGTAATACGAGTGCATGGCGCGCGGCATGCGCGTCGTATCCATATTCCAGAACAGCACGTCGATCGGTGGCAGCGGTTCGCCCATCAGGTAGCTGCGCACCCAGTAATGCCAGATCAGGCTGTTCGAGCGCAGCATGCGGAAGGAACTGGCCATTTCGCTGCCGTCGAGATAACCCTTCTGGTCCATCAACTCTTCCAGCGCGCCGATGCTTGCTTCGTCGATGAAGACATCGATATCGCCGGGATGCGAAAAATCGGTCAGCGTAGTGAGCAACGACCAGTGCGCGACTGGCACCTGATCGGCAGTGAAACGCTTGTTGGCCCAGGCCATGTAGGTCGAAACCAGCGTGCCGCCGATGCAGTAACCAACCAGATGCACCTGCGGCACCTCGCAGAATTCGCTGGCGACGCGCACGACCTCGTTGACGCCTTCGAGCAGATAGTCGTCGAAGCGCACTTCGGACATTTCGGCACCAGGGTTCTTCCAGCTCGTGATGAAGACCGAAAACCCCTGATCGGTCAGATACTTGACCATGCTCTTCTTGGAATTCAGGTCGAGGATGTAGAACTTGTTGATCCACGGCGTGACGATGACGATCGGCAGCGCCCGTACTTTTTCCGTGGTCGGCGCATAGTGAATCAGTTCGACCAGGCGGTTGCGGAACACCACCTTACCCGGCGTCGTCGCCAGATCCTTGCCGACGACGAAGGCATCGGGTTCGACCATCTGGATATTGCGGGCCTTCACGTCGCGCATGAAGTTCTCGAAACCACGGGCGAGACTCTCGCCACTGGTCGCCACGAAACGCTCCATGGCCACCGGGTTGAGCCAGAAATAATTGGTCGGCGCCACCATGTTGAGCCATTTGCGCAGCCAGAACGCAGCACGCCGCCGTTCCTTGTCCGACAGGCCCGGCGTCTCGAAATACATATCCTGCAGGCGGCGGGTAAAGGCCAGATACCACTCTTTGATGATGTCCCAGGTCGCCGAATCGGTCCATATCGGATCGGAGAACCGTACATCGTCGGGGTTCGGTTCGATCACATCCTCGGAGGGCATGCCAAGCGCGCGCCGCACAACGTGCGCTTGCAAGGCCAACAGGTCGCCCGACAAGGCGTTGGCGGCGCGCAGCAATTCTTGCGGGTGCATCATCCAGGCCATCTGCGCACTGAGCAGCGACGAGGTCACGCCGTAAGGATCGGCGGCCTTGCTGATAGCCATCCCGGCGGTTTCCAGCGGACTCAGGCCGCTTAGGTCGATGCCGCGTGACTTTGCTGACGAGATCTCGGACATGCTGGTAATTCCCTTGCCAATTGAGCGACGTTTATACCATAGACCCGCATCGAATTCTTGGTGCGAGCGCCCTAATCGCGCTCCCGCCAGACACTTTTGGCACATTCGGTTCCGCTTTGCCGATAGTTGGCGTAGGATGGAATTTGAGAAAGTCGCCATATTGGCACGTTCTAAAAAGGAGGAAGCACCATGTTCAAGCACATTCTCGTACCGACCGACGGGTCCGAGCTTTCCAGGGCGACGGCAAAGCGGGGAGTGATGTTCGCCAAGGAAATCGGCGCGAAGGTGACGGTCTTCTTCGCCAAACCTGAATACCCGATCGCCTATTTCGGTGAAGGTGCGCTGATCGATCCCACCACGCCGGAAAAATTTGCCGAACTCGCCGACCAGCAGGCAAGCGAATATCTCACTGAGGTGAAAAGCGAATGCGCCGCGGCGGGTGTCGAGTGCGCAAGCGCGACGGCAGCCAGCGATGTGCCCTACGAGGCTATCATCGAGGCCGCCGAGAAATCCGGCTGCGACCTGATTTTCATGGCTTCGCACGGCCGCCGCGGCCTCACTGGCCTGTTGCTCGGCAGCGAGACCCAGAAGGTGCTGACTCATTCGAGGATTCCGGTTCTGGTCTACCGCTGAGCGGCAGCTTCAGCGCGCGAAGCAGCGTCCCGCCCCGTGAGGGATGCGACAGGGCTATTGCATACGCAGATATCGTACACCCTGCTGGAAAGTTGTTTACTATCAGTGAGTTATGATGGGGTCTTGTGGACTCGGTCGGAATCAGGTCTACTCTCGACTTTTGTCGGGAATGGAAATGACACTGACGGAAGTATTTGTTGGTCTGGATGATCCTCGCACCGGGCCTGCGCAGCGGCACGATCTGACGGAAATGATCCTGATGGCGCTGTGGGCAGTGTTGTGCGGAGCGGATAGTTGGGTGGATGTCGCCGAATGGGCCGAGGACAACGAGGCTTGGCTGAAGCAGCACCTGGTTCTTGAGCACGGCACACCGTCCCATGACACTTTTGGCCGGGTATTCCGCCTGCTGGATGCCCAAGTATTCGAGACCTGTTTCCGTGAATGGATCAGTGGCCTCATCGGCGTTGTGGCGGGGGTAGTCGCCATCGACGGCAAGACCGCCTGTGGTTCCCGGGATGGCAATAACAGCGCGCTGCACACGATCAGCGCTTACGCCACTGCCAGCGGCTTGTGTCTGGCCCAGGAGCATACCCGTGGCAAGGGCAACGAGATACCCGCCATCAAGGCGCTGCTCGACACACTGACCCTCAAGGGATGCATCGTGACGATTGATGCCATCGGTTGCCAGACCGAGATTGCCCGAAAGATTCTCGACCAGAGCGGGGATTATCTGCTGGCCGTCAAGGATAATCAGGAAACCTTGGCGAATGCCTTGCGAGAGTTCTTTTCTGATGGCGAGACAGCCGGCTTCGGCACGCTGCCGGTTGATCGATTCCAATCTGTCGAGAAGAACCATGGCCGCATCGAAGCCCGACGGGCGATGTGGGTCACGAACCTGTCCTGGCTGGACAAGAAGTTCCAGACACACTGGCCAAAACTCGCTGGCGTCGGCATGATCGAGCGACAGCGGGACATCAACGGCACGCTTTCCAAGGAGCGCGCCTTCTACATCGGCAGCAAGGGCGTCACCACCGCAGCGTCTTTTGCCAACGCAGCACGCAGTCATTGAGGTATCGAGAACAGCCTGCATTGGGTGCTCGATGTCACGTTTCGAGAGGACAACTGCCGTGTCCGCAAAGACCACGCGCCGCATAACTTCGCCACCCTGCGCAAGTTCGCCCTTGCGTTGCTACGCCAAGATACTCAGTACCCCAAGCGCAGTTTGCGCTCCCGCCGAAAAACCGCAGATCGACTCCCAAAATATCGGGCCTCATTGCTCGGCCTCTCTCCTCAAGAGTAAATGCGTTTGCCCTGAGGGATGCGACAGTAAAAGCGGTCGCTTTTCATATCGATGATATACACCTCTCCAAGCATGGCGATGAGGTTGCGCTTCTTCAAGGTGGGGTCGGTCGGCTTGTCGTAGGTTGCCTTGAAAAGGTGTGCTTTCGCTGATCACCGGCTCTAATAGGCGCACCCGCGCCAGCATCTCGAGATATGCCTCGGCGCCAGCCGGCAGTTCCGCACTGAAGCCGGTATCGTCATCAGCGACGCGCCGATAGAAATCATGAAGGTTTTCAAAGGCGAGAAAGTAGTCATAACGCCACGTGACCTTGGCCAGTTGCGGGACGCCGATCTTGTCTTCATGGACCTACTCTCCACACTCGACCATCATCGACCGCAGGGGCAGAAATTTGTAGCGATAGTAGTTGTCGCCCTCGGGATCGGCCAGGGGGCGCCAGCTCCAGCCCTCGGCGACCTGGTTGAAGGCCATGCGGTGCGCGCTTCGGCACGCTCGCCCATGACTTGGACGGTAAAACCGGAACTGGCCGGGAGATCGACATCAACCTCGACGGTCTGCCCGGGCATCGCCCCGAGGCCGCCGTCCGCCAGGCGCGACAAGACTTCGAACTGGTGGTCGGGAGGTTCGGTGGCCTGAAGGACCGGAACAAGGACGGCGACCATCGCCGCCACGATCAATTGTCTGAGGAAAACCATGTCGATTCATGAATGCTGCGCTGACAGCAACGATGGCAACGACGGCGCCCACGCTGAATCCTCGTGATTCGCTTTCCCAGGATGCGCATCAACCATTTCGGCACAACGCCGACTATGCCGCATTCAGCGAGCCGGAGGTTCATCCGCCGCTGAGCGCGCTCAGATCAATTCGGCGGGCTGCGGGTCAGGCTATACCTGCGGCCTGACCGCAATTTTGCTCAACGCCATATCCGACCACCTTCCCGCCTGGCAGCCCCCAGGCCAGCTATTCCGACATTCTCTACGATGCCACCGAAGGCATCGCCCGGATCACCATCGACCGTCCGGAACAGCGCAACACCTTTCGCCCGGAAACGGTCAAGCAGTTGATCGACGCCGTTCACCACGCCCATCACGACAACGCCATCGGTGTCATCATCATGACCGGCGCCGGCACCGAGGCTTTCTGCCCGGGTGGCGACCAGACGGTAAGCGGCGCCGGGCTCACGGCGCCCACCATCGGCATGAAGCGGGCCAGGGAAATCTGGTTGTCGTGCCATCAGTACGATGTAACCGGTAACTCTGCGGCGTTCTTTCCAGCGCCGATCGTGCTGTCGACAATGTCCTCCTCGAATCACGAAACGCGGAGGAGGCCAGGATGGCCAAGGCAGGGGAAGGGTCGCGGGTGCGGCGTAGCGCGAGCGAATGGGAGGCGTTGCTGTCGCGATTTCCGGGCAGCGGTTTGAACGTTGCGACCTTCTGCAAACGCGAAGAGATCAGCGATACCAGCTTCCATCGCTGGCGCACACGTCTGGGCATCGCCCTCGACAGTCAGGACAAGGCCAGCGGCCAGCCGGCCACCTTCGTCGACGTCGGCCCTCTGAGCACAACCACGGCGACGCCCGCTCGTTTCCACCTCACCCTCGACCTCGGCGGCGGCCTGATCCTGCAGCCGGAGCGCCGCTGATGTTTTTCCCTGAAGGCCAAATCCGCGTCCAAGTCTATGGCCAGCCGGTCGACCTGCGCAAATCCTTCGACGGTCTGTACGCGATCACCCGTCATGTCCTCGGTCAGGACCCGCTGAGCGGCCAGCTCTTCGTCTTCTTCAATCGCCGTGGCACTCAGGTGAAGGTGCTCTACTGGGATCGCAGCGGCTTCTGCCTGTGGGCCAAGCGTCTCGAAGAAGGCCGTTTCGTCGCCAACTGGGATAAAGTGCGCACGTGCGAAATCGACTGGACCGGTCTGAAACTGCTCCTCGAAGGGATCGAGCCGGGACGCCGGAAGAAGCGTTATCACGCCTCTGGAGCGCCCATAAAAACGCTTCAAAACAGCGGCTTGTGTTAAAATACACGCATGGATTCAGCACGTTACCAGACGGTTTACAACCTCGAACAAGCCGCGGCATTGTGCCCGCAAGAGGTGCTGGATCTGTGCCAGACGCTGTCTGCTGAAATCACCGCACTGAAGCAACAAATCGACTGGTTCAAGCGCCAGATCTTCGGCCAGAAAAGCGAACGACGCATCGACGTCACGCCGAGCGGCCAACTGAGTCTCGGCGAGTTCCCGACGCCCCCACCAGGTTCTGAGTCACCAGGTCGCCCCGTCGCCGCGCATACCCGTCAGCCGACCAGCAAGCGTCCCAGTGACGAAAGCGTGCCCTTCTTCGACGAGAACCGCGTCCCAGTCGAAGTCGTCGAGCTCACCGCGCCGGAAGTCGAAGGCCTCTCTCCCGAGGACTACGAGGTCATCAGCCACAAGGACAGCTATCGCCTGGCGCAACGGCCGGGTAGCTACGTGGTGATCAAGTATCGCCGGCCGGTAATCAAGCTCAAGAGTAACCAGACACTGGTCTGCGCCAACGCGCCGGCCGGTGTCATTGAGGGCAGCCGGGCCGACGTCAGCTTCGTCGCCGGACTGCTGATTGACAAATTTGCCTACCACCTGCCACTGTATCGCCAGCATCAACGCCGTAACCGGTAACTCTGCGGCGTTCTTTCCAGCGCCGATCGTGCTGTCGACAATGTCCTCCTCGAATCACGAAACGCGGAGGAGGCCAGGATGGCCAAGGCAGGGGAAGGGTCGCGGGTGCGGCGTAGCGCGAGCGAATGGGAGGCGTTGCTGTCGCGATTTCCGGGCAGCGGTTTGAACGTTGCGACCTTCTGCAAACGCGAAGGGATCAGCGATACCAGCTTCCATCGCTGGCGCACACGTCTGGGCATCGCCCTCGACAGTCAGGACAAGGCCAGCGGCCAGCCGGCCACCTTCGTCGACGTCGGCCCTCTGAGCACAACCACGGCGACGCCCGCTCGTTTCCACCTCACCCTCGACCTCGGCGGCGGCCTGATCCTGCAGCTGGAGCGCCGCTGATGTTTTTCCCTGAAGGCCAAATCCGCGTCCAAGTCTATGGCCAGCCGGTCGACCTGCGCAAATCCTTCGACGGTCTGTACGCGATCACCCGTCATGTCCTCGGTCAGGACCCGCTGAGCGGCCAGCTCTTCGTCTTCTTCAATCGCCGTGGCACTCAGGTGAAGGTGCTCTACTGGGATCGCAGCGGCTTCTGCCTGTGGGCCAAGCGTCTCGAAGAAGGCCGTTTCGTCGCCAACTGGGATAAAGTGCGCACGTGCGAAATCGACTGGACCGGTCTGAAACTGCTCCTCGAAGGGATCGAGCCGGGACGCCGGAAGAAGCGTTATCACGCCTCTGGAGCGCCCATAAAAACGCTTCAAAACAGCGGCTTGTGTTAAAATACACGCATGGATTCAGCACGTTACCAGACGGTTTGCAACCTCGAACAAGCCGCGGCATTGTGCCCGCAAGAGGTGCTGGATCTGTGCCAGACGCTGTCTGCTGAAATCACCGCACTGAAGCAACAAATCGACTGGTTCAAGCGCCAGATCTTCGGCCAGAAAAGCGAACGACGCATCGACGTCACGCCGAGCGGCCAACTGAGTCTCGGCGAGTTCCCGACGCCCCCACCAGGTTCTGAGTCACCAGCTTCACCCCATCGCCGCGCATACCCGTCAGCCGACCAGCAAGCGTCCCAGTGACGAAAGCGTGCCCTTCTTCGACGAGAACCGCGTCCCAGTCGAAGTCGTCGAGCTCACCGCGCCGGAAGTCGAAGGCCTCTCTCCCGAGGACTACGAGGTCATCAGCCACAAGGACAGCTATCGCCTGGCGCAACGGCCGGGTAGCTACGTGGTGATCAAGTATCGCCGGCCGGTAATCAAGCTCAAGAGTAACCAGACACTGGTCTGCGCCAACGCGCCGGCCGGTGTCATTGAGGGCAGCCGGGCCGACGTCAGCTTCGTCGCCGGACTGCTGATTGACAAATTTGCCTACCACCTGCCACTGTATCGCCAGCATCAACGCCTGGCCGATGCGGGAATCACCGTCAGCCGGCCGTGGCTGACGCAGATCGGGCAACAGGGCATCACTCTGCTCGAACCGATCTACGAGGCGCAGTTTGCCTCGATCCGCAGCTCGCGCGTCAAGGCGATGGACGAGACGCCGATCAAGGCCGGACAGGGCGCACCCGGCAAGCTGAAAGCGGCGTACTTCTGGCCGGTGTATGGCGAAGGCGACGAAATCTGTTTCCCCTTCTTCGCCAGTCGCGAGTTCAAGCACGTCGAGGCGGCCCTCGGACTGACCGCCGCCGAAGGCGCGGTGCTGTTGTCGGACGGCTATCAGGCCTACAGTCATTACGCGGCGCAGATCGGGATCACGCACGCCCAATGCTGGGCGCACACGCGTCGTAAGTTCTTTGACGCGCAAGACGCGGAACCAGAAGCGGCAGCGCAGGCACTCGCGCTCATTGGGGACCTGTATCAGGTCGAAGAGCGCATCCGCGAGCAAAAGCTCACCGGTGCAAGGAAGCGCGACTATCGTCTGGAGCATGCCAAACCGATCGTCGAGCGTTTCTTCGCCTGGGTTGGCGAACGCTTCGCGGCGCAGGGGCTGTTACCGCGCAATCCGCTGACCAGGGCGCTGGCCTACGCGCGCGATCGACGATGGGGACTGGAGGTCTTCCTCGCCGACCCGGACGTGCCGATCGACACCAATCACCTCGAACGCGCCCTGCGGGTGATTCCCATGGGGCGCCGCTCCTGGCTGTTCTGCTGGACGGAGTTCGGCGCCAGGCAGGTCGGGATCATCCAGAGCCTGATCGTTACCTGTCGGCTGCATCAGATCGACCCCTACGATTATCTCGTCGATGTCCTGCAGCGCGTCGCCGAGCACCCCGCCGACCGCGTCCATGAACTCACGCCACGGGTCTGGAAAGAACTGTTCGCTCAGAACCCGCTGCGCTCGCCTTTGTACGCGTTGCCGAAGTAGGGGCGCTCGACGCCGCGTAGTTGCCGGTTACGACGAAGGTGGCCGGCTGGCCGCTGGCCTTGTCCTGACTGTCGAGGGCGATGCCCAGACGTGTGCGCCAGCGATGGAAGCTGGTATCGCTGATCCCTTCGCGTTTGCAGAAGGTCGCAACGTTCAAACCGCTGCCCGGAAATCGCGACAGCAACGCCTCCCATTCGCTCGCGCTACGCCGCACCCGCGACCCTTCCCCTGCCTTGGCCATCCTGGCCTCCTCCGCGTTTCGTGATTCGAGGAGGACATTGTCGACAGCACGATCGGCGCTGGAAAGAACGCCGCAGAGTTACCGGTTACGGAGCGGCGCCCCATGGGAATCACCCGCAGGGCGCGTTCGAGGTGATTGGTGTCGATCGGCACGTCTGGGTCGGCGAGGAAGACCTCCAGTCCCCATCGTCGATCGCGCGCGTAGGCCAGCACCCTGGTCAGCGGATTGCGCGGTAACAGCCCCTGCGCCGCGAAGCGTTCGCCAACCCAGGCGAAGAAACGCTCGACGATCGGTTTGGCATGCTCCAGACGATAGTCGCGCTTCCTTGCACCGGTGAGCTTTTGCTCGCGGATGCGCTCTTCGACCTGATACAGGTCCCCAATGAGCGCGAGTGCCTGCGCTGCCGCTTCTGGTTCCGCGTCTTGCGCGTCAAAGAACTTACGACGCGTGTGCGCCCAGCATTGGGCGTGCGTGATCCCGATCTGCGCCGCGTAATGACTGTAGGCCTGATAGCCGTCCGACAACAGCACCGCGCCTTCGGCGGCGGTCAGTCCGAGGGCCGCCTCGACGTGCTTGAACTCGCGACTGGCGAAGAAGGGGAAACAGATTTCGTCGCCTTCGCCATACACCGGCCAGAAGTACGCCGCTTTCAGCTTGCCGGGTGCGCCCTGTCCGGCCTTGATCGGCGTCCGTCCATCGCCTTGACGCGCGAGCTGCGGATCGAGGCAAACTGCGCCTCGTAGATCGGTTCGAGCAGAGTGATGCCCTGTTGCCCGATCTGCGTCAGCCACGGCCGGCTGACGGTGATTCCCGCATCGGCCAGGCGTTGATGCTGGCGATACAGTGGCAGGTGGTAGGCAAATTTGTCAATCAGCAGTCCGGCGACGAAGCTGACGTCGGCCCGGCTGCCCTCAATGACACCGGCCGGCGCGTTGGCGCAGACCAGTGTCTGGTTACTCTTGAGCTTGATTACCGGCCGGCGATACTTGATCACCACGTAGCTACCCGGCCGTTGCGCCAGGCGATAGCTGTCCTTGTGGCTGATGACCTCGTAGTCCTCGGGAGAGAGGCCTTCGACTTCCGGCGCGGTGAGCTCGACGACTTCGACTGGGACGCGGTTCTCGTCGAAGAAGGGCACGCTTTCGTCACTGGGACGCTTGCTGGTCGGCTGACGGGTATGCGCGGCGACGGGGCGACCTGGTGACTCAGAACCTGGTGGGGGCGTCGGGAACTCGCCGAGACTCAGTTGGCCGCTCGGCGTGACGTCGATGCGTCGTTCGCTTTTCTGGCCGAAGATCTGGCGCTTGAACCAGTCGATTTGTTGCTTCAGTGCGGTGATTTCAGCAGACAGCGTCTGGCACAGATCCAGCACCTCTTGCGGGCACAATGCCGCGGCTTGTTCGAGGTTGTAAACCGTCTGGTAACGTGCTGAATCCATGCGTGTATTTTAACACAAGCCGCTGTTTTGAAGCGTTTTTATGGGCGCTCCAGAGGCGTGATAACGCTTCTTCCGGCGTCCCGGCTCGATCCCTTCGAGGAGCAGTTTCAGACCGGTCCAGTCGATTTCGCACGTGCGCACTTTATCCCAGTTGGCGACGAAACGGCCTTCTTCGAGACGCTTGGCCCACAGGCAGAAGCCGCTGCGATCCCAGTAGAGCACCTTCACCTGAGTGCCACGGCGATTGAAGAAGACGAAGAGCTGGCCGCTCAGCGGGTCCTGACCGAGGACATGACGGGTGATCGCGTACAGACCGTCGAAGGATTTGCGCAGGTCGACCGGCTGGCCATAGACTTGGACGCGGATTTGGCCTTCAGGGAAAAACATCAGCGGCGCTCCAGCTGCAGGATCAGGCCGCCGCCGAGGTCGAGGGTGAGGTGGAAACGAGCGGGCGTCGCCGTGGTTGTGCTCAGAGGGCCGACGTCGACGAAGGTGGCCGGCTGGCCGCTGGCCTTGTCCTGACTGTCGAGGGCGATGCCCAGACGTGTGCGCCAGCGATGGAAGCTGGTATCGCTGATCTCTTCGCGTTTGCAGAAGGTCGCAACGTTCAAACCGCTGCCCGGAAATCGCGACAGCAACGCCTCCCATTCGCTCGCGCTACGCCGCACCCGCGACCCTTCCCCTGCCTTGGCCATCCTGGCCTCCTCCGCGTTTCGTGATTCGAGGAGGACATTGTCGACAGCACGATCGGCGCTGGAAAGAACGCCGCAGAGTTACCGGTTACACCAATGGCGCATGGGATGAGGCGGACGCCCGGTGCCTTCTCGCGGCCTGCCGGCCAGCGTCGAATTCGGCCCGCGCCCGCGGCAGGCGTCGAGTGCATCATCACCTCCAGCCCGGAGAGCGCCTGCGAGCTGACCGCCTGCGCCCACCTCGCGCCTTCCATCGCCCCGGATTTCTGTCACGGCCTTGCCACAGCCGACTGGCGGGGGAGAGCGACACCGGCGATGCGCCGGCCATCGTCCGCAGCTGGATGTTGCTGCCGCAGACCCCGGGTCTCGGTTTCCCGAATATCCGTGGCCGCTGAATTTTTTCCTGCCGTGGCCGTGCATGAGGACAACTGACACGCAGGGGCCGGAAGACCTCCACCCGCGGTGATCAAGAGGGCGGTTACAAGGTAACCGGCAACTACGCGGCGTCGAGCGCCCCTACTTCGGCAACGCGTACAAAGGCGAGCGCAGCGGGTTCTGAGCGAACAGTTCTTTCCAGACCCGTGGCGTGAGTTCATGGACGCGGTCGGCGGGGTGCTCGGCGACGCGCTGCAGGACATCGACGAGATAATCGTAGGGGTCGATCTGATGCAGCCGACAGGTAACGATCAGGCTCTGGATGATCCCGACCTGCCTGGCGCCGAACTCCGTCCAGCAGAACAGCCAGGAGCGGCGCCCCATGGGAATCACCCGCAGGGCGCGTTCGAGGTGATTGGTGTCGATCGGCACGTCCGGGTCGGCGAGGAAGACCTCCAGTCCCCATCGTCGATCGCGCGCGTAGGCCAGCGCCCTGGTCAGCGGATTGCGCGGTAACAGCCCCTGCGCCGCGAAGCGTTCGCCAACCCAGGCGAAGAAACGCTCGACGATCGGTTTGGCATGCTCCAGACGATAGTCGCGCTTCCTTGCACCGGTGAGCTTTTGCTCGCGGATGCGCTCTTCGACCTGATACAGGTCCCCAATGAGCGCGAGTGCCTGCGCTGCCGCTTCTGGTTCCGCGTCTTGCGCGTCAAAGAACTTACGACGCGTGTGCGCCCAGCATTGGGCGTGCGTGATCCCGATCTGCGCCGCGTAATGACTGTAGGCCTGATAGCCGTCCGACAACAGCACCGCGCCTTCGGCGGCGGTCAGTCCGAGGGCCGCCTCGACGTGCTTGAACTCGCGACTGGCGAAGAAGGGGAAACAGATTTCGTCGCCTTCGCCATACACCGGCCAGAAGTACGCCGCTTTCAGCTTGCCGGGTGCGCCCTGTCCGGCCTTGATCGGCGTCTCGTCCATCGCCTTGACGCGCGAGCTGCGGATCGAGGCAAACTGCGCCTCGTAGATCGGTTCGAGCAGAGTGATGCCCTGTTGCCCGATCTGCGTCAGCCACGGCCGGCTGACGGTGATTCCCGCATCGGCCAGGCGTTGATGCTGGCGATACAGTGGCAGGTGGTAGGCAAATTTGTCAATCAGCAGTCCGGCGACGAAGCTGACGTCGGCCCGGCTGCCCTCAATGACACCGGCCGGCGCGTTGGCGCAGACCAGTGTCTGGTTACTCTTGAGCTTGATTACCGGCCGGCGATACTTGATCACCACGTAGCTACCCGGCCGTTGCGCCAGGCGATAGCTGTCCTTGTGGCTGATGACCTCGTAGTCCTCGGGAGAGAGGCCTTCGACTTCCGGCGCGGTGAGCTCGACGACTTCGACTGGGACGCGGTTCTCGTCGAAGAAGGGCACGCTTTCGTCACTGGGACGCTTGCTGGTCGGCTGACGGGTATGCGCGGCGACGGGGCGACCTGGTGACTCAGAACCTGGTGGGGGCGTCGGGAACTCGCCGAGACTCAGTTGGCCGCTCGGCGTGACGTCGATGCGTCGTTCGCTTTTCTGGCCGAAGATCTGGCGCTTGAACCAGTCGATTTGTTGCTTCAGTGCGGTGATTTCAGCAGACAGCGTCTGGCACAGATCCAGCACCTCTTGCGGGCACAATGCCGCGGCTTGTTCGAGGTTGCAAACCGTCTGGTAACGTGCTGAATCCATGCGTGTATTTTAACACAAGCCGCTGTTTTGAAGCGTTTTTATGGGCGCTCCAGAGGCGTGATAACGCTTCTTCCGGCGTCCCGGCTCGATCCCTTCGAGGAGCAGTTTCAGACCGGTCCAGTCGATTTCGCACGTGCGCACTTTATCCCAGTTGGCGACGAAACGGCCTTCTTCGAGACGCTTGGCCCACAGGCAGAAGCCGCTGCGATCCCAGTAGAGCACCTTCACCTGAGTGCCACGGCGATTGAAGAAGACGAAGAGCTGGCCGCTCAGCGGGTCCTGACCGAGGACATGACGGGTGATCGCGTACAGACCGTCGAAGGATTTGCGCAGGTCGACCGGCTGGCCATAGACTTGGACGCGGATTTGGCCTTCAGGGAAAAACATCAGCGGCGCTCCAGCTGCAGGATCAGGCCGCCGCCGAGGTCGAGGGTGAGGTGGAAACGAGCGGGCGTCGCCGTGGTTGTGCTCAGAGGGCCGACGTCGACGAAGGTGGCCGGCTGGCCGCTGGCCTTGTCCTGACTGTCGAGGGCGATGCCCAGACGTGTGCGCCAGCGATGGAAGCTGGTATCGCTGATCCCTTCGCGTTTGCAGAAGGTCGCAACGTTCAAACCGCTGCCCGGAAATCGCGACAGCAACGCCTCCCATTCGCTCGCGCTACGCCGCACCCGCGACCCTTCCCCTGCCTTGGCCATCCTGGCCTCCTCCGCGTTTCGTGATTCGAGGAGGACATTGTCGACAGCACGATCGGCGCTGGAAAGAACGCCGCAGAGTTACCGGTTACGTTACAAGTCCTTACCACTGGTTACAGCTCCCGGCTCTCGCCTCGTTTAATATCCGAAAATCTCTATGAGGAACGATGCAATGAACCGAGCCAGATTTCTCGCTACCGCTCTCGCCACTGCGGCGATATCGCTGAGCGCTTGCGTCGTCGCGCCCGTCGGCCGGCCGGTGTACGTCGAGCCGGTCATGATGGCGCCGCCGCCCCCGCGCGTCGAGTATCTCGGCCCTCCACCGACGGTCGGGTATGTCTGGATTTCCGGTGCCTGGCACTGGCGCGGCAGTCGCTATGAGTGGGGTCCAGGCTATTGGGCGCCGCCGCGTCACGGGCAAAAATGGGTTCCGTACCGTTGGGAGCGGGACGGGCAGCACTGGCAGCAGCATGGCGGCTACTGGGATCGGCACTGAGCCGATGCGCACCTACCTGCTCGCTTTCCTGCTTGTTCTCCAGTGCACCGGCTGTGCGGTGGTTGCCGTGGCTGACGCGGCGGTAACGGTGGTTGCGACAACCGTCAAGGTGGGTACGACGGTCGTCGGGACGACGGTCGACGTCGCCGCGGCGGGGGTCAGCGCGGTAGTTGGAAGTTCTGACGAAAAGAAGCAGTGAATCCGAATCGTTCTTCAGCCGACGCATTCGCCAGGATGCCAAGCAGATCGCCAGCCAGGGCGCTCAACCGACATCAGCGCTTTGGGCAATCTGGGTACATACTGGCGTCGCACCCAAAGGAAGCAATCATGCGCAAATTTGTTGTCCCATTCATCGCGGCGATGGCTCTGGTGGCGCTCCCGGCCCATGCCGACCGCGGATATTACGGCCGTGGCGGCAACGGATATCACGGCGGTTCCGGCTATCATGGCGGAGGCAGTGTCTCGCCGTGGGCTGGCCTGGCAATTTTCGGTGCCCTTGCCGGCCTGGCGATCATGGCCGAGAGCAGCAGGCCTGCGTATGTCGATCCGTACAATGCCGGGCCGGCCTATGCGCCACAAGAGGTCTATATCGACGGTCCGCCTGAAGCCGGAGCGCCTCTGACCGATCCCGCCAGCGCCTGGTACTATTGTGGGTCGAGCGCCATGTACTACCCTTACACCAAGACGTGTCCCGAGGGCTGGCAAGCAGTTCCCGCTCACCCGTATTGAGCGACCGCGCTGCCTACCCTGAATGCACTGTCGTCAGCACCGGCCCATGAAAAATCTGCTTATCGTCTATCACTCGATGACCGGCGGCACCTTGCAGATGGCGCAGGCGGCCATGGAGGGAGCGGTGGCTGAGCCTGCGCTCAGCACACGCCTGCTCCACGCCCCCGATGCCGGTCCGGACGATGTTCTGGAAGCCGACGGCTACATCTTCGCGACGCCGGAGAACCTCGGTTCGATTTCCGGCCTGCTCAAGGATTTTTTTGACCGGACCTACTATGCCGCCCTCGACCGGGTGAATGGGCGGCCTTATGCGACTCTGATCTGTGCCGGTAGCGATGGCAGCGGCGCCGCACGGCAGATCGCCCGCATTGCAACCGGCTGGCGCCTGAAGCCCGTCGCCGAACCCCTGATCGTTTGTACCCACGCGCAAACCCCGGAGGCGATCCTGCAACCCAAAATCATCGCCGCCCCGCAACTCGCACTGTGCGCCGAACTCGGCGCCGCATTGGCGACCGGGATCGCGCTTGGGGTGTTCTAGTGGCCTGCTTCGCAATTAACGCGACGGGTAACTTACTGAATTGCTGTTTTTTTTGGCGGGGCCGGTGAGATTCGAACTCACGGTGGGTTTCCCCACGCCGGTTTTCAAGACCGGTGCATTCAACCGCTCTGCCACAGCCCCAGCGTGCCTGAATCATAGCATGCCATCGATCAATATTACCCGACCCTCGCAGTCAACAATGTATTGAAACTTTTGGGCGGCTCAATTAGTCTTAGCGCTGGTATCAATCTATAGAAAGCGAGATTCTGCATGCAAACTGACTTCCAAGTCGCCAGTCGAGGCTCCCCGGAACTTGCCCTCCAGCAAAACCGAGTTCTACGCAATACCTACATGCTGCTCGGTTTGTCGATGGTGCCGACGGTTATCGGCGCCCTGGTCGGCATCCAGATGCAGTTCAGCTTCCTGGCGGGTAGCCCGCTCCTCGCCTTCATGCTGTTCCTTGGCATCGCCTGGGGCTTCATGTGGGGCATCGAGAGGAACAAGGACAGCGGCCTCGGCATTGCCCTGCTGCTCGGCTTTACCTTCTTCATGGGTCTGATGCTGTCGCGCATCCTACAGGTCGCCCTTGGGTTTTCGAACGGAGGTTCGATGATCGCGCTGGCCGCGGGTGGAACCGGTGCCATCTTCGTGACGATGGCGACAATCGCGTCGGTCAGCAAGCGTGACTTCAGCGGGATGGGCAAATTCCTGTTCGTCGGGATGATCGTTGTCCTGCTGGCGGCGGTTGCCAACATCTTCTTCCAGATTCCGGTACTGTCGCTGACCATCGCTGCCGTTGTCGTGGTCCTGTTTTCCGCCTACATCCTCCACGACATCAGCCGTATCGTCCAGGGTGGCGAAACCAATTACATCTCGGCGACTCTGGCGGTCTACCTTGACGTTTACAACGTTTTCGTCAGTCTGTTGCAATTGATCATGGCCTTTACCGGCGACCGCGACTGAACATCGCGTCTCCAGCGAAGGGGCGGCTGTAGCCGCCCTTTTTCATGTCCTCTCAAAGTAACCGGTAACTCTGCGGCGTTCTTTCCAGCGCCGATCGTGCTGTCGACAATGTCCTCCTCGAATCACGAAACGCGGAGGAGGCCAGGATGGCCAAGGCAGGGGAAGGGTCGCGGGTGCGGCGTAGCGCGAGCGAATGGGAGGCGTTGCTGTCGCGATTTCCGGGCAGCGGTTTGAACGTTGCGACCTTCTGCAAACGCGAAGAGATCAGCGATACCAGCTTCCATCGCTGGCGCACACGTCTGGGCATCGCCCTCGACAGTCAGGACAAGGCCAGCGGCCAGCCGGCCACCTTCGTCGACGTCGGCCCTCTGAGCACAACCACGGCGACGCCCGCTCGTTTCCACCTCACCCTCGACCTCGGCGGCGGCCTGATCCTGCAGCCGGAGCGCCGCTGATGTTTTTCCCTGAAGGCCAAATCCGCGTCCAAGTCTATGGCCAGCCGGTCGACCTGCGCAAATCCTTCGACGGTCTGTACGCGATCACCCGTCATGTCCTCGGTCAGGACCCGCTGAGCGGCCAGCTCTTCGTCTTCTTCAATCGCCGTGGCACTCAGGTGAAGGTGCTCTACTGGGATCGCAGCGGCTTCTGCCTGTGGGCCAAGCGTCTCGAAGAAGGCCGTTTCGTCGCCAACTGGGATAAAGTGCGCACGTGCGAAATCGACTGGACCGGTCTGAAACTGCTCCTCGAAGGGATCGAGCCGGGACGCCGGAAGAAGCGTTATCACGCCTCTGGAGCGCCCATAAAAACGCTTCAAAACAGCGGCTTGTGTTAAAATACACGCATGGATTCAGCACGTTACCAGACGGTTTACAACCTCGAACAAGCCGCGGCATTGTGCCCGCAAGAGGTGCTGGATCTGTGCCAGACGCTGTCTGCTGAAATCACCGCACTGAAGCAACAAATCGACTGGTTCAAGCGCCAGATCTTCGGCCAGAAAAGCGAACGACGCATCGACGTCACGCCGAGCGGCCAACTGAGTCTCGGCGAGTTCCCGACGCCCCCACCAGGTTCTGAGTCACCAGGTCGCCCCGTCGCCGCGCATACCCGTCAGCCGACCAGCAAGCGTCCCAGTGACGAAAGCGTGCCCTTCTTCGACGAGAACCGCGTCCCAGTCGAAGTCGTCGAGCTCACCGCGCCGGAAGTCGAAGGCCTCTCTCCCGAGGACTACGAGGTCATCAGCCACAAGGACAGCTATCGCCTGGCGCAACGGCCGGGTAGCTACGTGGTGATCAAGTATCGCCGGCCGGTAATCAAGCTCAAGAGTAACCAGACACTGGTCTGCGCCAACGCGCCGGCCGGTGTCATTGAGGGCAGCCGGGCCGACGTCAGCTTCGTCGCCGGACTGCTGATTGACAAATTTGCCTACCACCTGCCACTGTATCGCCAGCATCAACGCCTGGCCGATGCGGGAATCACCGTCAGCCGGCCGTGGCTGACGCAGATCGGGCAACAGGGCATCACTCTGCTCGAACCGATCTACGAGGCGCAGTTTGCCTCGATCCGCAGCTCGCGCGTCAAGGCGATGGACGAGACGCCGATCAAGGCCGGACAGGGCGCACCCGGCAAGCTGAAAGCGGCGTACTTCTGGCCGGTGTATGGCGAAGGCGACGAAATCTGTTTCCCCTTCTTCGCCAGTCGCGAGTTCAAGCACGTCGAGGCGGCCCTCGGACTGACCGCCGCCGAAGGCGCGGTGCTGTTGTCGGACGGCTATCAGGCCTACAGTCATTACGCGGCGCAGATCGGGATCACGCACGCCCAATGCTGGGCGCACACGCGTCGTAAGTTCTTTGACGCGCAAGACGCGGAACCAGAAGCGGCAGCGCAGGCACTCGCGCTCATTGGGGACCTGTATCAGGTCGAAGAGCGCATCCGCGAGCAAAAGCTCACCGGTGCAAGGAAGCGCGACTATCGTCTGGAGCATGCCAAACCGATCGTCGAGCGTTTCTTCGCCTGGGTTGGCGAACGCTTCGCGGCGCAGGGGCTGTTACCGCGCAATCCGCTGACCAGGGCGCTGGCCTACGCGCGCGATCGACGATGGGGACTGGAGGTCTTCCTCGCCGACCCGGACATGCCGATCGACACCAATCACCTCGAACGCGCCCTGCGGGTGATTCCCATGGGGCGCCGCTCCTGGCTGTTCTGCTGGACGGAGTTCGGCGCCAGGCAGGTCGGGATCATCCAGAGCCTGATCGTTACCTGTCGGCTGCATCAGATCGACCCCTACGATTATCTCGTCGATGTCCTGCAGCGCGTCGCCGAGCACCCCGCCGACCGCGTCCATGAACTCACGCCACGGGTCTGGAAAGAACTGTTCGCTCAGAACCCGCTGCGCTCGCCTTTGTACGCGTTGCCGAAGTAGGGGCGCTCGACGCCGCGTAGTTGCCGGTTACCTCTCAAAAACCGCAACCGACTCGACATGTCCGGTGTGGGGGAACATATTTACGACCCCGGCGGCCTTGAAGGAATAACCCTTAGCCTGAACCAGTTCCGCAGCGTCCCGCGCCAGCGTTGCCGGATTGCATGAGACATAGACGATGCGCCGCGGGCCATCTGCCGGGAGCGCCTTGACCACCTCGATCGCACCCTCGCGCGGCGGGTCGATCAGCATCTTGTCGAAGTGCCCAAGTCTCTCCAGCGATTCCTGCGTGCATTCGAACAAGTTCGCGACGGCGAACTCGGCACGATCGGCCAGCCCGTTGGCGACCGCACCCGCACACCCACGTTCGACCAGCGCCTGGCTGCCTTCCACCCCAAGCACCGAGGCTCCCGAACAGGCAATCGGCAGCGTGAAATTGCCCAGTCCGCAGAACAGATCAGCGATCCGCTCACCCGGCTGCGGATCGAGCAGGCGCAGGGCCCGGCGCACCAGAACACGGTTGGCCGCGGGGTTGACTTGGGTAAAGTCGGTCGGCCGGAATTCGAATTCCAGGCCATATTCCGGCAGCAGATAAGATAGACGCGGGCCGGGAACGGGATAGAAGCGATACACCGTATCCGGGCCTTTGGGCTGCAGGTAGAACACGACACCATGATGCCGGTCGGCAAACGCTCTCAGGAATTCCTCATCGTTCACGGTCAATGGCTCAAGGATGCGCAGGACCAGCGCGGTACACTCCTCGCCAACGGCAACCTCGATTTGCGGCAAGCGCTCGGAAACCGAGAGGGCGGCAACCAGTTCCCGCAGCGGCAGCAACAGATCCGAGACATGCGGCGGCAGCACGGCACAGGAGCGCATGTCGGCTATGTAGCTGCTGCGGCGCTCGTGGAAGCCGACCAGCACGCCTCCCTTCTTGGGCACATTGCGCACGCCGAGACGGGCGCGGTGACGATAACCCCACGGTGCGCCATGAATCGGGGACAGGATCTGACCCGCCCGAACATGGCCGATGTCCTCGAGGCTGTCCTCGAGAACGCGCTGCTTCGCGGCGACCTGCGCCGAGAACTCGAGGTGCTGCATGGCGCATCCGCCGCAGATTCCGAAGTATTCACAGCGCGGCTTGACTCTGGAAGGCGAACTGGAGAGTACGCTGACCAGGTGCGCAATCTCATAACCCGGCTTTCTCCGGAAACTTGCATATTCTACGATCTCACCGGGAAGGGCGCCGTCGACGAAAATCGTCTTATCCTCCTGGCAAGCGATTCCACGGGCCTCGTTGTCGAGGGATTCGATGACACCAATCGGCATGAGTGGCTCCGGATAAAGCATAAATTCTACCAATGGTCTAAACTTCGAACCATGTCTCGCGAACTAATTACTTCCTGGAACGACTACCAGACGGCGATCGATCGCATTCTGGCTCTCGCCTGCAAACAGGTGTGGATCTATGACGAAGACCTCGGCATGCTGCGCCTCGAGGCTTCGGAGCGCATGGAAGCGCTCAAAATACCGCTCGCTTTGCACCACCCGGATTGCCTGCGCATCGCCTTGCGCGACACCGAACCACTACAGCAGCGACAACCGCTGACACAGCGCTTGTTGACCACATATAGCCACAATAGCGCGGCGCAGCAGACACCTGAACAACTCAGCCACCTCCGCGATTCGATGATACTGGTCGACGATGCCCATGCGCTGATCCGCTTCGACCAGAATCAGCCGCGCGGCAAACTGCTGATCGACGAACTGGATGAGGTCATGCCCTACCTCCGGCGCTTTGCCGAAATCTGGGCCGCGGGCGGGACGCCGGTCACCGCGACAACGCTAGGCCTGTAAGGCAGAAGCGAAAGGAGTAACGCAGCATTTCATACTCGATTTGAAAAGTTGATATAATCACCGGCGATTGGTTCAAGAGGCCATCATTATTTGCCGTATTTTTTCTTCTTGTCGATAAGGAAATCACCATGAATAAGTCTATTCTCGTTGCTGTTCTGCTTGCTGTTGCCCTAACTGCCTGTGGCAAGAAGGAAGAGCCGAAAGCTGCCGCTCCGGCGCCCGCTCCCGCCGCCGCTCCGGCTCCGGCTGCTGCTCCGCAAGCTGGCATGGCCGCTCCGCAAGCCGGCATGGAAGCCGCCAAGCCTGCTGAACATGCTGGCATGGCCGGCGCTGCTGCTCCTCAAGCCGGCATGGCTGGCAAGGAAAGCACTGCTATCGAAGCGGCCAAGCAAGCTGGCATGGAAGCCGCCAAGCAAGCCGGTATGGAAGCCAAGAAGTAATTCTTCGGATTTCGGCAAAAGCGGGGCTGCGGCTCCGCTTTTTTGTTGACCGTCAAGCCAGCTGGCACCAGTCGAAACCCGCTTCCTGACAGGCCACGCTGACCCGCCCGGCAGCATCGCCGAGTACCGTCGCGAGGGCGCCGATTGCCAGCGAAGGATGGTTGTTGCGTTCGCTCAGATGCGCCGCAACCACGTGCTGCAACCTGCTGCAGTCGATCTCGCGCAACAGTCCCGCCGCCGCACCATTCTCCAGATGACCGAGACGGCCGGCTATCCGGCGCCGTAATGACGGCGGATAGTTCGATGCAGCCAGCAGTGCCGCGTCGTGATTGCATTCGAGGATCAGCCCATCGACTCCCGACAAGATGTCACGCATGTGCTGGGTGACGCCACCAGCGTCGGTCAGCAGCCCCAGCCGCCGGACACCGTCGGAGAACACGTACTGAACCGGTTCCCTGGCGTCGTGCGGAACGGGAAAGGGCTGGATTTGCAGCGCTTCGACCACAAACGCCACATGGCTGTCGATGATTCGGACATCAACACCGTCGGCTGCGGATACGCACGCCGCGAGGGTTCCGTGAGTCAACCAGACAGGCAGGCGATGGCGGCGGGCAAAAGGAAATACGCCGCCGATATGGTCACCATGCTCGTGGGTGATCAGAATCCCGCTCAGGTCCGCCGGATCACGCCGAAGGCGCGCGAGACGCCTCAACGTCTCGCGCTGCCCGAAACCGCAATCGACCATCAGGCAGGTTGCACCGCTTTCGACCAGCAGCGCATTGCCTGCGCTGCCGCTCCCGAGCGACGCAAAGCGGATCACTGCAACTGCTGATAGAGCAGGCTCAGGATCCTTTTCGCGGTTTCCGACTTGTCGGTACCGCCCTCGCTGGAGAGAACCTGAACAACACTGTTCTCTCCCGACTCGCTGACATGGATGCGGTACTGCGGCTTGCCGCTGCCCGCCGGTTCGGAACTCTTCCAGAAGCTCAGCTTGTCGAGCCAGCCCGTACCCTTCTTGAGGTTGGCATCCGGATCCACGTAGCGAACGTAATAAAGCCCCTTGGAACGGTCCCGGTCCTCTACCGTGAATCCGACGCGGTCCAAAGCCAGACCAACCCGGCGCCAGGCGCGGTCAAACCTTTCGTAGACCTCCAGGCTTCCGCTCCCTTCGTTGTTGCTGGCCAGCCTGGCGCGCGGCTCCGCCTTGGCCGCCGCGACACTGGCCTCGGCGCGCTTGTTTTCCGCTCCAAGGCTGACCATCAGGCGCCGCAGCATCTCCGCCTCGAGTTCCGGATTCGCCGGGCGCGGTTGCCAGCGGGTCTCATCCTTGGAGGTTGAGGTATAGACCTCCTCCATGCCACGATGGCTGACGAAAATATCGGTGGTTCCTGGCTCCGCGCCGAGTTCGAAGCGGGTCCGGAACTTGTCGCGCTCACCAGTCGAATAGAGGGAGTCCAAGAATTTTCCAAGTGTGCCACGGATGATGTCGTCGTCGATCTTGGCGCGGTCCTCGGCCCAATCGGTCTCCATCACCCCGGCATCGGGCCGTTCTATGGCGATGATGAAACCGTTCTCCTGCCAGAAATCCTTGACCCGACCCCACAGTTGGTCCGCGGGTGCAGCCACCACCAGCCAGCGCTGGTTACCCGAGCGCTCGACCCGGACCTTCTCCACCTCGGGCAGAACGACGGAATTTTTTGCCTGGGCCCCCGGCGTGCGGTCGGCGGTGTAGGCCGAGAAGGTAGCACTGCCCTTGCCTGCCGCATCGGGAACGGCATAGCGATCGTCGCGTGTCACCTGCGTGAGATCTGGCGGAACCTCGAGCGACGGAACCTTGCCCGCGGACTTATACTCGATCTTTTTCGAATCCGGAACGACGCTGCATCCGGCGACGGCAATGGCCAGAAGCGTCATTACAGGTACAGACCACGAAAGTCGATGATTCATGTTCACTCCGTCAGGCGAGCAGGCCGGCATGGCGCATGGCGGCTAGGACCCGGGCATGGTTGGCTTCGGACAGGGACGTCAGCGGCAGGCGGATCCCGCCCGGCATCAACCCGAGTTGCTGGACGGCCCACTTCACGGGAATCGGGTTGGCTTCACAGAACAGGTCGCGATGCAGGCCGAGCAAGCGGAAGTGGATCTCCCGGGCCCGCGCGACGTCGCCGGCGGCGGCGGCGACGCACATTTCGTGCATCAGGCGCGGCGCCACGTTGGCGGTAACCGAGATATTGCCGTGGAAGCCGAGCATGATCGAGGCGACGCAGGTCATGTCGTCGCCGCTGTAAAGGGCGAAACCCTTGGGTGCACGGGCGATGAGGTCGCAAGCGCGGTCGAGGTTGCCGGTGGCATCCTTGACGCCGACGATACCGGGCACCTGCGCCAGACGCAGGATGGTGTCGTTGGACATGTCGGCCACCGTGCGGCCGGGCACGTTGTAGAGCAGGACCGGCAGTTCGACAGCTTCGGAAATTGCCTTGAAGTGGCGATAGAGGCCTTCTTGGGTCGGCTTGTTGTAGTAAGGAACAACCGACAGCGCCATGTCGGCGCCAGCCTTTTTCGCATACTCGGTCAACTCGATCGCTTCATCGGTGGAATTGGCACCGGTACCGGCAATCACGGGAATCCGGCCGGCGGCATGGATGACCGTGACCCGGATCAGTTCGCAGTGCTCGGCGACATCGACGGTCGGCGATTCGCCGGTGGTGCCGACGACAACGACGGCATCGGTACCTTCGCGCACATGGAAGTCGATCAGGTTGCGCAGGGAGGTCAAATCAAGACTGCCATCCTCTTGCATGGGGGTGACGATGGCGACAAGGGATCCGGTAATCATGGCGTATTCGGCAGGAAAATAATTTGACGATTGTAACTTAACGCTACTTGCAGCGGAAAGGCGCTTGGTAACAGATTGTTACCCTCGGGTGATCCAGCGCAGTCTGCCCTGGCCGGAAACCATGCTGCCTTCGGCCAGATCGAGCGAAGGATGACGATCCGGGCCGGCGCTTTGCAATTGCCGCGCAAACTCTTCGAGGCGGGCGGCTGCCGGCGCCTGCCAGCCCAGTTGACGCAACCGGTGGCGCAACAGATTCTTCAGGCGCGGCGGGGACAGGTCGCGGATTTTCTTTAGATCCAGGGTGTCGTCGACTGCCGCTGCCTGCCAGTCGATGGCCGCCAGTTGGTCGAGCAGGATAGCGGCCTCGGCGAAGCGCCCGGCTGCCTGCGCCAGATTTTTCTCGGCTGCCGTAAAGCGGCTGGCGACTGCGGTCAACACCGAATGACGCAGGAAATTGCGCGTCAGGCCGGTATCGGCGTTGCTTTCGTCATCCACCCAGGTGAGCGCGTGCTGCCGCGCATAGGCTTCGATTTCTTCGCGGCTGGTGTCGAGCAGCGGGCGCAGGATGCGTAGCTGGCCATGCTGCCGGTCGACCGGCATGCCGGCGGCTCCGGAAACGCCGGTGCCGCGCAGCAGGTTGAAGAGCAGGGTTTCCGCCTGGTCACCCTGATGATGCCCAAGCATGAGAAGTCCGCCGGTTGACCCGGAAAACACCCGGTAGCGCGCTTCACGGGCTGCCGCTTCGAGTCCGAGGCCACTGCGCCGGTCGACTTCGACACGTTCGACCAACAGGCCGATGCCGAGATCCCGGCAATAGTCAGTGCAGAAATCGGCCCAGCGATCGGCATTTGTCGACAGGCCGTGATGGACGTGCACGGCCCGCAAATGCCCGTGCGGAACAAGAATAGCGAGAACATTCAGGAGGGCGACCGAATCGCAACCACCCGAGAGTCCCACGCAAATGTCCTCACCCGGCGTCGTACGGGTTGCGAGAAACGCGGCAACCCTGGCCGGGAGACTACTTTGCAGGTTGTTCCTTGAAGCGGCCATAGCTCATCAGCCGCTCGTAGCGCTTGGCGAGCAGTTCCGTGGTCGACAGCGCGGAGAGGTTCATCAGCGCATCCTGCAGCACCTTCTTCAAGGATTGCGCCATCGCCACATGGTCGCGATGCGCACCGCCTAGCGGCTCGCTGACAATCCTGTCGACCAACCCAAGCGTCTTCAGGCGCGGCGCGGTAATCCCCATGGTTTCGGCCGCCTCGGGCGCCTTGTCGGCGCTCTTCCAGAGAATCGAGGCGCAACCCTCGGGAGAAATCACCGAGTAGGTCGAGTATTGCAGCATGTGCAGAACGTCACCGACCGCAATCGCCAGCGCGCCGCCGGAACCGCCTTCGCCGATGATGGTGACGATCACCGGTACCTTCAACTCGGCCATCACGTAGAGATTGCGGCCGATCGCCTCGGACTGGCCGCGCTCCTCGGCATCGATGCCGGGATAGGCGCCCGGCGTATCGACGAAGGTCAGCACCGGCAGGCCGAATTTCTCGGCCAGCCTCATCAGGCGCAAGGCCTTGCGGTAACCTTCCGGGCGCGGCATGCCGAAATTCCGATAAATTTTTTCCTTGGTATCGCGTCCCTTCTGGTGGCCGATCACCATCACCGGCTGACCGTTGAAACGGGCCAGGCCGCCGACGATGGCATGGTCGTCGGCGAAAGCGCGATCGCCGTGCAATTCCTCGAAATCAGAGAAGATCAGCGACAGGTAATCGAGCGTGTAGGGGCGCTGCGGATGGCGCGCCACCTGGGAAATCTGCCACGGCGAAAGCTTGGCATAGACGTCCTTGGTCAGTTGGGCGCTCTTTTTTTCCAGTCGCTCGATCTCTTCGGCGATGTCGACGGCGGAATCATCCTGAACAAAGCGCAACTCTTCGATCTTGGATTCGAGTTCGGCGATCGACTGTTCGAAGTCGAGAAAGGTTGTTTTCATGGACAGACCGTTTTCCTGATTGGCGCGTATTTTAACTCAAAGCCCGAAACGCCCGGCTCAATACTCGACCGGGAGCGGGTCCAGGCTGCGCCACAGGTGCCAGGTCGCAACCGAGCGCCAGGGCCGCCAGCGCTCGCCAAATTCCGCGAGCACCTGACGCGACTGCCTGGCGCCGGCGAAGTAGCGCTCGAACACCGCCCGCCGCAGGCCGAGATCGTCAATGGGGAAAACATCCGGACGCAGCTGGTTGAAGATCAGGAACATTTCGGCGGTCCACCGGCCGATGCCGCGCACCTCGGTGAGGGCGGCAATCAGCGCCTCGTCGTCCAGCGCGGCCCAGGCGGATGGATCGAGTCGCCCCGCGACAAAATGCGCCGCAAGATCGCGCACGTACTCGCTCTTGCGCCGCGACAGGCCGCAACCGGCGAGACCTTCCTCGCCAGCCACCATGACCGCCTGCGGTGAAACCTCGGGTAGCGCCGCGACAAAACGCCCCCAGACGGAATCCGCCGCCTTGACCGATATCTGTTGCCCGACGATCGAACGCGCCAGAGTCGCAAACGGGTCACCGCGCGAAACGAGACCGAGGCCAGAATAGCGCTCAACCAGTTCGCCCATGCGCTCGTCGGCGGCCGCCAGCTCGCGCGCGGCCTGCTGCCAGTAGGGAGGGGTCATCGCGGCCTTTGCGAAAATTGGCCGGAAAACGGCGTCGACCGCAACAGCAACTCCGGCCGCCCGATCAGCCGTACCTGCCGCTCAGGAAAGGGTTGTGGCGCCGCTCCTCGCCCAGTGTGGACATCGGGCCGTGCCCGCAGATGAATTCAACATCGTCACCGAGCGGGAACAGGCGCTCCTTGATCGAGCGGATCAGCGTGTCGTAATCACCACGGGGGAAGTCGGTGCGCCCGATCGACCCTTGGAACAGCACATCCCCGACCTGCGCCAGCCGGCTCGGCCGATGGAAGAAGACGACATGGCCGGGCGTGTGGCCGGGGCAATGTAAAACCTCGAGCTCGATTTCGCCGAAATTCACCTTGTCGCCAGCGTGCAGCCAGCGGTCCGGCTCAAAGCTCAACGCGCTCGACACACCGAACATCTTGCTTTGCTGGGGCATGCTCTGGATCCAGAAACGGTCTTCCTCCTGCGGCCCCTCGATCGGCGCGCCGGTGCGCGCCGCCAGCGCGGCCACCCCGCCGGCATGGTCGATATGACCATGGGTGACGAGTATTTTCGCCAGCATCAGCTTCTCCTGATCGAGAAAGTCGAGGACGCGCTCGACGTCTCCGCCCGGGTCGATGACAGCAGCCTGGCGGGTCTTTTCGCACCAGAAAACGGTGCAGTTCTGCTCGAAGGGAGTAACGGGAATGATCGTGTAGCGCATAGCGGGCCGCAAATAACTGAATGAAGGCAATTATCGCACGCAGAGCAATCGCCTAGCCGCAATAGCGGAGGTTGGACCAGTCGAGCAGCAGCTCCGGCATTTGGTAAGAAACGAAGATGAAGGCCAGCAGCAGGATCGCCAGCGCGGCGCCGACCCCGGCGAGAAACCAGCGCCAGTGCGGCTTTATGCCGGCACCGCCTGCCGTGCCAGCGGCTTCTCGTTGATCGGCCACGAGCAAAGCGCGGCAACGACCGAGAGGCCAATGGCGATCAGCCAGGCCAGCAGATAAGAACCGGTTTGGTCGAAAATTCGCCCACCCAGCCAGACGCCGAGGAAGGCGCCGAGCTGGTGGCCGAGGAAGACGACACCGGTCAGCATCGACATGTAGCGCAGGCCGAAGATCTGGGCGATCAGGCCGTTGGTCAGCGGCACCGTGCCGAGCCACAGGAGACCCATCGCAGCGGCGAAAATCCAGACCGTTGCGGTCGACAGCGGAAACAGCAGAAAAAAGGCGATCGCCACGGCGCGCAGCGCATAGATGATGGCCAGCAGGTTTTTCTTGCTGTAGCGCCCGCCGCCCCAGCCGAAGAAGAACGAGCCGAAGATGTTGAAGAGACCGATCAGCGCCACCGCGGTCATGCCGATATTGGCCGAGAAGCCGGCGTCAACGACGAAAGACGGCAGGTGCAGCATGATAAAGGCGGTCTGGAAGCCGCACACGAAATAGCCCCAGAAAAGGTAGTGAAAACTCTTCTCGCCACGGGCTTCATGCAAAGCCTGGGCGACCGACTGGCCGGCGCCCGCCGACGGCTTGTGTCCATCGGCCATGGCGTAGGCGAGTGGCGCGATCAGTCCGACCCCGGCGGCGAGCAGCACCAGTGCGCTCTGCCAGCCGTAGGTGGAGATCAGCATCTGGCCGACCGGCAGCACAGCGAACTGGCCGAAGGAGCCGCCAGCGCTGGCGATGCCGAGTGCCAGGCTGCGCCGCTCGGGGGTCGTGTGGCGGCCGATGACGCCCATGATGACGGCGAAGGTGGTGCCGGACAGGCCAAGGCCGACCAGCACGCCGGCCGAGAGATTGAAAGCCAGAGGCGTGGCGGAATAGGCCATCAAAACCAGCCCGATGACATAGAGCACGGCGGCGCCGAGCACCGTGCGCCCGGCGCCGTGACGGTCGGCGAGCGCCCCGGCAAAAGGTGAGCCCAGCCCCCAGATCAGATTCTGCAGCGCGAAAGCGAACGAGAAGGTTTCGCGGCTCCAGCCGTGGTCGGCGGTCATCGGCTGCAGGAAAAGGCCGCCGGTATGGCGCACGCCCATCGCCAACGTCAGGATGATGCAGCCGCCCACCAGGATGACCAGCGGTGTGCGCCAGCTTGGCTTGCTCATGCGCAACAGTCTCCAAAATTCAATTCGAAAACGCGGATCATGCCGGGTTCCCGGCACGCGCCTCAAGCGCTTCCCAGCGTTCGAGCAGCGCCATCAGTTCATCGTCGATGACCGCCAGCCGCCCGGCCGCCGTCTGTGCCGCCTGCGGATCGCTCTGGTAGATCGACGCATCGGCGAGGCGCTTGCCCAGTTCAACCTGTTCGCTCTCGAGTGCGGAAATCTGGCCTGGCAGTGCCTCGAGCTCGCGCTGCTCCTTCCAAGACAACTTGTCGCCCCTGGCTTTTGTCGGCTCGGGAGCCTTGACTGCCGGCCTGGCCTCGGTCTTCTGTCTCGCCGACTCCCTGGCCACGCTCGCCTTGTAGGCAGCCCAGTCGCTGTAGCCGCCGGCATACTCCTTCCAATGGCCGTCGCCCTCGGCGGCGATGGTCTGGGTCACGACATTGTCGAGGAAGGTCCGGTCATGGCTGACCAGGAACAGCGTCCCGTCGTAGTTGGCGAGCAATTCCTCGAGCAGTTCCAGCGTTTCGATGTCGAGATCGTTGGTCGGCTCGTCGAGAACCAGCACGTTGGCCGGCCTGGCAAACAGGCGGGCCAGCAGCAGGCGGTTGCGCTCGCCGCCGGATAGCGAACTGACCGGCGATCTTGCCCGCTCGGGCCGGAAAAGGAAGTCCTCGAGGTAGCCAATCACGTGCTTGCGCGCACCGCCGATGTCGACGAAATCGGAGCCCGGGGAAATGACATCGACCAGCGACGAATCCGGATCGAGCTGGGTACGGAACTGGTCAAAATAGGCAACATCGATCTTCGTTCCCAGCCGGACGATGCCGGCGTCCGGCTTCAACTCGCCGAGAATCAGGCGCAGCAGCGTCGTCTTGCCGGCGCCATTGGGGCCGATCACGCCGATCCTGTCACCACGCTGGATACGCGCTGAAAAATCGCGCACGACCGGCTGTTGACCACGCCCCGCAGGAAGTCCCCTTGGAGGATAGGACTTGCTGACATGCTCGAGTTCGGCGACCAGCTTGCCGCTTCGGTCGCCGGCATCGAGCTGCAGATTGACCTTCCCCATGCGTTCGCGCCGCGCCTGACGTTCGGCGCGCAGCAGGTCGAGCCGCTGGACCCGGAATACCGCTCGCGTCCGCCGCGCCTCGACACCCTTGCGGATCCACACCTCTTCTTCCTTGAGCAACTTGTCGGCGCGCGCGTTGGCCAGCGCCTCCTCGTGCAGCAGCAGTTCCTTGCGCCGCTGGTAGTCGCTGAAGCTGCCGGGAAAGCTCGCCAGCTTGCCGCGATCGAGCTCGACGATGCGCGTGCACACACGATCGAGAAAGGTCCGGTCGTGAGTGATGAAGAGCAGCGTGACACCGGTCTCGATCAGCATGTTCTCCAGCCATTCGATGGCGGCAATGTCGAGATGATTGGTCGGCTCGTCAAGGAGCAGCACCTCCGGCGTGATGGCCAGCGCCTGGGCCAGCGCCAGACGCTTCTTCTGGCCGCCGGAAAGACTGCCGACTCTGGCGTCCGGGTCGAGCCCGAAGCGATCGATGACCTTCTCCGCCTGCGCCTCGTGGGTCCACGCGCCGCAGGCCTCCAGTTCGTGCTGCAGGGCATCCATCTGCGCCAGCAAGGCATCGTGATCGCCGGCACCTTCGGCTAGTTGGTGTGAAACGCCGTGATACGCGGCGAGCAGGCGCGAGGCCTCGCCCATCCCCGAAATCACCGCCGCGAACACCGTCGACCGTGCATCGAAGAGCGGCTCCTGGGGTACGTAGCCGACGTGGATACCGGGCTGCACCCAGACCTCGCCGTCGTCGAGCTTGCCCCTCCCGGTTCCGGCCGCCAGAGCCGCCAGCAGGGATGACTTGCCGGTCCCGTTGCGGCCGATCAGCGCGACGCGCTCGCCCGGGTCGAGCAGGAAATCCGCGTGATCGAGCAGCGGAACGTGGCCATACGCGAGACAGGCGTCGGAAAGTTTGAGATAAGGCATCGGAATTCTGAAAACGGCGACCCGCGGAACCGCCGGCCAAGGGAAGCGACATTTTATCCGCTTGGCGCCGCGCGCGACGCATTCGGTTTGAGATACGTCGGACGATCGCCGCAACTATCCGAAGCAGGCACTACACCGGTACAATGCGTTCTTGGCGATGGCGCCGGAACCCGGCGCATGCGCGGCCTCCATAGTTAAATGGATATAACACGCCCCTCCTAAGGGCGAATTGGTGGTTCGATTCCACCTGGGGGTACCACATTGAAATTCGAGAACACCCTCCACCAGCCCACCGTGTTCCTATCGAACTGAACTTTGCCTACGGCGAACCGCTCTCTAACTCGGATTCGTATTTGCCAAATATCACCAGTTGCAAGAATTGCATTTGAGTGCAAGTGCGTTCCTGCAATTTAGTGTAGACGCCTTCGGATACTTCGTATTCCAAATAAAACACGCTCCCCTGATACATCTCGCCCTTGGAAGGGTCCCAGCCCATAGGGTTCGCGAATCGAACCTGTACAGCCGAACGACCATCTCTGGCTTGAATCAAGTCACCTTCCTTGAAGCTCAAGAACGGCCCTTGAGTCGAATGGCACTTACTTAACGTTCAACTCTTTGATGCAAATGATGAAACAGGCTGGATCGACGCGTGATAAGTTGGCGTCGCCAAACACCCAACCCGCCCACGATGAGCCAGCCCAAATGCATCCTATCCGCAGTACACGCGCACAGCAACACCGAACGGTCAAGGCCCACGCTGCCCAGAGCGACGCCTATGCGTTTTTCAACCTGTTGATGGGGCCGGAATTGTTCGATGCCGTGGAATCTGAACTGCCGCCCCACCGAGAAAGGCAATATCCCCCGACGGAGACGTTGTCGATGTTTCTGGCCCAAGCGCTGAGCACCGATTGTTCCTGCCAGAAGGCAGTCAATGACCGTGCGGTCAAATGCCTGGTTGGCGGCCTGGTGCCGGGCAGCACCCACACGGGCGCCTATTGCCGGGCGCGAAAGCGCTTGCCTTTGAAGATGCTCAGTACACTGGCGTGCCACGTGGGGCAAAGAGTCGCCACGCAGGCGCCGACAGCTTGGCATTGGCGGGGTCGTCCCGTCCGTCTGGTGGACGGGACGACCGTCGTAATGCCCGACACCTCAGACAATCAGGTCGTCCACCCGCAACCGACGAGCCAGAAGCCGGGGTTGGGTTTCCCGCAGTGCCGGATCGTTGGGCTCGTTTGTTTGGGTAGCGGGGCGGTCCTCAATGCCGCGACCGGCTCCTGTCGGGGCAAGGGCAGCGATGAGCAGTCGTTGCTGCGTTCGATATTCGATTCCCTGGAGCAGGGTGATTTACTGTTGGGCGACGCCTTCTACGCCACCTACTTTCTCCTCTGCTCATTACGCGAGCGGTGCATTGATGCGGTGTTTGAACAAAATGGCGCGCGGCAACGCACCACCGATTTTTGCCGAGGTCGGCAGTTGGGGCAGTGCGATCATCTGATCGTGCTGCCAAAACCCGCCAGCAAACCCGACTGGATGCCTCAGGCCGACTACGATCAGGCCCCCGAGAGTCTGACCGTACGCGAGCTTCGGGTCGGTGGCAAGACACGGGTGACGACATTGCTTTGCCCAAAACAAACCGACAAGACGGCCTTGAAATCGCTCTATCGGGATCGCTGGCACGTTGAACTCGATCTGCGCAACATCAAGACCACGCTCGGCATGGAACGACTGAGTTGCCTGACGCCTGCGATGGCGATCAAGGAAATCTGGGTCTATCTCCTCGCCTACAATCTGATTCGGTTAATGATGGCTCAGGCTGCGATGCTCTCCCACAGATTGCCGCGCCAACTGAGCTTCAAGCATACCGTGCAAATCTGGCTCGCCTGGGCACCCTTTGCGAGCCGTAGCCATCACAACATACACAGCGAACTATTCGTTTTAATCGCCCAACAACAGGTCGGTAACCGACCGGGCCGGATCGAGCCTCGCGCCGTCAAACGACGACCTAAACCCTATCCAATGCTCACCAAACCACGTAATCTCGCCAAAGCTATCGTCATGAAAAATGGACATCCCAAAAAGCTTAAGTAAGTGCCATTCGCCCTTGAGTCCAAACCATATACGGCATTTGTCAGTCAAGTCCAAAATCTGCTGTAAATACTCTTCGATCCGATGAATGACGAATGGTTTTCAGCTAGCGAGGGCAACAACGTTGTTGCCCTCGCTAGCTGCGGCGCGGGAAGCCGCCCACTCCTTGAATTCATCCATGTCGAGGTACTTCCGTTCCTGCCAAGCCTCGTTCTGTTCGGCCAGCAGAGCGCCGATCAGGCGCAAGGCTGACTCGTCGTTGGGGAAGATGCGGATCACGCGCTCCCGCCGGCGAATTTCCTCGTTGAGCCGCTCCTGCATGTTCGTTGTGCGTAGCCGCTTGCGATACTTCTCGGGCAAGACCATTACCGCCATGGCATCCTCGAATCCTGCTTCGAGGCAGGCCACCGCTTTGGGGGCGCTCTTGGCGAAGCGCTCGGTGAATTCCGCCAGGCGGCGCTTGGCCTCGACCAGATCGGGCGCCTGCAGCACGAGCTTGACGGCAGCTGCCACCTCGGCGCGGTGGCGGGTGTTGCATTGGCCCAGAATGTTGCGCATCAGATGCACCTGACAGCGTTGCCAGCTGGCCCCTGAAAGTGCCGCGCTGCCGCTTCACGCAGGCCGCCGTGGTCGTCCGAGATGATGAACTGCGTGCCCTTGAGGCCGCGCCCTCTGAGCCAGCGGAAGGTCTCGTCCCAGGTGGCGAAGCTCTCGGTGTCGCCGATCCGCACGCCCAGAATCTCCCGGAAGCCATCGGAGCGGATGCCTGAGACGGTCAGCACGGCACGCGAAACCACACGATCTTCTTGCCGACTCTTGATGAACAGGGCATCGACCAGCACGAAGGGATACTCGCCGTCCAGCCGCCGTTCGTTGAACGCGCTGACCCGCGGTTCCAGTCCGGCGCACAGTGCGCTCACCATCGATTTGGAGAAGCTGGCGCCGCACAGCTCTTCGGTGATCGCCGAGACCTTGCGCGTCGAGACACCGTGCACGACCATTTCCATGAGCGCCAGAACGAAGGCCTGCTCGCTCCGCTGGTAGCGCTTGAAGATGTCCGTCGAAAAGCTGCCGTCCCGCGTCTGCGGCACCAGCAGCGTCACCGGCCCAACCCGCGTGTAAAGGGTGCGTGGCCGGTAGCCGTTGCGATAGCCGGCCCGTTCGTCCGTGCGCTCGTGCCGCGTCGCCCCCAGCGTTTCCGTCACCTGCGCCTCCAGTACTTGATTGAGCACCGCTTCCACCAGTTTCGCCAGCCCGTCCTGCCCGTTTAAAAGCCCTGGCAGCAAGTCCGTTCCTACGCTAACCTCATACCCAGTCATCGCTTCTCTCCTTCGGTTATCGATCGTCTCGCAACGTCAGTTTACCGAATCGAAGCGGTGGCTACCTGCCACCCGATTTACAGCAGTTTAGGGACTCAATCGTATGAAAGTGACACGGTAAGGCTCAGGAGCAGAACCTTGGACATCAAACCCGATTTCTTCCATCTCGACTGTCCCCAGAAACTGCCATGAAAGTAACAAGTCAAATTAAAACACGCCCAAAGAACTCGCGTGTAACAAATAAGGTGCATGACATGAAGCCCAACTGGTACGAGCGAACGCTGCTGCCCTACCTGATCGACTCGGCATGCAGCGTCAAGGCGGTGCGCCATCAGCGGGCCAAGGTCGTGCCGCTGGCGCATGGCCGGGTGCTGGAGATCGGCATCGGCACCGGCCTCAACATGCGGCATTACGACAAGACCAGGATCGAATCGCTCACCGGGCTCGATCCTGCGCTGGAAATGCACGAACTGGCGAAGAAGCGCATCCGTAGCGCCGGCCTCGAGGTCGATCTGGTCGGTCTGTCCGCCGAACGCATTCCGCGCGCCGCCGCCAGCTTCGACACGGTCATCGTCACCTACACGCTGTGCACGATTCCCGACCCGCTGGCTGCCCTGAAGGAAATGCGGCGCGTCCTGGTTCCCGGCGGGCAACTCATTTTCTGCGAACACGGGCGCGCACCCGATCCCTGGGTGCGGCGCTGGCAGGAGCGCATCACGCCATGGTGGAAGAAAATTGCCGGGGGCTGTCATCTCGACCGCGACATTCCGTCGCTGCTGCTTGAGGCGGGCTTCGAGTGCCCGGACCTCAAGGCGATGTACCTGCCCGGTCCTCGGCCGCTCACCTACAACTACTGTGGGATTGCCTTCGCAAGCGCGGAGCGCGGCAGTCGGAGGAAACGCTGAAATACTCGTCACCCTGGCGAAAGCCAGGGTCCAGGCAGTTGATTTTCCCGGATCCCGGGCTGCGTCGGAACGACCGCTATCGAGCTGTCGGGCACCTCCCTAACGGGTACGGCGACACCCCGCCCGGGCATGCCGGCAACTTGGGGTTTCGCTGTCGGTGCCTTGCGCTCTCGCACCTTTTTCCTGCTCCTGGCGCATGCTTGGCCGGAACAGATTCAGGCGCATCCGCGCCAGTTCGAACGAATTTCTTGCATTCCTGCCTATGGTCGATCCGTTGCTGATGTTATTTTCCGCTAGATTGACCACTATCGGTGAGGTGCACCGAACCGTCCCGGCCGGACGATCGTTCAGCCAGGATGGAAGCAGCGACGAATCAAGGAGAAGGATATGCTGGTCGGCGTTCCGCAGGAAATCAGGAATCACGAATACCGGGTCGGCTTGACGCCGGGCAGCGTTCGCGAAATGGTGCGACACGGCCAATGGGTCAGCGTGCGGCGAGGTGCCGGTACTGCCATCGGCCCTTGCGCTGGAGACCGTTCCGCCGCTGACGTCATCCTCGTTCCCAGCGCGAAAGCGCCGCAGCCGCCGCGCCGTGAGCAATTGCCGAAGTTCCACCCCGGCTCGGCACTGGTCGATGTCTCGATCGACCATGGCAGCCGCCGCGCCCCGCTGGATGATTCGCACCTGCGCAACGGGCTCAACATCTTTCAGCGAAGGGGCACCTGCGCTCCGGTGGCGAAATTCTTGGTGCTCGCCTGGACCGACTCGGGGAAAGCCCCGAGCAGTGGCGTCTAGGACAATTTGACCATGAAAGCCCGCAAGCAGCCGCCACAACATTCGGTCGATATCAGTGAGGAGGCCGGCGTGCGTTACCTGCACTTCGGTTCAGACTGGGTGCAGGGCGCGATGCGCATTGCCCGGCCGTGGTCGCTGGAACTTGCCTACACGCGGGAGATGATGGCCGGACTGTTGCTGCGCGATGATCCCGACTGGCCGCGCAGCGCCTTGCTCGTCGGGCTGGGCGCCGGTTCGCTGGCCAAGTTCATCTACCGCAACCTGCCAGAGTGCCAGAGCACGGTCGTCGAGATCAACCCGCGGGTCGAATTCATCGCCCGCCAGCATTTCAGGCTGCCGGACGATCCCGCACGCCTGGCCGTGGTCATCGGCGACGGCGCCGACTTCATGCTGGCCGGCGACCGCCGTTTCGACTACATCCTGATCGACGGCTTCGATGCCGACGCCCGCGCCGGAATCCTCGACACCCTGCCCTTCTACCAGGCCTGTCGCGCCCGACTGAGCGACCGCGGACTGCTCGGTGTCAATCTGCTCGGTCGCAGCAAGGGTTTTGCTGCCAGCGTCGAACGCCTCGCGGTTGCGTTCGACGGGCGCGTCGCGGTTTTCCCGTCGAGCGACAGCGGCAACACCATCGCTTTCGCAACCGGCGGCGAACCGGTGGAAATCTCGCTGGATGCCATGCGCGAAAATGCCCTTCTACTCAAGAAGGCATCCGGCCTCGACCTGCGATCGACGATCAGCCGACTACAACTCGCCCATCCGCTTCCCGGAGGGGTACCCAGAATCTAGCCAGTTGCCCCTGGGGGCACTTCCCGTGTGGCGCGGTCGACCCGGATTTATTGACGAACGCGTCTGGAAATTGCCCGCGCCGACGGCTCGCTTCTCTCCCGGAGACGCCGGATTGACCGGAACTTTGGCTTATTGTCGAAGTCATATGGATTGGCAATAATTTGAGGATTACTGCGATGCTTGCACTCAGAGACTGTATCGACATGTGCGACCTTACCGAACAGGAAGTCGCCGCCATCGCCGAGGAGGAGAACCTGCCTCCTATCGTCGCCGTCGTGGTCGGCCACAATCTGCTGCGTTCCCGGCGTGGCCTGGAGCACATGCGCGGCGTGCTCAAGAATCGTGCCGAGCGCGCGGTCCACCGTGGCGATCACGTCAGCGCGGCAAGGCACCTGCGCACCTACGAGGATTTCCGCCGGCGCTGCCCGCAGCCGATCCGCGACTGAGGCCCGTGCCTAACGGTCGCGCGACTGCGCGCCGAGTCCGTGTTCGGCGGCATAGAGCGCCGCCTGCACGCGACTCGTCATGTTCAACTTCTTGAAAATATTCTGGATGTGGATCTTGACCGTACTTTCGGCGAGATCGAGCGACCGCGCGATTTCCTTGTTGCTGTCGCCGTGCGCCAGGCAACCAAGAATTTCTCTCTCCCGCGGCGACAACTTGTCGTGATGGTGCGCCGCCAGGTCCGCCTTGGCCTGATCGCGCACCCCCTGCACCAACTTGGCGGTCATCTGCAGCGAAACGACGGATTCGCCCGCCGCCGCACGACGGATGGCATCGACCAGCGCTTCGGTTTCAATGTTCTTGACCAGATAGCCCGCCGCGCCGCCGCGCAGGGTCTCCATGAGGTCTTCCGCATCCTCGGAAACAGTCAGCATCAGGACATGAGTTTCCGGCACCTCCTCGACGATGAGGCGCAAGGCATCAAGGCCGGGAATGCCCGGCATGTTGATGTCAAGCAGCACGACATCAGGTTTTAGGAACTTTGCCCGTTTGACACCCTCGAGGCCGTCACCCGCCACGTCCACCACGTCGAATTCCGGATGCCGCTGCAGGAGCGATTTGACACCACTGCGAAAGAGGGCGTGATCGTCGACGATCAGGACCCGGATTTTTTCTCCCATTTATGCAGCCTCTCTTTGTTGCCGGGGCAGCCACAGCGACACAAGCGTGCCCTCCCCCGTCACCGATTTCACCTGGCACTGACCGCCCACGCGGCGCGCCCTTTCCCTGATTATCTTGAGCCCGACATGGCGGTCGGACAATACCGCGGGATCGGTTTCCGGGTCAAATCCGACACCGTCATCGGCAACCTCGATATGCATGCCTTCCCGACTACGTCTGACGATCACCTTGACGGTCGCGGCGCGGGCATGCTTGCGGATGTTGGACAGGCATTCCTGAACGATGTGCATGACCTGAATCTGGCTTTCAGGCAGCAGCGGCAGGCCGTTGCCCGAGCGATCGAAGCGCACCGCGACGCCGGTCTGGTCCTCCAGCTTCGCCAGGGACGCCACGATGGCGGAATCGAGATCGGTCTGGTGCATCCGGGTGCGGAAGTGGACCAGCAGCTCGCGGACCTTGTCATAGCTTTCCTGGATGCCGGCCCGCAGTTGCGCCACGGTGCCGCTTGCTTCCTCGACATCCTGCTTGTTGAGCGAATCCTGCAGCAACTGGGCTTGAATATTGAGGAAGGCGAGCCCCTGGGCGATCGAGTCGTGCAGTTCCTGGGCCAGGAGGTTGCGCTCCTCGGAAACCGCCAGATCCTTCTCGCGCAAGCGCAGCCGCTGGTTTTCGATGGCCACGCCAAGATGCCGGCCAAGGGTTTCGAGGAGATTCACCTCCTGCGCCGAAACGGGATGCGCCTGCCGGAAGTAGAGATTGAAAACCCCGATCCGCTGCCGGTCGTACTGCACGGTAAAGGCCGTCACGGAAGCGAAGCCCTCGCGGATGCAGGTGCGCAACTTCATGCCGGGCGGCGGGTTGACCGTGTCGAAGGCGACCGGCATCCCGGTATCGATGACATCGCCACACAGGCAGTCGCCGCAATCCATTTCCGACTCGCGGGCGACGAATTCCGCAGACAGGCCTTCATGGGTCATCAGGTAGAGCTTCTCGGTATCGGCGGCGTAGAGGCGCACGGCGCCGGCATCGGCCCCCAGCGCCGCACGGATCCGGCTGAGGAACCCCTGGCACAGCGCCTCAATCGGCACTGGCTCGCTGAGAACGGCGGTTATTTCGTATAGGATGCCCAGTTCCCGGTTGCGCTCACCCAGACTCCGCGTTTCCGCCACCACGCGTTCCTCGAGCGTACTGTAGGCAGCCTGCAGATGTTCGGCCATCTCGTTGAAGCCGTTCGCCAGACCGCCGAATTCATCGTCACTCCCGACCGGAACGCGAACTCCGAGGTCACTCTCTCCCATTCGCCGGATGCCGGCATGCAATTCGTTGACCGGGCGGATTACCTGCTGATTGAAGAACCAGATAAGGACTGCCGTCCCCAGGCCGGCCATCAGCACCAGCGCCGCCTGCACCGAGCGCAGGAGATTGGTGTTCGCGGCATAGCTTTGTTCCATCGCCAGCACGAGGTCGTTGATATTCCCGACGAAATCTTCCACCTGGCTATCTAAGCGCTCGACGGCCACCCGGCGCCGATCCGGCACCTGGCTGAGAAAGCCAGCAACCAAAGGACGGATTGCCTGATACCAGAAATCCTCAACGGCGAGCAGCCGTTTCCCGACTTCGTCATCGCGCGGGGGCGCCATGGGTCGCGATGGATCACCCCGGCGCAGATCGAGCAGCACTTGGTCGAAGCCCTCGATTTCGGCCCGTAGGCGAGTTACGAACCCGGCAGCGTCCTGCCTGCCTGCTAGCCCATGCGACATCATGTGGACCATGCGATAGGCGCGCATGCGCTGGCTGCCAGCGTCGTTGATCGCTGCCGCCACGCCCTCGAGTTGCCAGGAGAGGTAGAGCGTCATGCCGATCGCCGCGAGGGCCACCAGAAAGAAGACGGACAGCATCCCGACTATCTTGCGCGAAAGCTTTCCAGGGACGACGAACATCAATGCCTCGGTAAGTTTGTGCCAAGCACATTAGCCTCGTGTTCGCGAAAAATGCAAGCGTCCCGGTCAAGGGACGGCAAAATCTCTGCTTCCGGCCACTCCGGATGCGACGACGGCGGCGGGAGTACGTGTCCGGTCGGCCTGCCTGCTCACCCGGCAAGCTACAGGGCGGCTGCCTCGAGCACCGCCGCGGCGATGGCCTGGACGACAGTTTCATTCTCGCCGATGGCCGCGCTCAGCGAAAATTGCACTTCCGGCCAGGTCGACCGCAACCGGTCGAGCATTACCGGCACGTCGCGCTTGAGATGCCCGCCCTGGGCGATGAACATCGGTATCACGATAATTTTCCCAGCGCCGCCGGATACCAGCGCGGTCGCGCAATCGTGCAGCGTCGGCGGCATGAATTCCAGAAAGGCCAGTTCGACCGGAACATCACCCGCGCGCCGGCGAACCGCCGCCTGCATGCGACGCAGCGGATTTGCCCATTCCGGGTCGCGGGCGCCGTGGGCGAAGAGGATCAGCGCGGTGGCCATGGATCAGGCTTCCCTTCGGGCAGGGGTTTGCCGTGCGCCGGCGGGACGCCAGGCGAGTGCCGCCAGCGTCACCAGACAGAAGGCCACGCCGGCATAAAAGGTGAACGCCGCGCCCAAGGAATCCCAGAGCAGACCGGCAACCAGGCTGGCCACCAGCATGGCCAGCCCGCTGACCAGATTGAAGAAACCGAACGCCGTCCCGCGCAGGTCGGCCGGCGCGGTATCGGCGACCATCGTCGCCAGCAGGCCTTGCGTCATGCCGAGGTGGATGCCCCACAGCGCCACCCCGCCGAGCAGGGCGCTCCAGTGACTGCTGGCGGCCAGCACCAGATCGGCGGCGATGAGCACAATGAGCCCGCCGGCAAGCAGGCGGGAATGACTGACGCGGTCGGAGAGCTTGCCGAAGGGATAGGCCGCGAGCGCGTAGACGATGTTCATGACGACCATGACCAGCGGAACCAGCGCCAGCGCGATGCCAATCTGCTGCGCGCGCAGGACGAGAAAGGCCTCGCTGAAGCGGGCCAGGGCGAACAGGCCGCCGACCCCGACAACCCACCAGTAGGCAGCGCCCATACGGCGCAGATTGTCGCGTTGGATGGGGTTGCTGCGTCTTTCCGGGGCCGGCTTGTCAGGTTCCCGAACGCCGAGCCAGAGGAGGGCGACGGCGAGCAGGCCGGGAATCACGGCGACCCAGAACACCAACCGGAAATCGTCGGCCCACAGCAACATCAGGCCGGTAGCGAGAAGCGGACCAACGAAGGCGCCGACCGTATCGAGCGACTGGCGCAGGCCGAACGCCGCGCCGCGCACCTGCGGCGGCGCGATGTCGGCGATCAGCGCGTCGCGCGGCGCACCGCGCACCCCTTTGCCGACACGGTCAAGCAGCCTGGCGGCGAGGACGATGCCAGTGCCGGAAGCCAGCGCGAAAACCGGCTTGGTCAGCGCCCCCAGCGCGTAGCCGAAGACCGCCAGCCCCTTGCGCCGGCCAAGGTAGTCGCTGAGCGCCCCCGAGAAAACCTTGACGATCAGCGCTGTCGCCTCGGCCAGCCCTTCGATCAGCCCGACCACCAGCGCGCTCGCGCCAAGCGTGGTAACCATGAACAGCGGCAACAGGCTATGGATCATCTCCGACGAGATATCCATCAGCAGGCTGACGATGCCGAGCACCCAGACCCCCGACGGGATCTGCCCGAGCGTTGACCTTGGCGCGAAACTCATTCCCACCTCGCCCTAGCGCAGAATTTTGAGCAACAAAACAAAGTTGACCGCGAGCGAAGCGGCGGCGACGATCTTCCACAGCATGAGCGGATTGCGCTGGACCAGCGGCCGCCGGCTGGGTGCCGCGAGCGGCCGGCTGGAGCCGCGCTCGAGCGCCAGCAGAAATTCCTCGGCAGTTTCGAAGCGGTCCTGCGCCTCGCGCGCGACGGCCTTAAGCAGGATGTTCTCGAGCCAGCCAGGAATTTCCGGGCGCCAGCGGGTCGGTCGGACGGGTTCGCCGAATTTCGGCTTCTGGAAGGGTTCGATTTCGCCATAAGGGTACTTGCGGGTAAGCAGGTGGTAGAGCGTAACACCTGCGGCGTAAAGATCGAAGCCCGGCGCCGGCGGCGCATCTGCAAGGAGTTCGGGCGCCATGTACGATGGCGTTCCGGCCTGGGCGACGGGGTCGTCGGCCTTGCGCTCACCAAGGCTGATCGCAACACCGAGGTCGAGGATGCGCAACGCGCCATCCTGCCCGAGATGAACATTGTCGGGCTTGATGTCGCGATGCACGATATCGAGCCGGTGCAGCGCGGCAATGCCCTTGAGCAGCGCGATGCCAAAGCGCACGACATCACCGACCGGAAAATGCTGATCGGCATCGAGCCGCGCCTGCAGCGTGGCGCCGGCGTGCCAGGTCATCAGGTAGTACAGACCGCTTCTTTCATCGGACGGCACAACCTGCGGAAAGCAAGGAGAAAGCACCCGTCGCGTCCGCCATTCTTCCATCAGCAGCGCGGCGCTGGCGCCGGCATCGCCTTGCAGCGTCGGCTGCAGCGTCTTGAGCACGAGCTGTTGGCCATTGCGCAGGTTGCGCACGCGATAGAGCAGCGTCTCGCGGGCATCATGCAGCACTTCCTCGACAATCAGCCCGTCGATTTCGTGCCCGACCCTGAGGCGATGCGGCAGGGGCAGGCTGGCGGCACTCTCGAGGCTGTCGCGCAGGCTCGCCCGCGGCAGGGCCAGCACGTCGATGACGACCGCCGTTGCGTTGTCGTGCCCGCCGTGTGCCAGAGCCAGACTGCTCAGGGCGGCGGCGGCTGCCTGCGGCTCGGGATGGTCGAGCAGAACTTCGGCCATCAGCGCATTGGGCAGCACGCCCCAGACGCCGTCGGAAACCAGCAGGAAGCGATCGTTCAAGACCAGCTCACCGTCGGCGAAGTCCATCAGCACGCGCGAGTCGAGGCCAACGGCGCGCGACAGGACGTTCTTGAGTTCCGGGTGTTCCCAGGTGTGGTCGACGGTCAGCGCGGCCAGCCGCCCTTCCTGCATCCGGCAGATCCGGCTGTCCCCGATATGCGCCGTGTAATAGCGTCGACCGCGCAGGACCAGCGCCGACAGCGTCGTCGCCATGCCGGCCAGTTCGGCGTTGCGGCTCGCTTCGGCGATGACCCAGCGATTGAGCGCCGTCGTCACCGTCTCGATGGCGCGCGGCACGCTCCAGGTATCGGGCGTCGCGTAGTAATCGGCGAGCAGGCCGCGCACGCTATATTCCGCTGCCTCGCGGCCGCCCTTGTGGCCGCCGATGCCGTCGGCGACGGCGGCGATGATTCCCTTGTTTTCAAGCTCCTGGCCATCGGGAGTGGCGAGACCGCAAAAATCCTCATTCCGCTCGCGCGGGCCGGTCAGCGAGGCGTAGCCGACAGCGACTTGCAATGGCATGGCATGGTCCGCAGAAAAAAAGTGGGGAAGCCATCTGGCTACCCCGCCCCGCAACTCTACGTCAGATCCTGGCGGCCGTCAGGTGGCTGGCACCCCAGGTAGTGCGCCAGCGGGTTTTGACCCCGGTAAGCCCGACCAGTGCAAGCACGGCGAGTGCGGCAAAAATCAGGAAGCCGGACTGGTACGTACCAGTCAGTTGCTTGGAATAACCGAGGCTGTAAGCCAGGTAGAAGCCGCCGACGCCGCCGGCCATGCCGACCAGCCCGGTCATGACGCCAATCTCCTTCTTGAAGCGCTGTGGTACCAACTGGAACACCGCGCCGTTGCCCATGCCGAGAGCCAGCATCGCGCCGACAAAGGCAGCCAGTGCCATCCATGCCTGCGGCAGACCGAAGCTGACGATGGCGAGGAAGATCGCGGCAAAGATGTACATGACGGTCAGCGACTTGACGCCCCCGACACGGTCGGCGACATTGCCGCCGATCGGGCGCACCAGCGAACCGGCGAAGACGCAGCCGGCTGTGAAGAAGCCGGCAGTTTCCGGATCGAGGCCATATTGCGTGTTGAAGTAGATGACCAGCGACGAAGCCAGACCAACAAAGCCGCCGAAAGTCACCGAGTAGAAAAACATGAACCACCAGGCGTCCTTGTCCTTGAGCACCTTCATGTACTCGGCCAGCGTCTTGGGCGGCGGCGCATCGGGCGCATCCTTGGCCATGAAGACGAAGGCGACCAGAACTATGAGTAGCGGGATCAGCACGATGCCGAAGACGTTGGTCCAGCCGAAAGCGGCAGCCAGTCCGGGGGCAAACAGGGCGGCCAGCGCGGTGCCCGAGTTGCCGGCGCCGGCGATGCCCATCGCCGTGCCCTGGTGCTCGGCCGGATACCAGCGCGAGGCCAGTGGCAGCGCGGCAGCGAATGAGGCCCCGGCAACCCCGAGGAAAACACCGAGGATCAACACCTCGGCATAGGAGTGGACACCCGCCAGCCAGGCATATGCCATCGCCGTGATGACGACGACCTGACCGATGATAGCCGCCTTTTTTGGCGACAGGCGATCGACCAGAATGCCCATGACGATGCGCAGAAGCGCGCCAGCCAGCACTGGCGTGGCCACCATCAGGCCCTTTTCGGCGTGCGACAGGCCGAGTTCCTTGGCGATGCCGACCCCGAGCGGGCCAAGAATGACCCAGACCATGAAGGCGAGGTCGAAGTAGAGGAAGGCCACTAGCAACGTCGGCGTATGGCCGGCCTTGAGGAATGATTTCTTGTCCATTGTTACTTTCTCCAGTTTGACCGCGATAGCGGTCGTTTCACGAGCGACCTGCTGCTAGGCCAGCCGCTGCTCTCGTCAGACGGAAAGGAATACCTCGCCACCCTCCACTTTCACTTCAAACCTTGTGCACGACCCGACATCTGGTGCGACCGCCTGGCCGTGATCAAGGCCGATGTTCCAGCCATGCAACGGGCAGGTGACACGCTTGCCATGGACGATGCCCTGCGACAGCGGCCCGCCCTTGTGCGGGCATTTGTCGTGCAGTGCGAAGACCTCGTCGCTGCTAGTGCGAAAGATGGCGATGTCGGCGCCTATCGTCGGCTTGACGATGCGCGAGCCGAGTTGCGGAATGTCTTCCAGCGGGCAGATCAGTTTCCAGTTGCTCATGGTTCTATCCTCGATTTTCAGTGTTTTTTCGTGTCGACCGTAGCAAGCGCCCTGACCTACTCGACGGCCAGCGCAATCGGAATGAACTGCTTGATCGCCTGCGGCTCGCGCGAGGTGGCCCACGGATCCTTGGCGTCCTTCAGCGAATCAAGCAGGCGGCCATGGAGCGCCTTGCGGCTCTCGCCGTCTTCAACAACCCTGCCCTTGACGTAATCCATGCCGACGCGTTCGAGGTAGTGGCAGGTACGTTCGAGATACCAACCCTCTTCGCGGTAAAGCTGCAGGAAGGCACCGGCATATTCCATGACCTCTTCGTCGGAATGCACCTTGCACAGAAACTGCGCCACTTCAGTCTTGATGCCGCCGTTGCCGCCGATATACAACTCGTAGCCGGAATCAACACCGATGATACCGACGTCCTTGATGCCGGCCTCGGCGCAGTTGCGCGGGCAGCCGGAAACGGCCAGCTTGACCTTGTGTGGCGCATACATGTCGAACAACATCTTTTCCAGCTTGACGCCCATCGACATCGCCAGCTGTGTGCCGAAACGGCAATGTTCCATGCCGACGCAGGTCTTCACCGTGCGGATCGACTTGCCGTAGGCGTGGCCAGACACCATGCCTGCGGCATTCAGATCAGCCCACATCGCCGGCAAGTCTTCCTTCTTGACGCCGAGCAGGTCGATGCGCTGACCGCCGGTGACCTTGACGGTCGGCACCTGATATTTTTCCGCCGCATCGGCAATGGCGCGCAGCTCGTTGGGCGTCGTCAGGCCGCCCCACATGCGGGGAACAACCGAATAGGTGCCGTCCTTCTGGATATTGGCGTGGGCGCGTTCGTTGATCAGGCGTGACTGTGGATCATCCTTGGCTTCATGCGGCCAGGTCGAGATCAGGTAGTAATTGACCGCCGGGCGGCACTTGTCGCAGCCGTTCGGCGTCTTCCACTCCATGTAGCCAAAAACAGCTTCCTTGGTGATCAGATGCTGCTGGCGAATCACGTCGCGCAGCACCTTGTGCGAATGATCGGTACAGCCGCAAACCGGCTTCTTGTCGGAAGCGGCCGGGGTGTAGGCGCCACCGATCGTTGAGGCAAGAATCTGCTCGACCAGGCCGGCGCAGGAACCGCAGGACGACGCCGCCTTGGTGTGCTTCTTCACCTCGTCGAGGGTGAACAGGCCCTTGGCCTTGATCGCCTGGACGATGACGCCCTTAGTGATGCCGTTACAGCCACAAACCTCGGCGCTGTCCGCCATTGAGGCAGCCTTGCTGTTGCCGGCATGGCCGACGTCACCAACCAGCGATTGGCCGAATATCAGCTGGTCGCGGATTTCATGGATGTCGCGACCATCCTTGAGCAGCTGGAAATACCACGGGCCGTCGGCCGTATCGCCGTACATGACGCCGCCGACCAGCTTGTTGTCCTTGATCACCAGTTTCTTGTACACGCCACCATAAGGGTCGTTGAGCAGGATTTCCTCGGTGCCTTCGCCGCCCATGTAATTGCCGGCGGAAAAGAGGTCGATGCCGGTGACCTTGAGCTTGGTCGAGGTCACCGAGCCGGTGTAGCGGCCGATGCCGTAACCGGCCAGATGGTTGGCGGCGACCTTGGCCTGCTCGAAGAGCGGGGCGACCAGACCATAGGCGATGCCGCGATGGCTGACGCACTCGCCGACGGCATACACCTTCGGGTCGTAAGTCTGCATGGTGTCGTTGACCACGATGCCGCGGTTGCAATAAATGCCGGAGGATTCGGCCAGCGTGTAGTTGGGGCGGATGCCAGCGGCCATCACGACGAGATCGGCCGGAATCTGCATGCCGTCCTTGAAGCGCACCGCAGCGACGCGGCCACTTTCACCCTGGATCAGCATTTCAGTCTGCTTCTGGAGCAGGAACTTGAGGCCTTTGTCCTCCAGCGATTTCTGCAACATCTGGCCGGCCACTTCGTCGAGCTGGCGCTCAAGCAACCACGGCCCGAGGTGCACCACGGTCACGTCCATGCCGCGCAGCTTCAAGCCGTTGGCCGCTTCCAGGCCAAGCAAGCCGCCGCCGATCACCACCGCGTGCTTGTGCAGGCGGGCAGCTTCAATCATCTCGTCGGTATCCTTGATGTCGCGGTAGCCGATGACGCCGGGCAGATCGTTGCCGGGAATCGGCAGCATAAAGGGCGTCGAACCGGTGGCGATGAGCAGGCGGTCGTAAGCCTCCTCGGTGCCATCCTCGGCGATCACCTTGCGCTTGACACGGTCGATCGTCCTGATCTGCTTGCCAGTGTGCAGCCTGATGCCCATTTCCTTGTACCAGTCCATCTCGTTGAGGACGATTTCCTGAATGGTCATTTCACCGGCCAGCACCGGCGACAGCAGAATCCGGTTGTAGTTAGGGTGCGGCTCGGCACCGAAGATCGTGATGTCGTAGTGGTCCGGCTTGATCTTCAACAGCTCTTCGACAGTGCGGACACCGGCCATGCCGTTACCGATCAGGACGAGGCGGGGTTTGCTCATTCTTCGCTCCAGTGTTGCGCGCACCCACGGGTGCAAAATCCATTTCAGCGCCTCGCGTCGTTACTATCCGACCACCGTCATTGGCAATTGATTCGCTGTTCCGGCTAAAGCGGAGCAATCGCCGTGCCAGCCACATAAGTCCATGATTTTTTGCATTTTCAGTTGGTCGACCGCAACAATTCCGCACCGGGCCGGTGCGTTGAATTCCGTTGCAGTGCAGCAATTTTGCCGTCCGCGATGACCGGTCTATGCAGCGATGGCCATCTTCCATCGAAGATCACATGCACCCTGCGCCATGACCGATTTCCCTGATGTACCGGGCGTAACTCTTGGTCTACTTCCGCCGCAGTCAGGCTGGCGTGGTCTTTTCGGTCTTGAATTCGGCCACCAGGCGTTTGATGTCGGGCATGCAGGAGCCGCAAAAGGTGCCGCATTTCAGCTTGTCCTGGAGCGCTGCCAATCCGCTGCTCCCAGCCAGTTCCTTGTGAATCCGGACGTCGCTGACGTCGGCGCACTTGCAGATGATGTTGCAAGGTGGCACGGTGGCCGGTGGCCGGGCACTGGGGGCCAGTGCCAGACGAATCAGGCTGGCGTCGAGTTCGTCTTCCGCCATCGCCTGTTTCAGCCAGTTCTGCGCCAGTGTCTCGCCCGCCAGTCGCACACCAAGCAACTTGCCGTCGCGGGCAATCGCCTTCTTGGCGATATGGCGCCGGACGTCTTCATAGACGATGGCGCCTTCGTCGGTATCCATGCCGAACAGTCGATCCAGTTCCGCGATCTGCGCTGCATCGACCGCACATGCCGCCGCCGCCCGGAATACCACCAGCGGGCTGCTGCGTCCGTACAGCCCGATCGTCGCATAGGAAAAGCTGGCAATCTTTGATCTGGCTTCCTGCATCAGGACCAAGGCATCGCTGCGGCTGGCACAACGACGAACGATGGCCAGCGGATAAGGCAGGTCGACCTTGGCGATCTGCACGGCCGCATGCTTGAGTTCCGGCTGCATCGAATAAGGGTCAATGACATCACAGGCAAGCGCATTGGCGCCGGGTGAATTCATGAACTGGCTGCCCCAGTGCATCGGCATCCAGGCACAGCCGCGCTGCAGACCGGGGCGTTCGGCGACACGGACAGTCATTTCGCCGCGGGGATTGGTGACGCGGACCAGATCGCCGCTTTCCAGATTTCGGTGGCGCATGTCGCACGGATGCATGGCGAGCAGCGGTTCGTCCTCAAGATTGAACAGGCGCGGCACCGTGCCGGTGCGGCTCATGCCGTGCCAGTGATCGCGCATGCGGCCCGACAGCAGGCTGATGGGTGTATCCGCAGCCAGCACATCGGCAGTCGGCAAGTGCTCGATGGCGACGAAGCGCGCCCGACCATCGGCAGTCGGAAAACAGCCGTCCTCGTAGAGACGGACCTTGCCGGCGCTAGCGCCTTCCGGATATGGCCACTGCTGCGGCCCTTGCGCTTCGAGCAGCGCATAGCTCAGGCCGGTGATATCGAGATCGCGGCCGCGGGTACTCTCGCGATGCTCGTTGAAGATGGCTTCGGCATCGACATAGGGAAACAGTTTGTCGGCGCCGGCATGATCCAGTTTCTGGCCGAGGCGACGGGCGAAATCGACGACGATCTCCCAGTCATGCCGCGCTTCGCCCGGTGGCATTACCGCCGGCCGGACGCAGGTAATGCAGCGCTCTGAATTGGTCACCGTCCCGTGCTTCTCGCCCCAGCCGCTGGCCGGCAGCAGCAGGTCGGCATAATCGGCGGTGTCGGTGTTGCCGTAAGCTTCCTGCAGCACCACGTATTCGGCGGTCTGCAGCGCTTCGCGGACGGCGGCCTGGTTGGGCAGCGACTGTGCCGGATTGGTACAGGCGATCCAGACCGCCTTGATCTCGCCCGTTTTCAGGCTTTTGAACAGGTCGACCGCAGACTTGCCCGGTTTGGCGGGCACGAACGGTACCCCCCAGAAACGCGCCATCTCGGCACGGTGCGCCGGATTACCAAGATCGCGATGCGCCGACAGGAGGTTGGACAAGCCGCCGACTTCGCGCCCACCCATGGCGTTGGGCTGCCCAGTCAGCGAGAACGGACCGGCTCCCGGCTTGCCGATCTGGCCGGTCGCCAGATGCAGATGAATGATGCCAGCGTTGTTGTGGGTGCCGTGCGCCGACTGGTTGAGACCCTGGCAGTACAGCGACAGCGATGCCGCGCTGCCGCCGAACCAGCGCGCGGCCTTGACGATATCCGCTGCCTCGACGCCGCAGATGTCGGCAACGACGGCTGGCGGATAATTTTTGGCAATCTCAGCCAACGCCGCGAAGCCGTTGGTATGGGCTTCGACGTAGGGTGTATCGACCAGGTTTTCGGCAATCAACACGTTGAGCATGCCATTGAACAGCGCGATGTCGGTGCCCGGCTTGATCGCCAAATGGAGGTCGGCAATCTCGGCACTCTCCGAGCGGCGCGGGTCGGCGACGATGATCTTCAGATCCGGATTGGCTGCCCGTGCATCCTCGATATAGCGGAAGATGATCGGATGCGCCACCGCTGGGTTGGCGCCGGTAATGAAAATGACCTTGGCCTGCAGGATGTCCTCGTAGCTGCACGGCGGTGCATCGGCGCCCAGCGTCTGCTTGTAGCCGGCAACAGCCGACGACATGCAGAGCCGCGAATTGGTATCAACGTTGTTGGTACCGATCAGCCCCTTCGCCAGCTTGTTGAAAACGTAGTAGTCTTCTGTCATCAGCTGGCCGGAGATATAGAAGGCGACCGAGTCCGGACCGTCGGCGCGGATCGTCTCGGCAAAACGCCCGGCCGCCTCGTCGAGCGCCTCGTTCCAGCCGATCCGCTCGCGACTGCCACCCTCGGCGCGGCGCCGCTCCGGGTGCTGCAGACGATAGGTGAGTTCGGTGGTCTGAGCGAGAGTCGCACCTTTGGTGCACAGGCGCCCACGGTTGGCGGGGTGGTCATGGTCACCGCGAACGTCGATGATCGTTCCGTTCTCGGTTTCTATAACAACACCGCAGCCAACGCCGCAGTAACAACAGGTGGATTTGACTTGTCGGTTCATGAAATTCCTTCCAGACAATCTCCAAGCAACAGGCGTGCCATCTGAAGGAATCATGGACTTAGATGCAAAAAGGGGAGATTCCCTTCGGAAATCTCCCCTTTTTTGCGCGTCGACCGCAACCGGAAACCCTATTTGATGCGTTGCAGCTTCGGACGCCCACCTTCGGGGCGCGGTGGTTCGGGATTGTCGCCGCTGGTCTCCCCTGTTTCTTGCTTGGGCGCATCGTCGGCCACCAAACCGGCCTCGGCACCGATCTCGAATGCCATCCCGGCACCGTTTTCACGCGAATAGATCGCCGTCACCTGCTCCACCGGCACCGACAATTCGCGTGCCACGCCCCCGAAGCGGGCTTGGAACTCGATGAAGTCATTGCCGATCATCAGCTTGTTGCTGGCGTCCGGCCCGATGTTGAGCACGATCTGCCCGTCGCGGGTGAATTCACGCGGAACTCGCGTGCGCGAATCGACCTGGACCGCAATGTACGGCGTGAACCCGTTATCGCAGCACCACTCCCAGATGGCCCGTAACAGATAGGGCTTGGTGGACGGGAGATCCATGCCCTACTTACGCATCGCCTTTTCGGACGGCGTCAGCGCATCGATGAAACCCTGACGGCTGAAGATGCGCTCGGCGTACTTCATCAGAGGTGCCGCATTCCTGCCGAGATCGATGCCGTAATGGTCAAGACGCCAGAGCAGTGGCGCGATAGCCACGTCGAGCATCGAGAAGTCGTCACCCAACATGAATTTCTGCTTGTTGAAGATCGGGATAATTTCGGTCAGGCGGGCACGAATTTCCTGACGCCCCTTTTCGGCAGACTTGGTGTGCTTTTCGATCGTTTCCATGAACAAGAAGATTTCGCGCTCCATCCCGACGAGCAACTGGCGGGCGCGGGCGCGCATGATCGGATCTGCCGGCATCAATTGCGGATGCGGAAAGCGCTCATCGATATACTCGTTGATGATGTTCGGCTCAAACAATACCAGGTCGCGCTCGACCAGCACCGGCACCCGGTTGTGCGGGTTGATGACGGCCAGATCTTCGGGCTTGTTGAACATGTCGACATCGATGACCTGAAAATCCATGCCCTTTTCGTAGAGGACAATCCGGCAGCGATGACTGAATGGGCAGGTCGTGCCCGAGTAGAGGTTCATCATGTACAGAAACCTTCAAAATGAGGTTCGGCATCGCGGGTCGGCCTGAGCCAATCCGCGATGCCGTCAGCTAACCCGGTAAAAGATTAGTGAATGTCTTTCCAGTAGTTCTTCTTCAACGCGTAGGCAATCAGGAAAAGCACAAACAGGAAGGCAAGCACGCCATAACCGAGTCGCTGACGGAACTCCTGGTTCGGCTCGGCCATCCAGACCATGAAGCTGACCAGATCGGAAACTGACTTGTCGAATTCCGCAGGCGTCTGCTTGCCCGGAACCGCCAGTTCCAGCTTGTGCGTTTCATGATTCAGAACTTGTTGGCCCTGCAGTTCGTAGAGAACGTGCGGCATACCGACATTCTCGAAAACCACATTGTTCCAGCCGGTCGGGCGATTCTCGTCGCGATAGAACGAACGCAGATAGGTGTAGAGCCAATCCGCACCCGATCCAACTTCGGAAGCGCGCGCCCGCGAAATCACGGTCAGGTCCGGCGGCGCGGCGCCGAACCACTGCTTCTGATCCTCGGAATGAGCAGCGACGCGCATCTGGTCACCAATCTTGTCGGACGTGAACATCAAGTTGTCCTTCACCTGCTGCTCGGTCAAGCCAATCTCGGTCAACTTGTTGTAACGCAGATGCGACGCGCCATGACAGTTCAGGCAGTAATTGACGAACAGCTTGGCGCCATTCTGCAACGCCGCCTTGTCGCCAACCGCTCCAGGCCAGTGATCAAGGTGAGCGCCGCTGACTGCGAGCACGGTCAGAGGTGCAAAGAGCAATGCCATCAGGAATTTTTTCATTTTTCGCATCCTCACTTCATCGTCACGCGTTCGGGCACGGGCTTAAATTTGTCCATTCGGGACCACCATGGCATGCCGAGGAAGAAACCGAAGTAGAACGCCGTGCAGATCTGGGAGACGATTTCGCCCATCGGAGACGGCGGTTGCGTGCCGAGGTAGCCGAGAATGACGAAGCAGATCACGAACAACGTCAACAGGGTCTTGTAGATCGGGCCGCGATAGCGAATCGACTTGACCGGGCTGCGGTCCAGCCAGGGCAGGAAGGCAAAGATGACGACCGAGGCGCCCATTCCGACCACGCCCCAGAACTTTGCGGGCAGGCCGAAGAAGTTCCACACCATGGCGCGCAGGATCGAGTAGTAAGGCGTGAAGTACCAGACCGGCGCGATGTGCGGCGGGGTCTTCAGCGGATCGGCCGGGTAGAAATTATTGTACTCAAGGAAGTAACCGCCGCCTTCCGGCGCGAAGAAGAGCACCGCAGAAAAGACGAACAGGAAGACCACGACACCAACGATGTCCTTCACCGTGTAATACGGGTGGAAGGGAATGCCGTCGAGCGGAATGCCGTTCTTGTCCTTGTTGGCCTTGATCTCGATGCCGTCAGGGTTGTTCGATCCGGTTTCGTGCAACGCCAGAATGTGCGCGGCAACAAGGCCGAGCAGCACGAGCGGGAAAGCAATGACGTGGAAGGAGAAGAAGCGGTTGAGGGTCGCATCGCCGACGACGAAATCGCCACGAATCAGGAGAGACAAATCGTTACCGATCACAGGAATGGCGGAGAACAGATTAACGATAACCTGAGCGCCCCAGAAGGACATCTGCCCCCATGGCAGCAGGTAGCCGAAGAAGGCTTCACCCATCAGCACGAGGAAAATGCCGACCCCGAACAGCCAGGTCAGTTCACGTGGCTTGCGATAGGAGCCGTAGAGCAAGCCGCGGAACATGTGCAGATAGACCACAATGAAGAAGGCCGAGGCGCCGGTCGAGTGCATGTAGCGGATCAGCCATCCGCCGGGCACGTCGCGCATGATGTACTCGACACTGGCGAACGCAACCGGCACCCCGTTGGCGTTCAGCGCAGCATCCGGCTTGTAATGCATGACCAGAAAGATGCCGGTAACGATCTGGATGACCAGGACCAACAACGCGAGGGAACCGAAAAAATACCAGAAATTGAAATTCTTCGGGGCGTAGTACTCAGACAGGTGCTCCTTCCACATCGATGTAGCCGGAAAACGGGCATCGACCCACTCTAGGGCGTTGCCACCGATGGACCCGTCAGACTTGTACTTTTCGACTTTGCCAGCAGCCATTTCTATGCTCCCTTCTTGTCTTCGCCGATCAGGATACGGGTATCGGTCAGATACACGTGCGGCGGAACTTCTAGGTTGTCCGGGGCCGGTTTCGACTTGAAAACGCGCCCGGCGAAGTCGAAGGTTGAACCGTGACAGGGGCAGAGGAACCCACCCAGCCAGTCAGCCGGCATTCCCTCTCCGGCGCCCGCCTTGAACTTCGAGGAAGGAGAACAGCCGAGGTGGGTACAGATGCCGATGACCACCATGAACTCCTTCTTGATGGAGCGGGTCTCGTTCTTCGCGTAAGCTGGTTGCATGTCCTTGTCCGAATTCGGATCGGCCATCTGAGCATCCAGCTTGGGCAGGGTAGCGAGCATGTCCGCAGTCCGGTTGATGATCCACACCGGCTTGCCGCGCCACTCGACAGTCATCATCTGGCCCGCTTCCAGCTTGCCGATTTCAACTTCTACCGGAGCGCCTGCTGCCTTGGCACGCTCAGACGGAAGCAAGCTGGACACGAACGGCACCAGCGCGACAACCGCACCAGCCCCGCCGACGGCCGCGGTGGCGACGATCAGACGCCGTCTGCCGCAGTCCATTTTTCCTTGATCGCTCATTACGCTGACCCCTAAAGGAATTGGATGAGATTAAAAATAAACCTCGGATTATACGCTACGGGAACTCGCCATAAAAGCCATTGTCACTCTGAACAAGTCCTGCGCTCCCGCAAAGCCTGGGCCAGAGTTCCGCTATCGACATATTCGAGCTCACCACCGACCGGCACGCCACGGGCGATTCTTGTCACGCTGACCCCCTTCGGCTGCAGCATGGCGGCAATGTAATGTGCGGTCGCCTCCCCTTCGTTGGTGTAGTTCGTCGCCAGAATCACCTCCCGAACGGCACCATCGAGGACACGTGCGATGAGTTGTTCGAGACCAAGTTCGCGGGCTCCGACCCCATCAAGCGGGGAAATCCGACCCATCAGGACGTAATAGAGCCCATGATACGAAAGCGTCTGCTCCATCATGTTCATGTCAACCGGGGTTTCGACCACGCAGAGCAACGATGGATCCCGGCGGGGCGAGGCGCAGCGCTCGCAAATCTCGTTCTCGGCAAAGGTGTTGCAACGCCGGCAATGACGGACCGATGCCAGCGCATTTGACAGGGCGTCCCCAAGATGCTGCGCCCCTTTCCTGTCATGCTGAAGGAGATGGTAGGCCATGCGCTGAGCCGACTTCGGCCCGACGCCAGGCAAACAGCGTAGCGCTTCGATCAGCACCTGCAGACCCGATGGGTTCACGTGCTCAGAATGGCAACTTCAGGCCGGGGGGCAGGTTCAGACCTGCCGTGAAGCCTGCCATCTTTTCCTTGCTCAGTTCCTCGCCGCGACGCACGGCATCGTTGACTGCGGCAGCAACCAAGTCTTCGAGCATCTCGCGGTCATCGAGAACCGATGGGTCGATACTCACCCGACGGACGTCATGAGAACAGGTCATCACGACCTTAACCATGCCGGCACCTGATTGTCCTTCAACCTCCGTCAGCGCAAGCTGTTCCTGTGCCTTCTTCATGTTGTCCTGCATTGCCTGGGCCTGTTTCATCAGGCCCGCCAAGCCACCTTTCATCATTTCTGGATCTCCACTATGCGATGGGTTTGATTGATGATTCGACAAGTGATGCATCAAAATTCTCGATGACGTCACGGACAAATGCATCTTTTTCGATCGAGGAAATTGCCTCTTCTTGCTGTTCGCGCCGCTCCCTGCCGACCGCGACCGCCGGAGTATCGCCCTCGGTCGGCGCAAGTTCGAAGCGTAAGGTAATGGGGCGATCCAGATAGCCACTGAGCGCTTTCTGCAATCTCTCCGGAGCCGGTTTCATCTGGAGATGGCCATGTGCCGGCGCCAGGCGAAGCACGCAGTCGGATTCGCTGACCTCCTTGAGCTCACAATGCTGCGCAAGCTCCCGCGCGAGACCATTCAAATGAAGCGCGGCAACCATGTCACGCCACTCATTCCTGGGAAGACTCTGGGCACTGTCTTTCCCGTTAGGCTGCACCCGGGAGTCTTGCGGCGCAAGCCGCTCAGGGATCAAGACCGGGCCAGGGCCATTCCCGGCGGCCGCCCGCTGAACAGATGACTGCGCTGCCTGAACAACGTCAGCCACCGACTCCGGCCTGAAACCATGCAGGCGCAGCAAAGTCATCACAAAGCCGGCGTATTCGTCTGGGGCCATCGGCAGTTCGGCCCGGCCGTGTATCACTATTTGATATGCCAACTGGGCGAACTCTGGCGAGAGCCTGCTAGCCAGCCCTAGGAGACGGCTCCGGTCTGGATCTTCATCATCCAGCGAACTGGGTGCGCATTGAACCACGTGCAGGCGAGTCAGCAAACCCGCGAGTTCCTGAAGCGCAAGGCCAAACGAAAGGCTGTGCGACGCCATCTCGGCAGCTAGGCGCAGAAGGTCTGCCGAGTCACCGGATTGAACTGCCTCGAGGATTGAATAAAGATAGTCGAGGTCAACCGTCCCGAGCATTGCGCGAACCTGCTGCTCCTCGACCGTTCCCGCGCCATGTGCTATCGCCTGATCGAGAAGTGAGAGCGCATCGCGCATGCTGCCGCCTGCAGATCGCGCAATCAAAGCGAGCGCGGGAAAATCATAAGCGATGCCCTCGGCCTGGAGGACATGGGCCAAGTGGGCTGCAATCGAGCCCGGTGGCATCTGTTTGAGATTGAACTGCAGGCAGCGGGAAAGCACCGTAACCGGTATCTTCTGGGGATCAGTCGTTGCCAGTATGAATTTAACATGTTCGGGCGGTTCCTCGAGCGTTTTTAGCATCGCATTGAACGCCGAGTTCGAGAGCATATGCACTTCGTCGATCACATAGACCTTGTAGCGGCCACGAGTCGGAGCGTAAACCGAGTTCTCCAGCAATTGGCGCATTTCATCGACCCGCGTATTGGTCGCCGCGTCGACTTCCAGCAAATCTACAAAGCGCCCCGCATCGATCTCCTGACATGCCGAACAAATGCCGCAGGGTGTATCTGTCACACCGGTTTCGCAATTCAGTGATTTGGCGAGAATTCGGGCAAGGGTCGTCTTGCCAATCCCGCGCGTGCCCGTGAATAAATAGGCATGATGGAGTCGCTGACTGGCTAGTGCATGCGTCAAGGCACGTACCACGTGTTCCTGCCCGATCAGGCTGGTGAAACTGCGCGGCCGCCACTTTCGCGCGAGAACCTGGTAACTCATGCGCCCCACAAGGATGGAGAAAAGAAAATGGCGAGCCTAACCCCCGGCACTTGCAGCAAACGGCTGTGGCTGCTTCCTTCCGGACCTGACCAAGTTCACCACACTACAATGCGGGGAGACTCGCCACTGCGAATACTAGCACGCTTGAACCGTAATTTTCTTTTACAAAGCAGAAACCCCCTCGCCGGCTGTTGTAATTGGGAGGGGGTTTAGGATGGGGTAGCCTGGCGATGACCTACTTTCTCACACGAAAGTGCAATATCATCGGCGCGGTTTCGTTTCACGGTCCTGTTCGGGAAGGGAAGGGGTGGGTCCGAAACGCCATGGTCGCCAAGCGTAACTGGTTGGTTTGACGCGGGTTGGCGCGGCAAACGCGAAATTGGGAGAGGGTTGTTGTTGTGAGTGCTTATGAGTTCCTGCGGTGCTACAAGGTTATAGGATCAAGCCGCACGGGCAATTAGTATCAGTTAGCTTAACGCATTGCTGCGCTTCCACACCTGACCTATCAACGTCGTGGTCTTCGACGACCCTTCAGGGAGTTCAAGACTCCGGGAAATCTTATCTTAAGGCGAGTTTCACGCTTAGATGCTTTCAGCGTTTATCTCTTCCGAACTTAGCTACCCGGCGATACGACTGGCGTCATAACCGGTACACCAGAGGTTCGTCCACTCCGGTCCTCTCGTACTAGGAGCAGCCCCCTTCAAATTTCCAGCGCCCACGGCAGATAGGGACCAAACTGTCTCACGACGTTTTAAACCCAGCTCGCGTACCACTTTAAATGGCGAACAGCCATACCCTTGGGACCGACTACAGCCCCAGGATGTGATGAGCCGACATCGAGGTGCCAAACTCCCCCGTCGATATGAACTCTTGGGAGGAATTAGCCTGTTATCCCCAGAGTACCTTTTATCCGTTGAGCGATGGCCCTTCCATACAGAACCACCGGATCACTATGACCTACTTTCGTACCTGCTCGACTTGTGGGTCTCGCAGTCAAGCACGCTTTTGCCATTGCACTTTGTGGGCGATGTCCGACCGCCCTAAGCGTACCTTCGTACTCCTCCGTTACCTTTTGGGAGGAGACCGCCCCAGTCAAACTGCCTACCATGCACGGTCCCCGATCCGGATTCACGGACCAAGGTTAGAACCTCAAACAAATCAGGGTGGTATTTCAAGGTTGACTCCACCGAAACTAGCGTCCCGGCTTCACAGTCTCCCACCTATCCTACACAAACCGGTTCAAAGTCCAATGCAAAGCTACAGTAAAGGTTCATGGGGTCTTTCCGTCTAGCCGCGGGTAGATTGCATCTTCACAAACATTTCAACTTCGCTGAGTCCCAGGAGGAGACAGTGTGGCCATCGTTACGCCATTCGTGCAGGTCGGAACTTACCCGACAAGGAATTTCGCTACCTTAGGACCGTTATAGTTACGGCCGCCGTTTACCGGGGCTTCGATCAAGAGCTTGCACCCCATCACTTAACCTTCCGGCACCGGGCAGGCGTCACACCCTATACGTCCACTTTCGTGTTTGCAGAGTGCTGTGTTTTTATTAAACAGTCGCAGCCACCATTTCACTGCAACCCCATCGCGCTTCGAGAGCAAGTCTCTACACGCTACCGGGGCACACCTTCTCCCGAAGTTACGGTGTTAATTTGCCGAGTTCCTTCTCCTGAGTTCTCTCAAGCGCCTTAGAATTTTCATCCTGCCCACCTGTGTCGGTTTGCGGTACGGTCAACTCTAGACTGAAGCTTAGTGGCTTTTCCTGGAAGCTTGGTATCAATCACTTCGGAACCGTGGTTCCTCGTCATCACGCCTCAGCTCAGCCCCCCGGATTTGCCTAAGGGGCACGCCTACACGCTTAAACCGGGACGTCCAACACCCGGCTGACCTAACCTTCTCCGTCCCCACATCGCATCTAGAATCGGTACAGGAATATTGACCTGTTTCCCATCGACTACGCATTTCTGCCTCGCCTTAGGAGCCGACTCACCCTACGCCGATGAACGTTGCGTAGGAAACCTTGGGCTTTCGGCGAGGGCGCTTTTCACGCCCTTTATCGCTACTCATGTCAGCATTCGCACTTCTGATATCTCCAGCATCCTTTACAAGACACCTTCACAGACCTACAGAACGCTCCCCTACCATATCTTTCGATATCCGCAGCTTCGGTGCACAGTTTGAGCCCCGTTACATCTTCCGCGCAGGACGACTCGACTAGTGAGCTATTACGCTTTCTTTAAAGGATGGCTGCTTCTAAGCCAACCTCCTAGCTGTCTATGCCTTCCCACTTCGTTTCCCACTTAACTGTGTCTTGGGGACCTTAGCTGGCGGTCTGGGTTGTTTCCCTCTTGACAATGGACGTTAGCACCCACTGTCTGTCTGCCATGCTCGCACTTTGCGGTATTCAGAGTTTGCCATGGTTTGGTAAGTCGCGATGACCCCCTAGCCATAACAGTGCTTTACCCCCGCAAGTGATACATGACGCACTACCTAAATAGTTTTCGGGGAGAACCAGCTATTTCCGGATTTGTTTAGCCTTTCACCCCTATCCACAGCTCATCCCCTAATTTTTCAACATTAGTGGGTTCGGACCTCCAGTACCTGTTACGGCACCTTCATCCTGGCCATGGATAGATCATCCGGTTTCGGGTCTACGCCGTGCTACTAAACGCCCTATTCGGACTCGCTTTCGCTACGCCTCCCCTATTCGGTTAAGCTCGCAACACAACGTAAGTCGCTGACCCATTATACAAAAGGTACGCAGTCACCCCACAAGGAGGCTCCCACTGTTTGTATGCATGCGGTTTCAGGATCTATTTCACTCCCCTCCCGGGGTTCTTTTCGCCTTTCCCTCACGGTACTAGTTCACTATCGGTCGATCACGAGTATTTAGCCTTGGAGGATGGTCCCCCCATGTTCAGACAAGGTTTCACGTGCCCCGCCCTACTTTTCGCTAACTTAGTACCACGGAGTCGTTTTCATATACGGGGCTATCACCCACTACGGCCGGACTTTCCATTCCGTTCTATTAACGTCTCCGCTATTACTAGCAGGCTGATCCCCGTTCGCTCGCCACTACTTGGGGAATCTCGGTTGATTTCTTTTCCTCCGGCTACTTAGATGTTTCAGTTCGCCGGGTTCGCCTCAATATCCTATGTATTCAGATAAAGATACTCCTTGCGGAGTGGGTTTCCCCATTCGGATATCGGGGATCAAAGCTTCATTGCCAGCTCCCCCCCGCTTTTCGCAGGCTTGCACGTCCTTCATCGCCTGTGATCGCCAAGGCATCCACCACATGCACTTAGTCGCTTGATCCTATAACCTTGCGGCCTCTCGCGAAGCCAGGCTACAGGCAACTCATTTATGCGATCTTCATACCGCTGACTGCTGTACAAAGATCGATGCAATCACAACGCATCACTCTTGCCTCTTCGGCAAGAGTGACACAACCTTCTTCCGTTTTGTTAAAGAGCGCAGCAATTGATTCCTCAAAAGCCATAGATAAACGGTCACCGCTTATCTTTGGATTCTGGTGGAGGATGACGGGATCGAACCGACGACCCCCTGCTTGCAAAGCAGGTGCTCTCCCAGCTGAGCTAATCCCCCTCTAAACGCGCCATGCTGCGCTGTTCAATGCCTTGCATAGCGGCTGCTATGCGGCGACATTTCACGCCTTGCCTGACTCGTTTAACTGATAAGACTTTGGTGGGTCTGGTTGGAATCGAACCAACGACCCCCGCCTTATCAAGACGATGCTCTAACCGACTGAGCTACAGACCCTCGCCTGCTTGCTACTCATGAACAACCGATAGGTTGTGGGTGCCAGGATGCTTCTCTAGAAAGGAGGTGATCCAGCCGCAGGTTCCCCTACGGCTACCTTGTTACGACTTCACCCCAGTCACGAACCCCGCCGTGGTAAGCGCCCTCCTTGCGGTTAGGCTACCTACTTCTGGCGGAACCCGCTCCCATGGTGTGACGGGCGGTGTACAAGACCCGGGAACGTATTCACCGTGACATGCTGATCCACGATTACTAGCGATTCCGACTTCATGCAGGCGAGTTGCAGCCTGCAATCCGGACTACGATCGGCTTTCTGGGATTGGCTCCACCTCGCGGCTTGGCGACCCTCTGTACCGACCATTGTATGACGTGTGAAGCCCTACCCATAAGGGCCATGAGGACTTGACGTCATCCCCACCTTCCTCCGGTTTGTCACCGGCAGTCTCGCTAAAGTGCCCAACTAAATGATGGCAATTAACGACAAGGGTTGCGCTCGTTGCGGGACTTAACCCAACATCTCACGACACGAGCTGACGACAGCCATGCAGCACCTGTGTCCAGGCTCCCTTTCGGGCACCAAGCCATCTCTGGCAAGTTCCTGGCATGTCAAGGGTAGGTAAGGTTTTTCGCGTTGCATCGAATTAATCCACATCATCCACCGCTTGTGCGGGTCCCCGTCAATTCCTTTGAGTTTTAACCTTGCGGCCGTACTCCCCAGGCGGTCAACTTCACGCGTTAGCTACGGTACTAAATGGTTTTACCCACCCAACACCTAGTTGACATAGTTTAGGGCGTGGACTACCAGGGTATCTAATCCTGTTTGCTACCCACGCTTTCGTGCATGAGCGTCAGTATCGACCCAGGGGGCTGCCTTCGCCATTGGTGTTCCTCCACATCTCTACGCATTTCACTGCTACACGTGGAATTCCACCCCCTCTGCCGTACTCTAGCCTTGCAGTCACAAACGCAGTTCCCAGGTTGAGCCCGGGGATTTCACGCCTGTCTTACAAAACCGCCTGCGCACGCTTTACGCCCAGTAATTCCGATTAACGCTCGCACCCTACGTATTACCGCGGCTGCTGGCACGTAGTTAGCCGGTGCTTCTTATTCCGGTACCGTCATCCACACAGGGTATTGGCCCATGCGATTTCTTCCCGGCCGAAAGAGCTTTACAACCCGAAGGCCTTCTTCACTCACGCGGCATGGCTGGATCAGGGTTGCCCCCATTGTCCAAAATTCCCCACTGCTGCCTCCCGTAGGAGTCTGGACCGTGTCTCAGTTCCAGTGTGGCGGATCATCCTCTCAGACCCGCTACAGATCGTCGCCTTGGTAAGCCGTTACCTCACCAACTAGCTAATCTGACATCGGCCGCTCAAAGAGCGCAAGGCCTTGCGGTCCCCTGCTTTCCTGCTCACAGAATATGCGGTATTAGCGCAACTTTCGCTACGTTATCCCCCACTCAATGGCACGTTCCGATGCATTACTCACCCGTTCGCCACTCGCCACCAGGTTGCCCCGTGCTGCCGTTCGACTTGCATGTGTAAGGCATGCCGCCAGCGTTCAATCTGAGCCAGGATCAAACTCTTCAGTTCAATCCATCAAACTCGCAATTCACTGACGATAGATTTCTCTACCTCGATGGATCTCTCCATCCGTGTGATTGCCTTAATACGTTTCGCAACTCGCGTTGCTTCGCACCAAGACACCCACACCTATCGGTTGTCCAAATTTTTAAAGATCAACACCGCACCGCCTAAAAAAGACGTCAGCAGCAAAGAAGCGGAATTATCCAATACCCACAACAAAACGTCAAGACAAAATTAATTACGGCAGGCTTTACAAACATCCACTTCCAACTTTCCAGAAACAAAAGCGCTTGGCATCTTCCAAGCGCTCAGCTTGCTGGTTGCGGGGGCAGGATTTGAACCTGCGACCTTCGGGTTATGAGCCCGACGAGCTGCCAGACTGCTCCACCCCGCGTCCGTCAGAGCGCTGCATTATCCGGACCAACCCCACAGGTGTCAACAACTATTCCAACACAAATATTTTAAGACCCGCCGTCCGGCCGGCTAGTAGTACGTTCCATTAATATATTTACAAACGTGCCTTTAATTGCCATGATTGTCTTAGCATTTGACGTGGAGGTGATCATGGGACGGACAAGCGGGCGAGCAGCACTGTTGCTGACAGACGAGCAGAGGTCCAGGTTGTCTGAATTGGCGGCGTCGCGAACGGCGCCGTTGCGCGAAGTGGAGCGTGCCGGCGTGCTGCTCAAATACGCGCAGGGCGTATCGATCACCGAGATTCAGCGGCAGTTGGGCGTCAGCCGGCCGATGATCTACAAATGCATCGACAAGGCACTTGCGGCGGGCATTCAAGCCGGATTGAAGGATACCTACCACCGGCCTCACGCCCCGGAGATTACTGAGGAGGCCAAGGCTTGGGTGGTCAGCGTAGCGTGCACCAAACCAAGGGAGTTTGGACTGGCTGCGGAGTTGTGGAGCATCTCGGCGCTGGCCCGCCATGTGGCCGAACAGGCAGCGGCATCGGGCTTCCCTCGTCTTGCCGGTGCGGGCAAGAGCACGGTCTGGCGGATTCTTGATGCAAACCAACTCAAACCCCACAAGATCACCTACTACCTGGAGAAACGGGATCCCGACTTCGACCGGAAGATGCATGAGGTGCTGATGGTCTACCGGGACGTTTCCCTCTACACCGAAGGCGCCGTTCATGATGGACGGCCGAACCCGATTTACACGGTCAGTGTCGATGAAAAGCCCGGCGTTCAAGCGATTGGCTTGACGGCGCCTGACCGGCCACCGGTTCCCGGCAAAGCGCCGACGGTGAGTCGGGATTACGAGTACGTCCGCCATGGAACCGTATCGATCCTGGCCGGCATCGACTTGCACGCCGGCCATGTGTTTGCCCAAGTCGAAGACCGGCACCGCAGCTGCGAATTCATCGGTTTGCTCCGTTCGATCGATGCGTACTACCCGCCGGAGGCCATTATCCGTGTCGTCCTCGACAATCACTCGGCCCACATCTCGAAAGAGACGATGGCTTACTTGGCGACGCGACCCGGACGTTTCGAGTATGTTCATACACCCAAGCATGGTTCTTGGCTCAACTTGATCGAATGCGCTTTCTCGAAAATGGCCCGGACCTTCCTCCGCCATATCCGCGTCGCCTCGATTCATGAACTCAAAGCGCGCATCCTGAAAGGTATCGATGAGATGAACGCCACCCCAGTTGTCTTTCGCTGGAAGAAATTCGACCTCGAAATCGCATAATACGTAATTATATTGATGGAACGATATACTAGCTGGCTGCAAGCCAACTCAACATTCCCTCCCATTGCTCGATATCCCTCTTGTGACGAGTACGGGGGGGGTCAAATATAGTGAGTCCGGCGGCGGCTACATTGACGTAATTCTGCGTACTCCGCAGGTAGGCGACAATCGGGATGTCGAAGTGCTTCAGATACTCCTCGAGCATGCCAGCGGCTTTCGTACGCGGATCGACGCGCATCGCAACAATGCCCAGACATCCGCGCCGGCCCCGCATTTCGCCGCGAATTGCATTGAGGAAATCTTCAGTAGCCGCCATGTCGAAGACCGAAGGTACAAGTGGCACCAGCACCTTGTCCACCGTTCGCAAGTAATCCGAAAGCTTGTAGCCCTGCAATCCAGCTGGTGCATCGAGCACAGCCCAGTCCGCCTCTTGCGGAAGATTAAGGACAATCTGATTGGCGGCGAAATAGCCCGTAATCGGAGCCATGTCCGGATCGCGGAATGCCATCCAGCGCAGGGAAGACTGTTGCCGGTCGAGATCGCAGAGTGTGACTCTCTTTCCCTGATTGGCGAAATATCCAGAGAGATTGGTCGCAAGAGTAGTTTTCCCTGCCCCACCCTTGGGATTTGCCACCAGAACCGCTCGCATAACTATTCCTTTTGAGTTTCTTGTGTGAATTATATTCGCCGCTGCACGGCAGGCATATACACATAAAATGAAGTTTTTTGCCGGGACGGCATTTCATGGTTACCAAAGTGGCAAGCGATCGTCATGGCATACAGTCGATCGAAGTGGGTTTTCGCCTCCTGGACGTGCTCGCCAGCAATGGCCGGCCGATGATGTTGCGTGATATCGCCAGAGGCGCCGGAATGCCTGCCGCCAAGGCTCATTGCTATATGGTCAGCTTCATGCGTACCGGGATGATCGAACAGGACAGTGGCAGCGGACGCTACCTTCTCGGCAGCTATGCACTCGACGTTGGCCTGTCCGCTCTCGGGCGACTGGATCCCGTCCGCCTTGCCGGCCCCATTCTTGAAAACCTGTGCGAGGAGATTCAGGAGACCGTAGCGCTTGCAGTGTGGGGCAATCGCGGCGCGACGATCGTGCGCATTGTCGATTCGGGCTCCCCAATCATGATCACGTTGCGGGTCGGCACCGAACTGCCAATCTGTAAGTCCGCAACTGGGAGGGCCTTTGCCACTTTCTTCCGCTCGCCGTTTCTGAAGCAGATGCTCGATCAGGAGCTGCACGAAATTTCAGAAGCCAGCAAAATCGCTATCACGACCGCGCGCCGCCAACTCGAAAAGACACTCACAGAAATACGCCGGCACGGCATCTCCCGCGCTTCAGGGAGCCTAACCCCGGGAATCAACGGTTTCAGTGCCCCAATTTTCGATCACTCGGGCATGATGGTCGCCACAATTACATCGCTTGGCACGGTAGGCGAATTCAGCGTGGAGTGGGACAGCCCAGTTGCCAAAGCGATGCTCGCGGCGGCGGATGATTTGTCACGAAAATTGGGGTTCAAGCGCCGCGAAAGCTGAGGATCAAGCCACCACCTTGATCGAATGCCTACAAACGATACCCTGGCTTGGAATCATTGGCGTCCTCATCATCATCCGCACTCTCGGACTCCAACTCTTCCTCGAGAATATCAAGGTCTTTCCGATTCTGCCTCAGAAAGATGACAAGCGCCGAAACAACAGCCCCGAGAACAAGCATCGCGATGGCAACGGCACCGAGGTCGAGTCTGGCAAGCAAATCAGATTCCATAACTATCTTCCCGACATAACTTCGGGCAACGTGGCTACAGACGCATCGTCACGGGCAGGAAAATTTGGCTGCACGGACGGAGACGATGAACAACCGAGGCCGCCCGAAAGAGTGCCCTGTTGAGTACCCATTGCGGATGGTGCCCCCGAACGGAATCGAACCGCTACCTGATGATTACAAATCAACTGCACGACCTTCATGCTACGGGGGCACGCGGAAACACCATTGAATTATAGCCTGACACTCGGCCTTACGGCATGGTCCGATACTTCCATCTGACCAGCAAGCCAGAATCACGGGTGATCGGCCATCCTCTTCGTTAGGCAGCCCACGGACCACCGAATTTCAAGGTATCTGAAAAAGCTTCGGGAAGTTGGCAACATCTAGCGCCTGATTGACGCCCCCGCGAACACCTGCAAGGGTGATTTCCTTCCTTGTGCCAGCCATCTTGTCGCGTATCGTAACGAATTTGCAAGCTGATCCATGCCCTCGTCGCAATTTACAAGTCCCGTTCGAGCGCGATGCTAAACTGCGAGCACCATCCCGAACGCGCTCATTCGATGATCAAGTTCTGCACTCACTGCGGTGCTGGCCTCTCCTTCGAGATTCCCGCCGGCGACACCCTCCCCAGGCACGTCTGCTGCCGTTGCGGTCACGTTCATTATGAGAACCCACGGCTCATCGTCGGCTGCGTCGCAACCTGGGAGGGTCGTATTCTTCTTTGCCGCCGCGCCATCGAACCGCGACGTGGCTTCTGGACGGTGCCTGCCGGCTTCATGGAAAATGGTGAAACCACTGCCGAAGCGGCTTGTCGTGAAACACACGAGGAAGCTGGCGCACGGATCATTGTTGAAGCGCCATTTGCGATGGTCAGCATCGCGCATATAAATCAGGTTCATCTCTTCTATCGCGGCCATCTCACCACACCCGAGCACTCGGCCGGGGATGAAAGCCTCGAGGCTGCCCTGCTGCAGCCGAATGACATTCCGTGGGGTGAAATCGCCTTCCGCAGCGTAACCCACTGCCTCGAACACTACCTCAAGGATGCAGCAAAAGGTAGCTTCGGATTTCACGAAACGGCGCTTGGTCCGTTGAGTATAGCGACCTGATTACTCATCCAGGCGGTAGTGGATTGGCAGCGTCAGCGCAAACTGCCGGCCATGTGCGAATTCCGACCCAAACTGGACAGTCATTCCGACGGAACCTGGACACTGATTCCGAGGCAAACTGGACACCGATTCCGACGGAATCTGGACAGCCCAAAGTCATAACGTAGCACGCGGGATAACCGTGGCACCCTCAGCGCATTTGCCGAGGACCACATGGCGAATAGCAGGTTATCCATGCGCAAGATTTTTGAAGTATTACGGCTATCCGTTGCGGACGGTCGCAGTCACCGCGAGATTGCCCGGGCAGTCGATTCCTCACCGACCACGGTGGGGGAGATTCTCCGTCGGGCGAAACTGGCCGGATTGAGCTATCCGCTGCCGGCTGGAGTATCTGAAGCCGGCATCGAGGCGCTGCTCTACCCGCCGTCGGCGCCCTCGGCAACCCGTCGACCGGAACCCGACTGGGCCGGCGTGCAGCGGGAACTGCGCAGGAAAGGCGTGACGCTCGACCTGCTCTGGCAGGAGTACAAGAGCGAGCACCCGGACGGCTATCAATACAGCAGCTTCTGCGACCACTACCGAGTTTGGGCTGGGCGTTTGTCGCTCAGTCTGCGCCAGACCCACACACCCGGCGAGAAGTTGTTTGTCGATTACGCCGGCCCGACCGTTCCAGTCACCGACCCGCTGACCGGCGAAATCCGCCAGGCGGCCATCTTCGTTGCCGTCCTCGGCGCCTCGAATTACACCTATTGTGACGCCACATGGAGCCAGGCACTGCCGGACTGGATTGGCAGTCATGTCCGAGCACTGGAATTCTTCGGCGGTGTGCCGGCCATGCTGGTGCCCGACAATCTGAAGAGTGGCGTCAACAAAGCCTGCCATTACGACCCCGAGCTCAATCCCAGCTATCGCGACCTGGCCGTCCATTACGCCACCGCCGTCGTGCCGGCCCGGCCGTATCGCCCGAAAGACAAGGCCAAGGTGGAAGCGGGTGTTCTGCTCGTCGAGCGCTGGGTGCTTGCTCGCCTGCGGAATCAGCGATTCTTCAGCCTCAGTGAGCTCAATCGGCACATTGCCGAACTGATGCAGGCCCTGAATCGCCGCCCCTTCAAGAAACTGCCGGGGTCACGGGAAAGTGCCTTTGCCGAGATGGACCGCCCGGCCTTACGCCCGTTGCCGGAATCGCGTTACGAATTCGCCGAATGGAAGGTGGTGACGGTCGGTATCGACTACCACGTTGAAATCGCCGGCCATTACTACTCGGTGCCTTAGCGCTTCGCACGGCAGAAGGTCGATGCCCGCTTCACTGCAACGACAGTTGAAGTGTTCCACCGGGGAGGTCGCATCGCCAGCCATGTGCGCAGTTCGCTCAAGGGGCGACATACCACCGTCGACGCCCACATGACGCCGGCCCATCAATCCGTTCAGGGCTGGAATGCCCCTCGGCTGCTGGACTGGGCTGGCCGTATTGGGCCGCACACCAAAGCCGTCATCGAACATGTCCTGCATCAACGCCGCCATCCGCAACAGGGGTACCGCAGTTGCCTGGGCATTCTGCGTCTATCGAAGGCTTACAGCGAGGACCGTCTGGAGGCGGCGTGCGAGCGGGCCGTCGACATCAACGCGCTGTCCTACGGCAGCCTGAAATCCATCTTGAAGCATGGCCTGGACATCAAGCGCCTGACGGCAACGGCCCAGACCGCTCTCCCCCTGGATCACGCCAACGTGCGTGGTCCGCATTACTACCACTGACCTGAAAGGAAACATCTATGCTCCATCACCCGACCGTGGACCAACTGCACCAGCTCCGCCTGACCGGCATGGCCAAGGCTTTAGCCAGCCAAGCACAACAAGCCGACATCAGCCAACTCGCCTTCGAGGAACGCCTTGGCCTTCTGATTGACAGTGAACTGGCCGAGCGCGAATCCCGGCAGAACGCCGCTCGCCTGAAACGGGCCAAATTGAAACAGGCGGCGACACCGGAGGATGTCGATTTCCGCCATCCGCGCGGTCTTGACCGGGCCTTGTTTGCCCGTCTGATGACCGGGCGCTGGGTCGGCGACCACCAGAATGTGTTGATTTGCGGGCCAACCGGCGTCGGCAAGACCTTCCTTGCCTGCGCCCTGGCCAATCAGGCATGCCGTCAGGGGCGTTCTGCCTTCTATGTGCGCTTGCCACGCCTGTTGCCGGCACTGGCTATCGGTCGTGGGGATGGCAGTTATGCCAAGACGCTGGCGCAGTTGGCCAAAACCGACGTCCTGCTGATTGATGACTGGGGGCTAGCACCACTGACCGATGAAAGTCGGCGTGACCTGCTCGAAATCTTCGATGACCGGCACGGCACGCGATCAACCATCATTACCAGCCAGTTGCCCGTGAAGCATTGGCATGAGGCCATCGGTGACCCGACGCTGGCGGATGCGATTCTCGACCGTTTGGTGCATCAGGCACATAGCCTCAACCCTGATGGCGAATCGCTGCGCAAAAGGAGCAAACCGGAATGACCCGAGGCCACCCCATGTGCCCCCGCACACGCTTACCGAGTTACCCACCGCCGGCCGCCAGCCAGCCTGCTATGGAAGGAGCGCAGTCTGCCGGCCGACCGTGGATAACTCTCCATGGCGCGACAAAAACTTGACCCCCATGACATCAACAGAGTAAAAACCAAAAACCCCGCGTCGCTACGCTCCGACTGTCCAGTTTGCTCCGGAATGCGTGTCCAGTTTGGCTCGGAATCGCTGTCCAGATTCGTCGGAATACGCACCATGCAGGCTGTCGGGCATCGCGGCCGTACTTACAGCCTGCCCGACAAGGTCCAGTGCAGCCTGGTCGAGTACATCGAAGCCGCTGGATTGACTGAGGCTGACAACCGGAACGCTAACCCCGGCAACCGTATTGACGACCACCACGACGACCCCTTCCCATCCGCGCTCCCTCGCTCCTCGCGGATAATCCTTGAACCGTCGCGCCTCGCGAGCGAGGTTCAGTCGATACTGGCGCACACCGTCCGCACTGACATCTTCGGCCTGGAGCGCAGCCGGGCTCACAGTTTGAGGCATAGTGCCGGAAGTGACAGCGGCCCGCTCGGTTACCGCGACATCATCTGTTGCGGTCGACCGTGAAAAGGACGGCAAAACCGGGGATCGCTTTTCGACTCCGGACTTCGCAAGCACCTCGGCTGCAGTACGCACCTGTTTCTCAGAAGGCGGCGCAAGGCTTTCGTAAGGGAGCGTCCGCTGCTTCTCGCGCGGCACGGAAATCAACAGGGCTTCGATGGCCTGGCTGGCGGAATGGCCGGGTGGCTCCGGACGCAGAAGCGCATTGCGGAACGGCAGCAGCACGGCGAGATGGATTACGATGGAGACTAGGAGCGCCCTTCTCATCACCCCGTTCATTTCGCAATTTCTAATCCATCAAATACGAACCCCCGAGGGCAGTACCGAACGGGGGATAAAGCCCACTTCGCAAAGCGGCAGTCAGGCAGTGGTTACTTGCCCAGTTTACGGATCTCTTCGTCCATTTTCTTCTTGTACATTCTCGTCATGAATACCCCCATCAAGATCATGAAGGTAATACCTGCGACAGTCATCAGGCCAAAATCACTAGAAAACAACAGTTCCCAAGCCATAATCTACCTCCCATTAACAGAACAACAAATTTAATTATCCGAGCGTGACACGATGGGCAACTGGTCTTCGGCGTCCGCTTGCCACTCCCCTTGCAATCGCCATTTTCCGGATGGATCCTCGATCGACACATACCAGCGACCGCTTACATCAGCACTCAAAACGCCGCCATAGAAGCCTTGGCCCTCGGATGTCATCTTTACCATCTGATCCTGTCCGGCGCGGGTTGGGTGCGACAACTTGAGCACCAACATCTCTGGAAGCACTGCATCGTGATCAGCCCTGACCAGCAAACGAACCTGCTGTCCAGAACGCATGAAGTCAGCATGCAGACCAAGATCCTTTGCGTAATGGTCGCGTTGCAAGCGCTGATTGATCGTCATCCCCTGCTTGTAATAGTCGTCGGTAACCAGCCCATCATTGCTGGCAATCGCCAACCACAGGGTCACGAAACCGGCAACGACTACGGTTCCCGGGCCAGCCATCAATATCCACGGCCACGGTTCCTTGTACCAGGGTTTGCTGTCGCTTCGCAGTGTCATTGAGGTACTCATGTCAGGGCATCAGGAAAGAGGCCTTTTCATGAACCGCGATCTTGTCGTTGTTCTCGGCCTTGATATCGAAATAAATGGTGTTGGCGCCCTTCTTTCCCGATTCGGGCGGAACGCGCACCACGACGGTGACTTCCTGGTTCTCGGCGCTGCCGACGCTAACGATGCGCTCACCGGCAAGTTCGATCCCGTCCATGCCCTCAACCGAGAGTGTGTAGCGCTTGGGCTCTTCAGTCGTATTCATGATTTTAAGGTTGTAGACGTTTTCGATACGTCCGTCATCTGCTTCGCGAGCCAGCAGGGAGCGGTCACGGATCACGTCGACCTTGAGCGGTACGCGCATCGCCAGTGACCATGCCGACGCAACGACAATACCGATCAGGATTACTGAATAAAGAATGATTCGCGGGCGGACGAGGTGAGCCAGCACTTCCTTGGAGGTCCAGTGCTTGGCCAAAGCATTTTCGGTCGTATAGCGGATCAGACCACGTGGCAGGCCAACCTTGTCCATGACCGGGTCGCAGGCATCGATACAGGCACCGCAGCCAATACATTCGTACTGTTGCCCATTGCGGATATCGATGCCAGTAGGGCAAACGACAACGCACAATCCGCAATCGACGCAATCGCCCAGCCCGGCAGCCTTGACATCGACACCCTTACGCCGCGCACCGCGTGGCTCACCACGCTCAGGATCGTAGGTGATGACCAAGGTATCCGGATCGAACATCACGCCCTGGAAACGTGCATAGGGACACATGTACTTGCAGACCTGCTCGCGCAAAAAGCCGGCCTGCATGTAGAAGAAACCAGCGTAGAAGAAGGTCCAGAACAGTTCCCATCCGGAAAGGTCGAAAGGCAACGCCGCAATGAGTTCGTGGACCGGCGTGAAGTAGGCGACGAGTGTGAAACCGGACCACAGCGCAATGAGAATCCAGAGCGTGTGCTTGATTGCCTTCAGGGCGAACTTGCGGCCCGTCATCGGCCCCTTGTCCAGTTTCATCCGCCTTGAACGATCGCCTTCAAGCCTGTTCTCGATCCACATGAAGATTTCCGTGTAGACCGTCTGCGGGCAGACATAGCCGCAGAAGAGTCGCCCGGCCACCGCCGTGAACAGGAACAGGGCGTACGCCGAAATAATCAGCAGCAGCGCCAGATAGAAGACGTCCTGCGGCCAGAGGACAAGGCCGAACAGATAGAACTTGTGCTCGACGATGTGGAAAAGCACCGCCTGCCGACCATTCCACTCAAGCCACGGCAAGCCGTAGAAAAGAATCTGGGTGAACCAGACGAAAGCCCAGCGCCAAGTATTCCACCAACCCTTGACGTCGCGGATGTAGACCTTCTTGTGCTTCTCGTAGAAAGAAACTACTGCCGGCGCGGGTGCTGGCTTCTCTTTCGTGTTCCCGGTGGGTTCCATGATCCCTGTATCCAAATCCGAATGCGCTAGAGGATCAATCTTGCGGGAAATTCGGGAACGCCATGTTGATATAGATCAGTATTTACTAATATCTTACTTGGCACTAAAAGGGGCAGTTGCCCGCCCCGTTTAACCGAAATTAATGGGTTCCGTGACTCAGGCTATAGATGTATGCAACCAGCACCTGCACCTTGCCTTCGCCGAGGAATTCCTTCCAGGCGGGCATCTTGTTCTGACGACCGCCGGCGATGGTCTCGGTGATAGTCGCCTCGGACGAACCGTAGAGCCAGACCTTGTCAGTCAGGTTCGGGGCACCAATCGCTGCCATACCCTTGGCATCCGGACCATGACAACCCACGCAACCGGCAGAGGTGAACGCTTCCTTGCCCTTTGCCGCGCGCACCGAATCGTTTGGCAGGCCGGAAAGCGAACGGACATAGTTCGCCAAATCCTTGATGGTGTCGGCACCGAGCTGCACATGCGGAGGCATCACACCCATGCGGCCTTCGTCGATAGTCTGCTTGATCTGTTCCGGTTCGCCGCCATACAGCCAGTCAGAATCGGTCAGGTTGGGAAAGCCCTTGGCACCACGCGCGTCCGCACCGTGACACTGCATGCAGTAGGTCAGATAGAGGCGCTTCCCGGTTTCCATCGCCTGCTTGTCGGCGGCGACCGCCTTGACGTCCATGGCAAGGTACTTGTCGTACATCGGCTGAATGGTGGCATCCATGCGCTCACGTTCGATCTTGTACTGGCCAACTGATGTCCAGCCCAAGATTCCCGGGAACTTGCCAAGACCCGGATAGAGTACCAAATATACCAGTGAGAAAATCACCGTGATGACAAACAACCAACTCCACCACCTGGGCATCGGGTTGTTGTATTCCTCCAGGGTTTCATCCCAGACATGACCCATGGTCTTGCCCGGGGTGAACTTCGCCTTGCCCTGCATGTAGAGAAGAAGCGCACAGGCGAAAATACTGGCCAGCACAATCACAATCACATACATGTTCCAAAAACCGCTAACGAAATCGCTCATTTGCTTTCCTCTTTTCAGCGAGAATGCGGCGCCTTTGACGCCGCATCCTGATCATCGTCTTCCGCGAACGGCAAGTTGGCAGCCTCATCGAACCCCTTCTTGCTGCGTTTGCTGTAGGCCCACCAGACGATCCCCAGGAAGCAGAGCAACCCGGCAACCGTGATGATGGAACGGAGATCGTTGATGTCCATGGCTTATTGTTTCATTGAGCCCAGTGCCGTACCCATGCCTTGCAGGTAGGCAATCAGAACGTCCATTTCCGTCATGTCACCGATCGCAGCCTTGGCGCCTTTGATATCCTCATCGGAATTGGACGGGATACCGCGAACATTGGCGTAATAGCGCATCAATTCCATCTTCTTCTCGACGTCGGCACCGACGCTATCCTTGGCCTTGGTATTGGCCAGGAAGGCAAACGCAGGCATGTTGGACTCGGGAACCACGTCGCGTGGATTGGTCAGGTGAGCACGTTGCCATTCATCAGAATAACGACCGCCGACACGATGCAGATCCGGCCCGGTACGCTTCGATCCCCACTGGAACGGGTGATCGTAGACAAACTCTCCGGCGACGGAATAGTGGCCGTAACGCTCGGTTTCCGCACGGAAAGGACGAATCATTTGCGAGTGGCAGAGGTAACAACCTTCGCGAACATAGACATCACGACCGACAAGCCGAACCGCATCGTAGGGCTTTACCCCTTCGATCGGCGTCGTCGTCGATTTCTGGAAGAAGAGCGGAACGATTTCGAGCAAGCCACCGACGCTGACGGTCAAAAAGGTCAGGACGATAAGCAGGCCAACGCTTTTTTCAATTTGTTCATGCTTTAGCATTGTTACTTCCCCCTAATCAGGCGTGATGGCCAGCCGGAACGATCACCGGCATATCCTGAGTCCGACCGCCTGCCATGGTCTTGAACATGTTGTAGGCCATGATCAGCATGCCGGTCAGGAACAGAACGCCACCCAGCCAGCGGATCGCCCAGAACGGGTAGGACCCCTTGACCGATTCGACAAAGCTGTAAGCCAGCGTACCGTCAGCATTCACGGCGCGCCACATCAGACCCTGCATGACGCCGGCGATCCACATAGAGGCGATGTAAAGCACGGTACCGATGGTGGCGATCCAGAAGTGAACCGTGACCAGCTTGACGCTGTACATCTCGCTCTTGCCGAAGAGCTTCGGCAGCAGGTAGTAGATGGAACCGATGGAAACCATGGCCACCCAGCCGAGCGCACCGGAGTGCACGTGACCGATGGTCCAGTCCGTGTAGTGCGACAGCGCATTGACAGTCTTGATCGCCATCATCGGACCTTCAAACGTCGACATGCCGTAGAAGGACAGCGACGTGATCAGGAACTTGAGGATGGGATCGTCGCGCAGTTTGTGCCAGGCACCGGACAGAGTCATGATGCCGTTGATCATGCCACCCCAGGACGGCGCCAGCAGAATCAGCGAGAAGACCATGCCGACTGATTGCGTCCAGTCAGGCAGCGCGGTGTAGTGCAGATGGTGCGGGCCCGCCCACATGTAGGTAAAGATCAGTGCCCAGAAGTGCACCACGGACAGACGATAGGAATAAACCGGACGTCCGGCGGCCTTCGGCACAAAGTAGTACATCATGCCCAGGAAGCCTGCGGTCAGGAAAAAACCCACAGCATTGTGACCGTACCACCATTGAACCATCGCATCCTGAACACCTGAATAGACCGGGTAGGACTTGGTCAGCGAAACCGGCACTGCAGCGTTATCAACCAGGTGCAGCAGGGCAACGGCGATGATGTAGGCGCCGAAGAACCAGTTGGCCACATAAATGTGGGAAACCGTTCGTTTGGCGATGGTCCCGAAGAAAACAAAGGCGTAGGAAACCCAGACCAGCGTGATCAGGATATCGATTGGCCATTCCAGTTCGGCGTATTCCTTGCTCTGAGTAATACCCAGCGGCAAAGTGATCGCCGCCAACACGATGACAAGTTGCCAGCCCCAGAAGGTGAAAGGCACCAGCGGACCACCCCATAGTCGCGCATGGCTGGTGCGTTGAACAGTCCAATAAGACGCTGCGAACAGGGCGCAGCCACCAAACGCAAAGATCACCGCGTTGGTGTGCAGCGGACGCAGTCGGCCAAAATGCAGGAAGCCCATATTGAGCTCCGGCCAGACCAGCTGAGCAGCAATGATGACACCGACCGACATGCCAACAATGCCCCAGATGACGGTCATGACGGCGAACTGCCGGACGACCTTGTCGTTATATGTGGTTTGCGATCCAGACATGAACCCACCTCTCGTTGAAGAAAAGACTGAATGACCACTCCGTGAACCGAGGGTGGCACATAGAACCGGATGGTATTGTAGAACAGGCGGGGGGATTTGACCTAGATCAACGTCCAGATTATCTAGGTCAAATTAGTCCGAAGGGCGTAGCAATCCGGCAAATCCGGCTTGCGTAGGCGGACAAAAAAAGGGTGCGTCGTAACGCACCCCAACCCCAACAGAGAATCGCCATGAAACACTCACTTCACATGATTCGATTATTCATGCACCGTCCTAGCCAGGCGTTGACAAAGGTCAACTTTTCTCCGGTTTGTCGCTCTGTTCCACGCCCGGTTGCGGAATGTCCGGGCCGTCGTCATCCATTAGTATCCTGAACCCTGGGCCTTCCAGATCGTCGAACTGACCGCTGCGGACCGACCACCAGAAGATCACCGCAATCACGAAGACGAGGATCACCGAGATCGGGATCAGCAGATAGATGCTTTCCATCAGTCCGTTTCCATGCGCTGAATGCGCAGCGAGTTGAGCACGACCAGCAGCGAACTAGCCGACATGCCGATCCCCGCTAGCCACGGTGTGACATAACCGGCGATGGCCAAGGGCAGGGCAACGAAATTGTACGCGAATGCCCACCACAGGTTCTGCCAGATGATGCGCAGCGTCATCATTGCGCGCCGCAAGCCGTGGCGCAGGTGGTCAAGATTCTCGGAAAGGAGCACGAAGTCGGATTGGGTACGCGCCAGTTGTGCGCCCCCCCCCATGGCCACCGACACCTGCGCCCGAGCTAGGACCGGCGCATCATTGACACCGTCCCCGATCATCGCCACCACTGCGCCGCTCGCTTGCAGCGCCGTGACACAGTCATGCTTGCCCTGTGGCGTCACGCCGGCGCGAACGTCGGTGATGCCCAGTTGGTCGGCAACCCGCCGCGCCACCGCCGGCGCATCCCCGGTCAGCAGCAAGACCTTCTTTCCGGCAGCACGCAGATCCGCAACCAGGGCCGCCGACTCGGGACGGAGTTCGTCGCCCATCCGGAACAGAGCCAGGCAGCCGGTTGCATCCGCCAGCGCAACGACGGTGTCGCCGCTGTCAAACCAGGTGGCAGCCGAATCCGGGAGAGTGCTGACGCCGAGGCGCAGGGCATAGGCGGGACGCCCGATGCGGCAATGCCGCCCGGCGACTGTAGCCGAGATCCCCTGCCCGGGCTCGACAACGACATCCGCCGCCAGCGGCAGCGCTGCACCGGCCACCCGGCGCAGCGCTGCCGCCACCGGATGTTCGGAACTTTGCTCGAGGGCAGCGGCAACCACCAGACACTCTTCCTGCTCCAGCGCTCCCAACACGGCCACATCGACGAGGTGCATGCGCCCGGTGGTCAGCGTCCCGGTCTTGTCGAAGACGAAATGCGTTGCCTGGGCCAGCGTCTCGATGGCGTGCCCGCGTGTCACCAGCAGGCCATCCTTCGCCAGTGCGCCGGCCGCGACCGTCAGGGCGATCGGTGTCGCCAGCGAAAGGGCGCAGGGACAGGTCACAACCAGAACCGACACCGTGATCCACAGGGCACGCGATGGATCGACGAAGTACCAGCCCACCGCGACCGCGGCAGCGACGAAGAGCAGCGTCGCGACAAAATAGCTGGCGATACGGTCTGCCAGTTCGACGATGCGCGGCTTCTCGGCTGCGGCGCGCTCCATCAGGCTGATGATGGCGGAAAGTCGCGTGCCCGTGCCGACCTGCTCCACCTGTACGACCAGCGGACTCTCGGCGTTGATCGTGCCGCCGGTTACCGGTTCGCCCGGCGATTTCGGCACTGGCCGGCTCTCACCGGTGAGCAGCGCCTCGTCGGCGCAACTCACGCCTTCGACGACCCGGCCATCGGCCGGCACGATGTCGCCAGCTCGCACCAGCACGTAGTCACCGGTGCGGAGGTCGGCGACTACCCGCTGTTCGGTGTTGCGGTCGACCGGGAAATTCGGCATTTTTTGCGCAAAGGCCGGCAGCAGTCGGGCCAGTGCCTCGGTCACGCTGACCGCCTTCTGGCGCGCCGTCATTTCCAGATAGCGACCGCCGAGCAGGAAGAAGACGAACATGGTCACCGAATCGAAATAGATCTCGCCCGCCTGCATGAACGTCGCCCAGCAACTGGCGACGAAGGCCGTGCCGACGCCGAGGGCCACCGGAACGTCCATGCCAACCCGGCGCAACCCGAGATCGCGCCAGGCATTGCGGAAGAACGGCGCCGCGGAATAGAAGACTACCGGCAGGGTCAGCAGCAGGCTGGCCCAGCGCATCATGCTCTCGACATCGGCGGTCATGTCGCCGTCGGCGATGTACATCGGAAAGGCGTACATCATCACCTGCATCATGCCGAAGCCAGCCACCCAGAGGCGCCACAGCGCGTCGCGCCGCTCCTTGCGCGAGATTTCCTCATTCTTCGCGGGGTCGTAGGGATAGGCGCGGTAGCCGATGGCGGCGATCGCTCCCAGGATATCGGAGAGCCTGATCCGCGACTCGTTCCAGCGCACCCGTGCCCGGCGCGTCGCATAGTTGATGTCGACCGCCGTGACGCCAGGCAACTTGCCGACATGCTGCTCGTTGAGCCAGATGCAGGCAGCGCAGGTAATCCCCTCGAGAATCAGCGACGCTTCGCGCTCGTTTTCCCCCAACTCCTTGACGAAGCTCTTCTGGAAATCGGCGTGATCGTACAGCGCCAGTTGCTCGAGGATGGCCGGCATCGCCTCGCGCGGCGCTTCCGGCAACGAATCGCGGCTGCGGTAGTAGTCCTCGAGCCCGTTGGCGACTATCGATTGCGCTACGGCCTGGCACCCGTGGCAGCACATCGGGCGTTCTTTGCCGGCCACCGCCACCGACAGTTCGACATCGTCCGGAATCGGCTGGCCGCAGTGATAACAGGGAGCTTCAGGCATGCAAATGAGAAAAGGCGCCGCAGTGCCTTTCCGGTCCAGGAGGCGGAGCCGCAGTATAGATTATTTGGTTCCCATGCGGATGGCGCCGTCCAGACGGATCACCTCGCCGTTCAGGTAGGAATTTTCGACGATGTGCCTGACCAGCGCCGCGAATTCGGCCGGTCTGCCCATGCGTGACGGAAACGGCACCATCTTGCCCAGCGAATCCTGGACCTCCTGCGGCATGCCCATCAGCATCGGGGTTTCCATGATGCCCGGGGCGACAGTGACACAGCGAATCCCGCTCTTCGCCAGTTCGCGCGCCACCGGCAGGGTCAGGGCGACGATTCCGCCCTTCGATGCGGCATAGGCCGCCTGCCCCAGCTGGCCTTCGAAGGCGGCCACGCTTGCCGTATTGACGATCACGCCGCGCTCACCGCCGGCATCGGGCTCACCCTTCAGCATCGCCTCGGCCGCCAGCCGGATCATGTTGAAGGTGCCAACCAGGTTGATGTTGATCGTCCGCGCAAAGGTCTCCAGCTTGTGCGGCCCGTCGCGGCCGACCACCTTCTCGGCCGGCGCCACACCGGCACAGTTGACCAGCCCGTGCAGGCCACCGAAAACAGAATTAGCCGTATTTACGGCGTTGACCGCACTCGCCTCGTTTGCGACATCCGTCTCGACGAAGCAGGCGTTGGCGCCGAGTTCGGCCGCCAGATTCTCAACCGCCTCGCGGTTCACATCGGCCAAAACCACGTTCGCGCCGGCTGCGGCCAATGCCCGCACCGTTGCCGCACCCAATCCGGAACCCGCGCCAGTCACCAGAAATACCTTGCCCGCAATTTCCATCGCCGCTCTCCCAATGTTCGATTTGCATAGTGTCGCGACGCAACACCAGTCGGCCCGGTGCGACGCCCACCCGAATTCTAACGCCGAGCCTGAGGTTCGCAAACGCGAGGCGCAACGTCGCCTATTAGATTTCTTTAGTACCTACTAGATTTCATAACAAAAGCGTAGTATAAATGTACTATTTTTTCAAATCCAAGATAGTTTCAGCAACCAACCATGACAAATCATCAAACTAGGTCGATCCGCGTAATGCTGGTCAGCGATCTCCCGATCGCACTTTGGGGACTGGAGAAACTTCTCCAAGACACGGACCCGCAGGTCGAACTCGCAGGTAGCGCGACTGATTGCGGCCAAGCCGCCAGAATAATTTACGATACGCCGATCAACGTCATCGTGGTCGACCTTGACGGGGATATCGGAATCGATGCGATTGCCGAACTGTGCTCCATATCGCCGGCGCGCGTGCTCGCGCTGACTGCTTCGCGCGATGTCTCGGTGCACGACGGTGCGATCCTGGCGGGTGCGCGCGGGGTCGTAACCAGGAGCGAGCCGGTCGCGTCGCTGCTCAGCGCCATCGAGAAGATCGATGAAGGCGAATTCTGGATCGATGGCGCCGCCACCGGCCGGATCTTTTTTCATCTTGCCCAACGTCGGAAAGCAGAGTTCGAGACACCGGATCAACTCAGGATTGCCAGCCTGACCCGGCGCGAACGGCAAACGATTACCGAGATCACCAAGGACGCCTCAGCCGGTGGCAGGCTGATCGCGGAGCGCCTCAATATTAGCGAAAACACGCTGCGCAATCACCTGAACTCGATCTACGGCAAACTCGGCCTGTCCAGCCGCCTCGAACTGTTCGCCTTCGCCAAGCTGCACGCGATCACCACCAACGCCTGAGGACGCCGGCGAATAAGGCATGCAGTGCCGGCGGCGCGACTCTCGGATTGCTGGTCACAGCGGGCTGGTACCTTTCGGGACGTATCGGCTTTGCGAAAAATCCCGCTACGATAGAGATGCCCCATTTCGGGACCAACTCCCGGGCCATGGAGTCGCCGAGCTTTGTCGCTCCCACCGCCTACAGCCTGGAGCTGCTGATGCTGAGGACCGACAAGTACCTGCACGTGACCTTCGGCATTGCCACCGTCATCGGCGTCGTTCTCGGTTCGCTCGTCCATGCCATCACGTCGCGCCAGCTCCGTTGGAAGAGGTCCGCATCTTTCGAGGATCTACGCAACCATCTCATGGGCGGCATGCTGATGGGCTTCGGCGGCGTCCTGGTCATTGCCTGCACCATCGGCCAGGGCGTGACCGGCGTCTCGACCCTTGCCCTGGGTTCACTCAAGAGCGTCGCCGGCATCGTCACCGGCGCCGTGGCTAACATTAAGTGGCAGCAACGCTGAGTTCCGCCGCCGCGCATTCCTGTCCGCACGCGTGTGCGGCCATCAAAAGTTGCCGCGGGTCAGAAATACGCGCACCTTGGGCAAGCCCAGGGGAAGGAAGAACCGCTCGACAGCCCTGCTCGCAGCTTCCGGCACTGCAATGCACAGATCGCCGTCGGCGACCTCCGGGCGCTCGTCGACGTTCCGGCGAGCAGCGCCAGCAATGCATCCTCGCGCAACGAAGTCAGGTGCGACAGGTGGTGCCGGGTGTAATGAAAGTTGTCCCATGCATCCGCCCAGGAACGGGGCACAGTGAAGAGGTGGACGCTCGATTCGTCCGATCCGATTCAGTACAGAATACTGGCCGCTTCGGGTTCAAATGACATGGCGTGCTCGATCAGGCTCTTGATCGGCGATCCGGCGCAGTGCATTAACGATTTCCGCAGCGCTCTCCGGCCGGACCAGACGCGCCACTTCCTGGCCATGCGCCATGAAGACCAACGTCGGCCACAGCTTTACGCGAAACGAACGTCCCAATGGTCGTCCCGGCCCGTCCTCGACTTTGAGGTGGCGCAGCGCCGGATAATCTTTCAACGCGCTTTCGATCAGCGGCTGCGCCGCCATGCAGTAACCGCACCATGCCGTGCCGAATTCGATGACCAGCGGCTCGGAAAGTGCATCGATGTCGCTGCGGGGAGGCTGGCTTTTCTCGTAGCTCTTACTCATCTCCTGATCCTGTCCCTGTGCGCTAAACATTACCCGCATGTCGTCCCGATAACAGCCACCACCCAGCAATTTGCGGACGAAAAAATCCCGGAGCTTCGAGAATGACCACATTCCGGGACTTTAACAAGCGACATGAGAAATTCAGGTGGTGCTGCAGAAAGGAGTCGAACCTCCGACCTACTGATTACGAATCAAATTTTTTGGCAATTTCAATATATGGCGCGCTCAAATCTGAAGTGCAACACTTTCCGGGAGGTAATGTGTGGCGATGGGAACGAAATACGAACACCTGAGTTGTGAAGAACGCACGATGATCCAGTTGGGGCTTGAGCAGGGCTGGACGCAGCGGGCAATTGCCCGCTGCGTCCAGCGCGCGCCGAGTTCGATCAGTCGTGAATTAAACCGCAACGGCTGGAGCAATCCCGCCACAGCACCCAAGAAACGCGGGCGTCCGCCGGTCGCGGGCGGCTATCGGGCGCCACTCACGCAGCAGCGCGCCAGTATGTTGGCAAGGACCGCACAATACCCTTCTCGACTCGCCCAGGACGGTCCGCTCTGGACACATGTCGAACGCCTGCTGCGCGCCTGCCATTCTCCGGAACAGATCGCGGGCATACTGCAGCGAATGCACCCGGATCAACCCAAGCTTCAGGTCAGTCACGAGACCATCTACGCCCCGAAGGAAGTCCCCCTGGGGGACACCGCGCTTTACGCGATAACACGCGGCACGCTGCGCAGTGAGTAGATCGCCTGCCTGCGACAAGCGCGTAAGCGTCGTCGGCCGCGCGCCCGAGGCGAAGATTGCCGGGGCCAGATTCCTGAGATGACCAGCATCCATCTGCGCCCACCGGAGATCAGCGAGCGTGTCATTCCCGGCCACTGGGAGGGCAATCTGATCAAGGGAGCACGCAATGCCTCGTCCATCGGCACGCTGGTCGAGCGGACCACGCTCTTTGTCACCTTGGTCAAGATGGAGGACGCCACGGCCGAAACCGCGGCCACGGCCTTTGGCGCTGTCCTCAACCGGGTTGACGCGCAACGACGCCTTTCCCTGACCTACGACCAAGGGCGCGAGATGGCGCAGCATGCGCGCCTTTCCGAAATCACTGGCGTCGCGGTCTATTTCGCCGATCTGCACAGCCCTTGGCAACGCGGCATCAACGAAAATACCAACGGCTTGCTTCGCCAGTATTTTCCCAAGGGATCCGATCTCTCTGGATTCTCTCAGACCGAACTCGATGCCGTTGCCTGGCAACTCAATACCCGACCTCGAAAGAGCCTCAACTTTCACTGTCCGGCCGAACTGTTTATCCCAGAATCCTTCGACTTCTTTAAGCATCATCATCAGCTTGTTGCACTTCGGACTTGAAACCGCCGGGGCTAATAAAGCTTAACGGCCAAGCGTTCCTGCCGCAGGAGGCCCAAAGCGAGGCACGGGCGTAGGGCTGCAGGCGGTCGGGTGCAGCGCCTTGTTCGGTCGCGTTTGGTCGCCGTCCACATCCTCTGTCGAGCTAAGGAGAGGCTGATTGATTCCCGGATTGTCATTCCGGCGAAGGCAGGAATCCAGAAAAACCAACGGCCCGAATCCCGGCCTTCGCCAGGGTGACGAATAAATCAGCGCTTCGCTAACAGCGCCCATCTACCGCCGCTTCATGTGCGCCGCTTTCTCCTTCCCGCTAATGAAACAGCGCGCTGTTTTCCAGGATGACAAGCGCCTCGTTATGCTCTTCGTCCTTCGCGCCATAGAGGAGCGTCACCTTCCCCGTTTTCAGTTCTTGCTTCAGGGTCTGGATTGATTCGCTATTCTCTTTGAGTTCGCTGAGATACCGCATCTTGAACTCTTCCCATTTGCTCGGGTCGTGGCCAAACCATTTTCGAAGCTCCGTGCTGGGCGCAATATCTTTGAGCCACAGGTCAACACTTGCTTTTTCCTTGGTCAAGCCTCGTGGCCAAAGCCTGTCCACGAGGATGCGTCTACCATCCTCTTGGTCCGGTTTTTCATACACCCGTTTCATTTTGATGTTCATGTGGCACTCCTGGCTCAGTGTCAGTAGCCCGAAAACTCCTCCGTGCGGATGCTGTCGTCATCAACTCCCGCCTTATTCAGTATTTCGCGCATCGCCTGCACCATTGCTTGTGGGCCGGCAACGTAGTAAATGGGGAGCGTCAGGTCGCCAATGGATTTCTGGAGCATGGCCTGGGTGATGAAACCGGTCTCCCCATCCCATGCGCGGCTTGACTTTTCCATCTGGGACATCGTGCCGATAAAGGTGTAATTCGGATTTTCTTTCTGAGCTTCCACCAACTCGTCCAGGAACGCAGCGTCTTCCGGCCGGTTATTGGAATAGAACAGGAAAATCTTGTGGGGAAGCTTGTCGTGCGCGGCTTGCAGAATGATGCTTCTGACGGGGGTAATTCCGATACCACCCGTGAGGAAAACGGCGGGAATGCTCGCATTGTTGTGGAGCGTGAACGAGCCACCAGGAGCGTCCAGCGTGAGTTCCGTGCCCGGTTCCATTGTCCTTAACACACGCTTGAATGCGGTATCGCGCATCCGGGTCGCAAACATGAGAAAGTCTTCATGAGGCGCGTTCGCCAGGGAAAATCCTCGTATGTTGCCCTCTGCGTCAGTTTCAGCAGGGTTGATCAGGGTGAGGTCACCGTACTGACCTGCTTTGAAGGCAAACCCCTTCGGTTTTTCAAAATAGAACGCCATTGTTCCAGCAGCGACTTCCTGTTTTCTTTCCAATTTGACTTTGTAGATTGACATGGTGCCATCCTCCTTAGTTTTGTTGCAATTATGGTGCGTGTAGCGACAGAAAGTTCGAGCTAAGCGCGCGACAGCGGCAGCATGCCGTTGGCACTCCGCTTGAGCGAAGGTTAGGCTGCACCGAGTACGCTTGCCAAAGCATTGCGATCACCGGACTTCCACGCTTGAACCAAGTGTTTACCTCGCTCAGTTAGACTAACCCGGTACAACCTGACACCACTTGAATAATCAGCGAGCGCCATGCTGTACTGCGCTAACCCACTCCCAATCAAGCGGGAGAACTTCGCCACACCGTCACATGAGAACATCAAGTCGACAGAATTCTCGGTCCCAAGAAAAAGAAGATCATCGATATCGCGTTGATCAAACGCTTGGTTCAGTGACACAAGCATGGACTTCCATGCATAGATGGAGTCTCGCCGGATCTCTCCGCGATGAAAAAGCGCGTGGCAGGTCGGGCAAAGTGGAAGCAGGTTGGACTGAGCATTGCCTCCTCCTTCGCTAACCTCGACCATGTGGTGCAAATCCAGGGCAAGTATCGTTCGGCATGTTGGTACTGCGCACCGATAACCCGCCTCTGTGAGTACAGCGACCTTGTGCGATTGAGGTACAGATGTCCGCGCCATGTTTGTACGGCCTAACTTTTAAGTAAGTCTCTCAAACTCAGATACGTTTTTACCAAACAAGAACAAACTATCAACCTTAGATCATCGGAATTCGATGAAATTACGCCTCCTATTTCAGCGGCATGATAACCAGCCATGACCATACCCTGAATGGATAGCGTTTGCCAATAAACGACGTCTAACCCGAATGGCACTTACTTAAGCTTTTTGGGATGTCCATTTTTAGAGCTGGTCCCGTTTACTTGGACAGTTTTTCCACGGAGATAGGTGGAGCCCTGCGGGGTAGCGTTATCCACGGTGACGGCGGCCGAAGGTCCGTTTAGACCGTAGGCTGACGGCGCGGTGGGTAACGCGGTGGTCATGCTGCGAACGTCTCTTTTGGCAGGTTTTCGACGTAGACCGTATCCGGCATTTTACCGTCAAGGGTTTGATGCGGTCGGCGGGCGTTGTAGAAATCCAGGTAGCGCCCCAGGTTGGCCTTGGCATCGGCCACCGTGTCGTAAGCCTTGAGATAGACCTCCTCGTACTTGACGCTTTTCCAGAGTCGTTCGACAAAGACGTTGTCACGCCAGCAGCCCTTGCCATCCATGCTGATCCGGATTCCGTTATCCTTCAGCAACCCGGTGAAATCGCTGCTGGTGAACTGGCTACCCTGATCGGTGTTGAAGATATCCGGCTTGCCGAAATGCAAGATGGCTTCGCTGACCGCCTCCAGACAGAAATCCGTAGTCAGCGTGTTGGATAACCGCCAGGAGAGGACTTTCCGGCTGCACCAGTCGATAACGGCGACCAGATAGACGAAGCCCCGGCGCATCGGAATGTACGTGATGTCGGTGGCCCAAACCTGATTGGGGCGGTCGATGACCAGGTCCCTGAGCAGATAGGGATGGATCAGGTGGGCATCATGCCGTTTGGAAAGGTTCGGTTTCCGGTAAAGTGCTTCGATCCCCATCTTTTTCATCAGCGTGCGCACGTGCTTGCGGCCGATGGAATGGCCTTCCAGGCGCAGCAGGTCGCGCAGCATCCGGCTGCCAGCGAACGGGTGCTCCAGATGCAATTCATCAATGCGGCGCATCAGCGCCAGATCGGCGGACGAGACAGGTTCCGGGGTGTAGTAGGCGGTCGACCGGGCAAGCCCGAGAATCCGGCATTGCCGGACTACCGGCAGGGTGTGGCTGCGGTCAATCATCGTCTTGCGCTCAGCAGTCCCGCCTTGGTGAGCGCGCCTTCTAAAAAATCATTTTCCAGACTCAGGCGACCAATCTTTGCTTCCATGGCCAGAATGTCCGGGTCTTTCTCCTTGGCGGTCGTGTCGCCAAACACGACTGACGAACGCTCCATCAACTGTGTCTTCCAGTCGGTAATCTGGTTGGGGTGAACATCGAACTGCTGCGCCATCTCGGCCAGCGTCTTGTCGCCCTTGATGGCCGCCATCGCCACCTTCGCCTTGAACTCCGGCGAGTGATTCCGCCGCTTCCTTCTCGTCATCTTCTTGCTCCTCATTTCGGCCGCTACGCGGCCTGCGATTGAGCAAGGCTATCACTTATCCCTCTGTCCGAAATTCCGGGGCCGGCTCTTTTCATGACGATAGCTTTGGCGAGATTACGTGGTTTGGTGAGCATTGGATAGGGTTTAGGTCGTCGTTTGACGGCGCGAGGCTCGATCCGGCCCGGTCGGTTACCGACCTGTTGTTGGGCGATTAAAACGAATAGTTCGCTGTGTATGTCGTGATGGCTGCGGCTCGCAAAGGGTGCCCAGGCGAGCCAGATTTGCACGGTATGCTTGAAGCTCAGTTGGCGCGGCAATCTGTGGGAGAGCATCGCAGCCTGAGCCATCATTAAGCGAATCAGATTGTAGGCGAGCAGATAGACCCAGATTTCCTTGATCGCCATCGCAGGCGTCAGGCAACTCAGTCGTTCCATGCCGAGCGTGGTCTTGATGTTGCGCAGATCGAGTTCAACGTGCCAGCGATCCCGATAGAGCGATTTCAAGGCAGTCTTGTCGGTTTGTTTTGGGCAAAGCAATGTCGTCACCCGTGTCTTGCCACCGACCCGAAGCTCGCGTACGGTCAGACTCTCGGGGGCCTGATCGTAGTCGGCCTGAGGCATCCAGTCGGGTTTGCTGACGGGTTTTGGCAGCACGATCAGATGATCGCGCTGCCCCAACAGCCGACCTCGGCAAAAATCGGTGGTGCGTTGCCGCGCGCCATTTTGTTCAAACACCGCATCAATGCACCGCTCGCGCAATGAGCAGAGGAGAAAGTAGGTGGCGTAGAAGGCGTCGCCCAACAGTAAATCACCCTGCTCCAGAGAATCGAATATCGAACGCAGCAACGACTGCTCATCGCTGCCCTTGCCCCGACAGGAGCCGGTCGTGGCATTGAGGACCGCCCCGCTACCCAAACAAACGAGCCCAACGATCCGGCACTGCGGGAAACCCAGTCCCGGCTTCTGGCTCGTCGGTTGCGGGTAGACGACCTGATTGTCTGAGGTGTCGGGCATTACGACGGTCGTCCCGTCCACCAGACGGACGGGACGACCCCGCCAATGCCAAGCTGTCGGCGCCTGCGTGGCGACTCTTTGCCCCACGTGGCACGCCAGTGTACTGAGCATCTTCAAAGGCAAGCGCTTTCGCGCCCGGCAATAGGCGCCCGTGTGGGTGCTGCCCGGCACCAGGCCGCCAACCAGGCATTTGACCGCACGGTCATTGACTGCCTTCTGGCAGGAACGATCGGTGCTCAGCGCTTGGGCCAGAAACATCGACAACGTCTCCGTCGGGGGATATTGCCTTTCTCGGTGGGGCGGCAGTTCAGATTCCACGGCATCGAACAATTCCGGCCCCATCAACAGGTTGAAAAACGCATAGGCGTCGCTCTGGGCAGCGTGGGCCTTGACCGTTCGGTGTTGCTGTGCGCGTGTACTGCGGATAGGATGCATTTGGGCTGGCTCATCGTGGGCGGGTTGGGTATTTGGCGACGCCAACTTATCACGCGTCGATCCAGCCTGTTTCATCATTTGCATCAAAGAGTTGAACGTTAAGTAAGTGCCATTCACGTCTAACCCCTCCTGAGTGGAGGACAGCGATGGAGCCACAAGGTTCCACCCCGAAGCCGCCTATGGAATATTCAGGTTCGTAAGGCCAGGAATTGCCGGTGTTACGCGTGGCGCCGATCTTTGGTCCCGGCGCCGCCTTGGGCAGCGCACCAGAGAGGGGCGAGCGATACCCTCGCTTTTTTGCCGTCGGTGAAGCGAAAGACAGCACTGAAAGCGCCGCCAGAAATGTAGAAGCCCCCTGCTGGAGGCTTCATGCGGGCTTGAAAACCTGCCGGATTTACATGCGCTCGATCATGGCATCGCCGAATTCGGAACAGGACAGTTCCTCGGAGCCTTCCAGCAGGCGGGCAAAGTCAAAGGTCACCTGTTTGGCGCCGATCGCCGCTTCCATCCCCTTGATGACGAGATCGGCCGCTTCGAACCAGCCGAGGTAGCGCAGCATCATTTCAGCGGAAAGGATCAGCGAACCGGGGTTTACCTTGTCCAGCCCGGCGTACTTCGGCGCTGTGCCCTGGGTCGCCTCGAAGCAGGCGTACTGGTCGGAAATGTTGGCGCCTGGCGCGATGCCAACGCCGCCGACCTGCGCCGCCAGCGCGTCGGAGATATAGTCGCCGTTCAGATTGGTGGTGGCGATCACGTCGTACTCGGCCGGACGCAGCAGAATCTGCTGCAGGAAGGCGTCGGCGATCGAGTCCTTGACGATGATCTCGCGCCCGCTGTTCGGGTTCCTGAACTCGCACCACGGGCCGCCGTCGATCAACTCGGCACCGAATTCCTCGCACGCGACCTTGTAGGCGGTGTCACGGAACAGGCCTTCCGTGAATTTCATGATGTTGCCTTTGTGCACGATGGTCACCGACTTGCGGTCGTTGTCGATGGCGTACTTGAGCGCAGCGCGCACCAGGCGGGTAGTGCCTTCGATCGAGATCGGCTTGATGCCGATGCCGGAAGATTCCGGGAAACGGATTTTCTTGATACCCATTTCCTTGTCCAGGAAATCAATGACCTTCTTGCAGGCATCACTGTTGGCGGCCCACTCGATACCAGCGTAGATGTCTTCTGTGTTCTCGCGGAAGATGACCATGTTGGTCAGTTCCGGATTCTTGAGCGGCGACGGCACGCCCTTGAAATACCGCACTGGACGGACGCACTGGTAGAGGTCGAGTTCCTGGCGCAGCGCCACGTTCAACGAGCGGATACCGCCACCGACCGGGGTTGCCATTGGTCCCTTGATCGACACTGAATACTCCTTGAGCGCATCGAAGGTTTCCTTGGGGAACCACTCGTCCGGCCCGTACAGGCGGGTCGATTTCTCGCCGGCGAACACTTCCATCCAGTGGATTTTCTTTTTCCCGCCATAAGCCTTGTCGACCGCAGCGTCGATCACCTTGATCATGACCGGCGTGATGTCGATGCCGATGCCGTCACCTTCGATGAAGGGAATGATCGGGTTGTCGGGAACCGCTTGTCCCGGAACAATTTTCGAGCCGTCTTGCGGAACCTTGATGTGTGATGACATATTCACTCCTTGCGTTGTTATGGGACGACCACGATTTGCGTCGAACCCCTTGGCGGGGCAGGCCTGGCAGGGCACCCATCCGGCCGGCGGCGCGGATTATTATGAAGCAAAACCCGACGGCATGGCAGCCATTTCGCCCAACGGCGGCACTGCTGCGGTCAACCGCGAAAACAACCCGAAAAACAGAAGAGCGAAGGCCGTTTGGACCTTCGCTCCTTTCGCCAATGCGGCCGGCGCCGGCCGCCATAGGATTGTCGCCTAGATGCGTGCCGCCTTGAGCGCGGCGTTGAGCGTCGGACTCGGACGCATCACGGCCTTGCACTTGTCGGGATCGGCCCTGTAGTAGCCGCCGATATCGACCGGCTTGCCCTGCACCGTCTTCAGCTCGGCGACGATCTGTGCCTCATTTTCGGTCAGGGCCTTGGCCAGCTTGGCGAAGTGGGTCGCCAGTTCGGCGTCTTCCTTCTGCGCCGCCAGTTCCTGGGCCCAGTACATGGCCAGGTAGAACTGCGAACCGCGGTTGTCCAGCTCGCCGGTCTTCCGCGATGGCGACTTGTTGTTGTCGAGCAGCTTGCCGGTCGCGGCGTCCAGTGTCTTGGCGAGGAGCTTGGCGCGGGCGTTGCCTTCCTTGATGCCGAGATCTTCCAGCGACACGGCCAGAGCCAGGAACTCGCCCAGCGAATCCCAGCGCAGGTGGTTTTCCTGCGTCAACTGCTGGACGTGCTTCGGCGCGGAACCGCCGGCACCGGTTTCGTACATCCCGCCGCCATTCATCAGGGGAACGATCGACAGCATCTTGGCCGAGGTGCCAAGTTCCATGATCGGGAACAGGTCGGTCAGGTAGTCGCGCAGGATGTTGCCGGTAACCGATATGGTGTCGAAACCGCGGACGACGCGCTCCAGGGTGAAGCGCATGGCGCGCACCTGCGACATGATCTGGATGTCCAGGCCGCTGGTATCGTAATCCTTGAGGTAACTCTCGACCTTCGTGATCAGTTCATTTTCATGCGGACGGTACGGATCCAGCCAGAAGACGGCCGGCATGCCGGAGTTGCGGGCGCGCGTGACGGCCAGCTTGACCCAGTCGCGGATCGGCGCGTCCTTGACCTGGCACATGCGCCAGATGTCGCCTGCCTCGACGTTCTGCGTCAGCAACACTTCGCCGGTGGCAATATCGACGATGTTGGCAATGCCGTCTTCGGCGATCTCGAAGGTTTTGTCGTGCGAGCCGTACTCCTCGGCCTGCTGGGCCATGAGGCCGACGTTCGGCACGGTGCCCATGGTCTTGGGATCGAAATTGCCATGCCATTTGCAGAAGTTGATCATCTCCTGATAGATCCGGGCGAAAGTCGATTCGGGCATCACGGCCTTGGCGTCGTATTGCTTCCCGTCCGCTCCCCACATCGTGCCGCCGGCGCGGATCATGGCCGGCATCGATGCGTCCACGATGATGTCGTTTGGCGAGTGGAAGTTGGTGATGCCCTTCGCCGAATCCACCATCGCCAGACGCGGACGATGCTCCTGGCAGGCATGCAGGTCACGGATGATCTCATCGTGCTTGGACTCGGGAAGGGTCTTGATCTTGTCGTAGAGATTGATCATGCCGTTATTCACGTTGACCCCGAGTTCCTCGAACAGCTTGGCATGCTTCTCGAAGGCTTCCTTGTAGTAGATCTTCACGCAATGACCGAAGACGATGGGGTGCGACACCTTCATCATCGTCGCCTTGACATGAAGCGAGAACAGGATGCCGGACTGTCGGCAGTCTTCGAGTTCCTTCTCGTAGAAGTCGCAGAGCGCCTTCCTGCTCATGAACATCGAGTCGATGATTTCGCCCGCCAGTAGCGAAAGCTTCGGCTTCAGCACGCTGATCTTGCCACCCTTGGCGATCAGTTCCATCCGCACGTCCCGTGCCTTGTCGAGCGTCATCGACTTTTCGCCGTGGTAGAAGTCGCCATGATGCATGTGCGAGACGTGAGTCTGCGACCACTGCTTCCATTCGCCCATCGAGTGCGGGTACTTGCGGGCGAAGTTCTTGACGGCGAGCGGGGCGCGACGGTCGGAGTTGCCTTCGCGCAGGACGGGATTGACCGAACTGCCGACACACTTTGCGTAGCGTGCGCGGATGGCCTTTTCTTCTTCGGTCTTGGGGGCTTCGGGGAAGTCGGGAATCTTGAAGCCTTGTGCCTGCAGTTCCTTTATGCAGGCCATCAGCTGGCCCACGGAGGCGCTGATGTTCGGAAGCTTGATGATGTTGGTTTCCGGTAGCAGGGTGCGCTTGCCGAGATCAGCCAGCGTGTTCGGCATTTTTTGCTCGTCGGGCAGGCAGTCCGAAAACTCGGACAGCACACGGGCCGAGACGGAGATGTCGGCCTTCTCTATCTCGACGCCGGCCGGCTCGGTGAATGTACGGACGATCGGCAGAAAGGCACAAGTCGCCAACGCCGGCGCCTCATCGGTTAGGGTGTAGATGATCTTTGATTTCCCGGAAGCCATGGTAATTCCTCGATTTGGATTGATTTACACAGCACCATTTTACAGCCTCCTTCTCTCGTCATGCTTACAAGAAAAACATCTCGGGACATCTTTATGTGCCATGGGAGGAAGGCTGTCAGCCATCCCACATGCTATTGACCGGAAGTCGCGAGTGCTAAAATCATGCTTCACCGAGAATCGCCCACAATGAAAATCTCCTTCGGCCTTTACGGCACCAGCGCCCACCAGATCGCGCTGGCGCTGATTCAGGGCTTCAACAAGCACTACACGCTGTTTCGCGCCACCAGCAAGGAAGCCAAGACCCGCTTCGAGCAGGCCAACTGGATCGGCGTGCACAAGGCGGTCAAGAAGCGCATCCGCTTTTACGATGACCGCGTCGACGAATGCGTCGAGCGCCTGCGCAACGGCTTCGACGCACAACACATCGACGACACTACCTGGCAGCAGGTCAAGCTGCTTTACATCGGCCTGCTGCTCAATCACAAGCAGCCGGAACTGGCCGAGACCTTTTTCAACTCGGTGACGACCAAAATCCTCCACCGCGACTATTTCCGCAACGACTTCATGTTCATTCGCCCAACCTTGTCCACCGAGAACATCGAAGCCGACTTCGCGCCCATCTACCGCAGCTACTACGCCAGGGAAGACGGCCTGCGCGGCACCATCTGCGCCATCGTCCGCGATTTCGCCTGGCAGCGGCCGTTCGCCGACCTCGAGCGCGACACCAACCACGTCTATCACGCTGTTCGCTGCCGCCTGAAGGGCATGCCGGCGCGCGAGTTCAACTTCCAGATCCAGGTACTGGGTTCGGCCTTCTATCGCAACAAGGCCGCCTACATCATCGGCAAGGCGATCAATGGCGCCGCCGAATACCCCTTCGCCATTCCCGTCCTCCATGACGACGAAGGCAAGCTGTACCTCGACGCCATTCTCCTCGACGCCTGGCGGATCGGCCTGCTGTTTTCGCTGTCGCGTGCCTATTTCATGGTCGACACGGAGGTGCCGTCGGGTTATGTCCAGTTCGTGAGTTCCATCCTGCCCAACAAGCCGCGCTCCGAGCTGTACATCATGCTCGGCCTCGGCAAGCAGGGCAAAACCATGTTTTTTCGCGATCTGCTTTATCACCTGCGCCATTCGGAAGACAAGTTCATCATGGCCCCCGGGATCCGCGGGCTGGTCATGTTGGTATTCACGCTACCGTCCTACCCTTACGTCTTCAAGATCATCAAGGACATCTTCGGCAGTTCAAAGGAGATGGACCGCGCGACGGTCAAGCGGAAATTCATGATGGTCAAGCAGGTCGACCGCGTCGGCCGCATGGCGGACACCCTGGAATTTTCCAACGCCGCCTTTCCGCTCGCTCGTTTCAACGACGAAGTCATGGCGGAACTGCGCACCCTGGCCCCTTCGTGCTTCGAGATCGACGGCGACACGCTGGTCATCAAGCACATCTACATCGAGCGCCGCATGGAGCCGCTCAACATCCACCTCGAGCGCATGGAACGCACCGACAACATCGAGGGTCTGGAGCACGCGATCAAGGAATATGGCAGCGCGATCCGCGAACTTGCCCAGGCCAACATTTTCCCGGGCGACATGCTATGGAAGAATTTCGGCGTCACCCGCTACGGCCGCGTCGTTTTCTACGACTACGACGAAATCGAGTACATGACCGACTGCAACTTCCGCAAGATTCCACCGGCTCCGGATTTCGAGGCCGAGATGTCGGGCGAGATCTGGTATCCGGTGGCCAGGAACGATGTCTTTCCCGAGGAGTTCGGCACCTTCCTGCTCGCGTCGCCGACCTTGCGCAAGATCTTCCACAAGCACCACAAGGATCTACTGTCACCAAACTTCTGGCAGGGGGCACAGCAGAAGATCCGCGACGGCCACGTCGAGGACTTTTTCCCCTACCCGCAGGAACTGCGCTTCCATAACTGCCAGATGGACGCTTCCTGAACCATCGATCCGGCAATCAGCCACAAGTAAACGCGGCCCCCCGCGACAGCAAGGAGACAACAGCATGCCGCTGACCATTGCGGTGACCAGAGAACGCGTCCCCGGTGAACACCGGGTCGCGTTGGTGCCGGAGACCGCCAGGAAATTTGCCGCCCTCGGCGCCCGAATGTGCATGGAACAACGCGCCGGGAACGACAGCCACTTCCTCGACTCGGACTACGCCGATATCATCATGGTCAGCGGCATCCGCGAAGCCTATGGCCACGCCGACCTGATCCTGCGCGTCACCCCGCCTTCGCCCGACGAAATCGCCGCGCTGCCCGAGGGTTCGACCCTGATCGGCCTGCTCAGGCCCTTCGAGGACAAGGCCAGGCTGGCCGCGCTCAACGCCAGGAAAGTCACCGCCTTCGCCCTCGAACTGCTGCCGCGCATCTCGCGCGCGCAAAGTATGGACGCCCTCTCCTCGCAAGGCGCCTGCTCCGGCTACCAGTGCGGCCTGATCGCCGCCGCCCGCTGCACCAAGTTCTTCCCGATGCTGACCACCGCCGCCGGGACGATCAGGCCGGCGCGCGTCCTGGTCATCGGCGCCGGCGTCGCCGGCCTGCAGGCGATCGCCACCTGCAAACGCCTCGGTGCCATGGTCGAAGCCTATGACGTCCGTTCCGCTGCCCGCGAGCAGATCGAATCGCTCGGCGCCAAGTTCGTCGATACCGGTGTCTCGGCCGACGGCACGGGTGGCTACGCCCGCGACCTGACCGCCGAAGAGAAGGCACGTCAGACCGAGAGTCTGGCCAAAGCCGTCGCCCTCGCCGATGTCGTCATCGCGACCGCCGCCATCCCCGGCAAGAAGGCCCCGGTCATCATCACCCACGACATGGTCGGGCGCATGAAATATGGCGCCATCATCGTTGACATGGCGGCCGAATCGGGCGGCAACTGCGAGCTGACCCAGCCCGGCGAGCATGTCATCGCCAACGACGTGAACATCCACGGGCCGCTCAACCTGCCCTCGCGCATGCCGACGCACGCCTCCGAGCTTTACGCCAAGAACATCTACAATTTCATCTCGCCATGGATCAAGAATGGCGAACTCGACATCAACTGGAGCGACGAAGTCGTCGCCGGCACCCTGCTGTGCAAGGATGGCGAAACGGTCAACGCGACGGTCAAACAAATAATGGGAGACGCCTGATGGACGGCATGCTCGCGCTTTACATCTTCATGCTCGCGGCGTTCACCGGCTACGAGATCATCGCCAAGGTGCCGGTCATCCTGCACACGCCGCTGATGTCCGGTTCCAACTTCATCCACGGCGTGGTCGTCGTCGGCGCCATGGTCGCCCTCGGTTCGGCCGACACCCTGCTTGAACAGGCCATCGGTTTCTTCGCCGTCGCACTCGGTGCGGCCAACGCCGCCGGCGGCTACGTGGTGACCGAACGCATGCTCGCCATGTTCAAGAAGAAGGAGGACAAATAATGGTTCTGCCCTTCTACGTTCAAGGCGCCTGGTTCATCGGCGCAGTGCTCTTCATCTTCGGCCTCAAGGGCATGAGTTCGCCAACCAGTGCCCGCAAAGGCATCGTCTGGGCCGGCTACGGCATGGTCCTCGCAATCGCCGGCACCTTGCTGATTCCGGGGCTGAAGAACACCGCCCTGATCTTCGCGGCGCTCGGCGTCGGCGGCGCGGCGGCCTGGATTTCGGGCAAAAAGGTCAAGATGACCGACATGCCGCAGATGGTCGCCATCTACAACGGCATGGGTGGTGGCGCGGCGGCGGCCATTGCCGCCATCGAATTTGCCCGCGGCGAAGCGCACAGCCTGGTCACGCTAACTCTTGGCGCGCTCGGCGCGCTGATCGGATCAGTCTCGTTCACCGGTTCCTGCATCGCCTTCGCCAAGTTACAGGGTTTGCTCGATAAACCTTACCGTTTGCCGGCTCAAAACGCGGTTAACGTGGTGCTGGCGCTGGTCGCCGTGATGCTCGGCGCGATCATGGTGAGCATGGCTCCGGCCCATCCGCCGCTGATCCTGCTCTTCTTCGCCGTCGCCCTGGTGCTCGGCGTCATCGTCACCCTGCCGATCGGCGGCGCCGACATGCCGGTGGTGATTTCGCTGTTCAACGCCTTCACCGGCCTCGCGGTCGGTTTCGAGGGCTATGTGCAGGGCAACCCGGCACTGATCATTGCCGGTATCGTCGTCGGCGCCGCCGGCACGCTGCTCACGCAACTGATGGCCAAAGCGATGAATCGGCCGATCTCCAACATTCTCTTTACACCGATGGTGGCGAGTGGCCCCGGCGAAGCGATCAGTGGCTCGATGAAGGAGCTCTCCGCTCTCGATGCAGCGGCGGTGATGCGCTACGCCAGCAAGGTCATCATCGTTCCCGGCTACGGCATGGCCGTGGCACACGCCCAGCACAAGGTATGGGAAATGACCTCGATCCTCGAAGAGGCTGGGGTCGAGGTGAAGTTCGCCATTCACCCGGTCGCCGGGCGCATGCCGGGCCACATGAACGTGTTGCTGGCCGAGGCCGGCGTGCCCTATGACAAGATTTTCGACCTCGAGGAAATCAACGGCGAGTTCGCCCAGGCCGATGTCGCACTGATCATCGGCGCCAACGATGTCGTCAATCCGAGCGCGCGCACCGACAAGAGCAGCCCGATCTACGGCATGCCGATCCTCAACGCCGACCAGGCGCATAACGTGATCGTCATCAAGCGTGGCAAGGGTACCGGCTATTCGGGCGTCGAGAACGCCTTGTTCTATACCGACAACTGCCGCATGCTTTATGGCAGCGCGCAACCGATGGCCGGCGAGATCATCCAGCACCTGAAGGCGATGGGTTAGCATGCTGTTGCGGTCAACCCACCTTTTCAGGCGAAAATCAAGGAACGGGTCGGCGCAACCGGCATCCACCCGATAGTCACCAAACCGGCCGCCGGAATCCCGAAAGGCTCCGGCGGCCACCAACTACTCAACAGGAGATCAAATGTCGAATACCGTTACGCTTGGCGGCAACCCCATCGAAGTCAGCGGCAATTTCCCCACCAAGGGCGATCAGGCACCCGCCTTCTCGCTGGTCGGCAAGGATCTAGCCGATGTGACACTGGCCAGTCTGGCTGGCCAGCGCAAGGTTCTGAACATTTTCCCGAGCCTTGATACGCCGACCTGCGCGACCTCGGTGCGCAAATTCAATCAGAACGCCAGCGACGTCGCCAACACCGTCATCCTCTGCATTTCCGCCGACCTGCCGTTCGCCCAGGCCCGCTTCTGCGGGGCCGAAGGACTGGACAAGGTGCAGACCTTGTCGACCATGCGCGGCCGCGAATTCATGGACGCCTACGGCGTCGCCATCAAGACCGGCCCGCTGACCGGCGTGACGGCGCGTGCCGTGGTCGTGCTCGATGAAAACGATCGCGTCCTGTACAGCGAACTGGTCGGCGAAATCGCCAACGAACCCGATTACGCTGCTGCCCTCGCCGCCCTCGGCAAGTAGGCGATTTTCCCTCGCTTTTCGCCGTCGACCGCACCGCAATGCTGCCGCAGCCCTGGTATCTCTACCTGATCGAATGTGCTGACGGCAGCATTTACACCGGCATCACCGTCGACGTCGAAGCGCGCTACACGGCCCACCTGAACGGTGCAGGCGCGCGTTATACGCGGTCGCACCCGCCAGCTCGGCTGCTCGGCAGCGTCAAGGGCCGAGTATCGGGTCAAGCAACTGTCGCCAACCGAGAAACGGCGATTCGCCGCCAGCCTGACGCGTTAAGAAGTTTTGCGGTGGAACCGATGGCGGTTCGGAGAATCTGACCCCGGTCGCCATGTCGAGTCCCCGATGTCCCCAATCAGCATTTCCATAGCAAGCGCCGCCAGCAAGATTCCCCACGCCGACTGGGCACGGCTGGCGCCTGCCGGCCATCCTTTTCTCAATGGCGATTTTCTCGCCATCCTCGAACGGCACGGCATGGCCGGGCCGGACTGCGGCTGGCAAGCACAGCATCTGGTCGCCAGGAACGCGGACGGCGCGCTATGCGGCATCCTGCCACTCTACCTGCGCGCCAATTCACACGGCGACTTCATTCACGACTGGTCGTGGGCAGCCGCCTATAGCCAGCTCGGCAAGCCCTACTTCCCCAAACTGCTGAGTGGCCTGCCGCATACGCCGGCAACCGGCCCGCGACTTCTGGTCGGGCCAGAAGCCGCGGGCAATGCCGTTCGCCAAGCCTTGATCGCTGGCGCTCTGGAGACGGTGGCGGAGCAAAGGCTTTCGTCATGGCATGTCGCCTTTCCCGCCGCCGACGAGGTCGAATTGCTACGTGCGCAGGGGCTGGTGGTCAGCCACAATGTTCAGTTCCACTGGCGTGACCATGGCTATGACGATTTCGCCGGTTTCCTTGGCGCATTTTCGGCCGAGCGGCGGCGCAAGGTCAGGGCGGAACGCCGGCGCGTTGCCGAAAGCGGCCTCGACATCGAGGTCCGGCACGGCGACGGGATCGCCCCCGACGAATGGCCCGCCCTGCACGACCTCTACACCGCCACCTTCAACAAATACGGGAATTACGCCGCGTTCACACCGCAGTGCTTTGCCGATCTCGCCAGCGCGCTGGGCCGACGAATGGTCGTCTTCATCGCCCGCAACGGCGGCGAACCGGTCGCCCTGTCGATCTGCTTCCGCAGTACCGACACGCTGTATGGGCGCTACTGGGGAACGATCGGCAACTACCACAGCCTGCATTTCGAGCTATGCTTCTATCAGGGCATCGACTACTGCCTGCGCGAAGGACTATCCACCTTCGAGCCTGGAGCCGGCGGCGAACACAAGGTGGCGCGCGGTTTCGAGCCGACCGTGGTGCGTTCCTGCCACTGGATCGAAGACGCCAGGATGCGCCACCTGATCGGCCAGCACCTCGCCAGGCAGCACCCGGCGATTGTCGACTATGCCGCCGAAACCGCCACCCACCTGCCCTTCCGGAAGGTCAGCGAGGGCTGATCACATCACGGCAAGCGGCATCAGCCTTTACCGGTGCTGCCGAACCCTCCCTCACCACGAACACTGGTGGCGAAATCGTCGACTACATTGAAGCCGACCTGCAACACCGGCACGACCACCAGTTGTGCGATGCGCTCGAGCGGGTTAAGCGTGAAACTTTCGTGTCCGCGATTCCACACCGAAACCATCAGCTCCCCCTGGTAATCGCTGTCGATCAGCCCGACCAGGTTGCCAAGCACGATGCCATGCTTGTGACCGAGGCCCGAACGCGGCAGGATCAGCGCCGCCAGACCGGGATCAGCCAGGTGAATGGCCATGCCAGTGCGCACCAGCGTCGTCTGGCCGGGAACAATCTGCAGCGGAGCGTCGAGGCAGGCACGCAGATCCAGCCCGGCAGAACCAGATGTGGCGTAATGCGGCGGGCTTTCGCGCAGGCGCGCGTCGAGAATCTTGACGTCGATACGGTGCATCGGTGAGATACCCTTCTAACCTATTGGCTTTATTGGCGACCAAGTACCACGGTAGTTGCGATTAATTGAAAATGTGCAACACCTTTGCGTTGCACTCTTGAGGCAGAGAAGTATAAGGTTCTGCCTACTGAACTCAAAAAAAGTCCCAACGCTAAGTGCTGAAGGATCGGTTTTGCTCTAAGACCACCCAACTGCTGCCAAAATCGTGGGCGATTCAAACAACCATTTCGGACATGCTTCTCTGAAACGAGCCGCTACCGCTGTAGTTTCCCTCGACGCAATACGTGATCGAATGAAAAGATGTGCTCAGAAGGCGCTTCTGCACATCGCCCCACAAGTCGGCCATGAAATTCGCGACCACCATTTTTTACGCTGATTTTTCCATTACAGAGTGGGCAGGCTGAGGTGTAGCGAGCAGCCTTAATAGCTTTCATGCTGTGCTTCGGAGGACAGCGCCATTCGATTAGTCGATCATCATTCTCTGACTGCATCCACCACGGTGCCAGATTGATACGCCTATCAGGCAGTGTGACGATCGGGCCAATAACTTTCCATGTGCCCCACAAGGAGACAGCAGCAGCGAACAAGATGTTGATGAACCCCATCACACCCGCCTTGCCTGAAAGCGATGCGGTCACCACAATCACAAGAAAAGCTGCTTCAATCGCAGCAATAAGAATTACCGCGACGAACATCCAGCGACGCCAGCCGTTCATCTTGTAGCCACGAGAGAAATATCGAGCTATGGGCCCAGCATCGTCGAGATCCTCGCAGATATAGCGAATTTCATCGGCAGAAGAAGTATGTACCGAAGCTCCCAGCGTGCTCTCAGTTTCATCGACATTAATCGATACCTGCCGCTCCCTGAGGAGATAGCGGGTCATTTTCCCGGTACCGCCACCCTCGTCACGTTCGGGCCAAGCGATATACGAGAATCCCTGGTCAGCAGCTTGCTGAAATAGCCCCTCTCGCTTTTGATCCATGAGCTTTTCGAGTTGCTTCCATTGGCGACGGACTTTATCTGAAATCTGTTCCTTGCCGTCGCCAGGGGTCCATGAGCGCCCCATTTGTTGCCCGATTGCATCTGCGACCTCCATCGGACTAAACCCCTCTCCAGCACGTTCTGGAAATTGGATCGTTAGGGCACATATCGCCCGAAGCAAGCTCGTGTCCAACCGACCTTTTTCGTTCCAGGTCTGGCTTGAAGACTCAAGTAAAGACGCGCTTTTCCAAAGATCGAACCCCGTTTGAACCCCGTTTTGGGTCTGTTCCGTAGCGAGTGGCTCTGGAGAATTGAGTTTGTCAGCAGACATATTTTTAGGAGAAGGTCATGACACAGCCAACTATGAAACAAGCATTTGCTTTTCACAAGACTACTGAGCGAATGATTTCAATTGCCGAGGCACAGAACGGACTTCATTGCGAGTGTATTTGCACTCATTGCAATAGTCTGTTGGTGGCCAAGCAGGGTCAAGAGCGATCCTGGCATTTTGCGCACCACACGGGCGCAGATTGCGATGGAGCTGCCGAGAGTGCCCTTCACCGTGCAGCTAAACAGATCATCATCGATCGATCAGGAATGATTTTACCCGCGTTTGCAGTCAGAGCAGTAGAGGCGGCATCTCATGGCCGCCGCGCAGAGCATGTCATAGAAGTTAAGCCGGTTTTTACCAACTTATCATGCATCCGCCAGGAAGTTCCATTGATGGTTTTAGCTGGTCAGGATCTTGAAAATCGTGGGCAGCTGATTCGACCTGATCTAGTTGCAGCGAACGGGAACACAGACCTTCTCGTCGAAGTGGCAGTCACGCATTTCGTTGATTTCGATAAGCACGATCTGATTGAACACCTTGGGTTGGCAGCGGTTGAAAGTCAAGTCCAAAATCTGCTGTAAATACTCTTCGATCCGATGAATGACGAATGGTTTTCAGCTAGCGAGGGCAACAACGTTGTTGCCCTCGCTAGCTGCGGCGCGGGAAGCCGCCCACTCCTTGAATTCATCCATGTCGAGGTACTTCCGTTCCTGCCAAGCCTCGTTCTGTTCGGCCAGCAGAGCGCCGATCAGGCGCAAGGCTGACTCGTCGTTGGGGAAGATGCGGATCACGCGCTCCCGCCGGCGAATTTCCTCGTTGAGCCGCTCCTGCATGTTCGTTGTGCGTAGCCGCTTGCGATACTTCTCGGGCAAGACCATTACCGCCATGGCATCCTCGAATCCTGCTTCGAGGCAGGCCACCGCTTTGGGGGCGCTCTTGGCGAAGCGCTCGGTGAATTCCGCCAGGCGGCGCTTGGCCTCGACCAAATCGGGCGCCTGCAGCACGAGCTTGACGGCAGCTGCCACCTCGGCGCGGTGGCGGGTGTTGCATTGGCCCAGAATGTTGCGCATCAGATGCACCTGACAGCGTTGCCAGCTGGCCCCCTGAAAGTGCCGCGCTGCCGCTTCACGCAGGCCGCCGTGGTCGTCCGAGATGATGAACTGCGTGCCCTTGAGGCCGCGCCCTCTGAGCCAGCGGAAGGTCCGTCCCAGGTGGCGAAGCTCTCGGTGTCGCCGATCCGCACGCCCAGAATCTCCCGGAAGCCATCGGAGCGGATGCCTGAGACGGTCAGCACGGCACGCGAAACCACACGATCTTCTTGCCGACTCTTGATCAACAGGGCATCGACCAGCACGAAGGGATACTCGCCGTCCAGCCGCCGTTCGTTGAACGCGCTGACCCGCGGTTCCAGTCCGGCGCACAGTGCGCTCACCATCGATTTGGAGAAGCTGGCGCCGCACAGCTCTTCGGTGATCGCCGAGACCTTGCGCGTCGAGACACCGTGCACGACCATTTCCATGAGCGCCAGAACGAAGGCCTGCTCGCTCCGCTGGTAGCGCTTGAAGATGTCCGTCGAAAAGCTGCCGTCCCGCGTCTGCGGCACCAGCAGCGTCACCGGCCCAACCCGCGTGTAAAGGGTGCGTGGCCGGTAGCCGTTGCGATAGCCGGCCCGTTCGTCCGTGCGCTCGTGCCGCGTCGCCCCCAGCGTTTCCGTCACCTGCGCCTCCAGTACTTGATTGAGCACCGCTTCCACCAGTTTCGCCAGCCCGTCCTGCCCGTTTAAAAGCCCTGGCAGCAAGTCCGTTCCTACGCTAACCTCATACCCAGTCATCGCTTCTCTCCTTCGGTTATCGATCGTCTCGCAACGTCAGTTTACCGAATCGAAGCGGTGGCTACCTGCCACCCGATTTACAGCAGTTTAGGGACTCAATCCGGTTGAAATCACTGTCGATCCAGAGCTTCAAGAGACTTGGGACTGGGACAGCCTAGCCAAAGTCGTAATTGATGGCCATGCCAACAAGGAGTGGATTTTCTACCCGGCAGCAGAAGAACTTCGTAAGCAGGCTAGATCGGAAGCAAAGAAGAAGGCTGAGGATATGCCAATCGTAGTAAGCGATGCCAACGAGGATACTATCCAGACACCATCCAGATGCTCTTACAAGGAGAAAGTGTTTTATGCCCGAAACAGAAAGGTATTTCTTCGAGATTATTCATCATATTTGACGATCTGGTTTCCATACGACAAGGCTTTGAACAGCATCATCAAGATGCTGGGTGGTCGTTGGAATGATCGCTACGGGAACTGGAACCTACCCGCTTGGCTTCGTGACAGCGTGGAAGACGCGTTGAAGACAAATAACCCGAAATATTGACAAGTCATTGGATCGAGCGCTTCGACCCTAGGATAGAGCTAGTGTTTAATTGCGTAAATTAACGATTTTATTTCTAAGTTGAGCGCCCTTGACTTCACGTTTGCGCCAAACAAAAGGAGATGCGGATTGGTTGTAGGTTGCGATAAACGCCTCGATGGCCTGTACCAACTGCTCGATGGTGGCGAAGCTGGCGCCGTTGAGTGTTTTGCGCGCGAAGATGCCGAACCAAATCTTGATCTGGTTGAGCCAACTGGCTGAAGTCGGGGTGAAGTGGAAGTGAACATTGGGATGTCGGGCCAACCACTCGTGGTTTTTCTTGTGGGTGCTGTAATTGTCAAGAATGACGTGGATTTGCTGATCGTCCGGAATATCAACGACCAACTCGTCCATGAACGCCTGAAAGTCAGGACGTTTCTTGGTGTGGGTGGTCTTCGATTTAATTTCGCCGGTCGCAACATTGAGGGCGGCGAACAAGTTGATCGTGCCATGTCGCTTGTAGGTGCTCTTCAGTCCTCGCACGATCTTGCCGCTACTGGTGCAAACATAGCCGGTTTTCCTTTCCAGCGCCTGAATCGACGGTTTTTCGTCGACGCTAAGCACGAGGGCATTTTGCGGCGGACTCAGATACAACCCGATGACGTCTGCCGACTTGGCCGCAAACTCCGGATCGGTACTCACGCACCACGAACGATGTCGCCGAAGCTGGATGCCTTCCTTTCGCAGCACACGCCACACCGCGTCATCAGAAACGTTGAGGGCTTGAGCCAGCGCGCCGCCGTCCCAGCCCGAGAACCCGGCCGGAGGCGGGGCTTCGAGTTGCTTGAGAATGCGTTGGCGCAATTCCGACGCCGGATAGACTGGCGGTTTGCCAGGCCGGGGGCGATCCCGCAATCCCGCCAAGCCTTCGCTGGAAAACCGCTTGCGCCAGGTGCTTACCGTTGCCGCCTGAATGCCAAGCTCTGCCGCCACTTCGTCGTTGCGTCGCCCCGTCAGGCACCTCAGAACAAGCTTCGCCCGCTCCACCAGGCGTGCTTCATCCGTGCGACTCTTGCTCAGCCGCTCCAGTTCCTTTCTGTCTTCTGCCGTGCAATTAATCGCCGATGCAACTCGCGACACCGCCGCCTCCATCTCGTAACACTCGATGGAGTCATCATAGTTAACTATGTTTATTAATGCAATTAAACACTAGTTCCGACGAAATGACAAGTTTGGCAATTCAATCGGACTGCTCAAGAAATACATTGGCTAGCAGCCTGTCGGACTTAACCAGAAATATGATATAATCATATCCACTATTTCAACGGGCACGGTAATGGCCTTTCAACCGATAGATCGAGATACGGACTACCTGCTCCCACCTTCGGTGCAGGATTGGTTACCCAAGGCGCACTTGGCACGGTACGTTGTGGATGTGGTCGAAGGGCTGGACCTCTCGGCGCTGGAGCGGGCCTATGCGGGCAGAGGCAGTGAGGCCTACCATCCGGCGACGCTGCTGTCGTTGCTGATCTACGGTTACGCCACGGGCACGTTCTCCAGTCGCAAGATCGAACGGGCAACGTACGACTCGCTGGCGTTCCGGTACATTGCCTGCAACCGGCATCCGGATCACGACACCCTGGCGACGTTCAGGACGCGCTTTGGCCAGGAATTTGAATCGGCGTTTGTTCAAGTGCTACAGGTGGCCCGAGAGAACCAACTCTCGCGCTTTGGCACGGTAAGCCTGGATGGCACCAAGATTCACGCCAATGCTAGCCGGCACAGCGCCTTGTCGTACGGGCATTGCGAGAAGATCGAAGCCCATCTGAAGGCCGAAGTGCAGGAACTGTTAGCGCTGGCCGCAGCGGCCGACCAGTCGGTCGTGCCGGACGGGGTCAGCATTCCCGAGGAGATCACCCGCCGGGAAGATCGCTTGGCCGCGATTGCGGCGGCCAAGGTCAAGATCGAAGCGCGAGCCCAGGAGCGGTTCGCGGGGGAACAGGCCGAGTACGAGGCCAAGATGTCGGCTCGTGTGGCCAAGGAAGCAAAGACGGGCAAGAAGCCCCGTGGCAAGGAGCCGGAGCCTCCCGAGCCGGGCCCGCGAGCCAACGACCCGATCAACCTGACCGACGAAGAATCGCGGATCATGAAGGTGGCTGGTGGCGGCTTTGAGCAGTGCTATAACGCGCAGGCGGTCGTTGACACCGAATCGATGCTCATCCTCGCCACGCATGTTACTCAAGCCACGAACGACAAAGAACAGGTTGAGCCCATGCTGGCGAAAGTTCAGGCTAACCCCGAAGGGCTAAATCAGCCCAAGACCTGGCTGGCCGACACCGGCTATTACAGCGCGAAGAACGTCGCGGCGTGTCTCGCCGCCAACAGTGAGCCGCTGATTGCCGTCCAGCGCGACGAGCACCATCCGGACTGGCGGGAACGTTTTACCGAGCCGCTGCTGCTGGCGGGCGACGCCTCGCCGGTCGAGATCATGAAACACACGCTCAAGACACGAACGGGGCGTGCCGCCTATGCGCTACGCAAACAGACGGTTGACCCGGTGTTCGGCATCATCAAGTCGGTGATGGGCTTGCGCCAGTTTCTGCTCCGCGGTCTTTCTAACGTCAAGAACGAATGGACGCTGGTTTGCCTCGCGTGGAATTTGAAGCGCATGGCCGTATTGCGTCCGCAGTGAGAAAATAGAACAGGAGCATTGCAATTCCATGAAAAAACAACCCGATTTCGCCCCAAAAGGTGTCAATTCGTCCCGGATTATGAAATCGCGCCATCGGTCGAACTCAAGCCCGACAGGCTGCTAGGGTGATAGTGCCTCCATCTGAGCCAAGGATACGCAGATGGAGGAACCTCAGTCTGCGAACTGCGGTAACTCCACTATCCGGTGCAGATCGAAGTCCTGACGCGCGCCCCTTGATAGTGTCGCCTCAAGTCTAACGAAGTCCTGTCCTTCGAGTAGCCTGGCCTTATTAGACTCCTTGCGGTAAAGCCGGACTTGCAACTGATGGGTGTTGTCTCACCAACGAAATGTTGTGTCGCCGCCCCGTGTTGCCAATGTGTCAATGCAATATTTGCCAGATTTTTTGAGGCCCTGACCGATAACTGCTCTGAGATCATCCGGTCTGCGCCTTCTGAAATACCAGACCGTTTCATCCCGTGATCGTTATAAAAATGTCTCCACCATCGCCAATTTGTCTCACCATTGTGCGATACCTGCGGGGTCTTGAAAGCCTTGTGGGAGAAGGCTCCCACTCCATCGAGGGGTCTCGGGTAAATTCACACTGATACGGCGCATCAGTATTTTTCCATGAGATCGGCGATATGTTGGACGAGCTGGCTGGAGAGCACGGATTTTGGCGCCGGCGTCAGAGGGTGCGTGCCATGGTCGTCGAACAGTACGAGGCGGTTATCGTCGCCGCCGAAACCGTGCTGGATCAGGTTGCCGGCAATCAGCGGGATACCCTTCCGTTGCCGCTTGGCCTGCGCGTATTCCTCGAGATTGCGGCTCTCGGCGGCGAAGCCGACGCAGAACGGCCCATCCTTCAGCGCCGCCACTGCGGCGAGGATGTCCGGATTTTCGATCAGCTCGATCGGTGGAATCCCGCCCGCGTCCTTCTTTAGCTTGTGTTCGGCTGCATTGGCGACCCGGTAATCGGCCACCGCGGCCACCGCGATAAAAATATCCGCAGCCGCGGCCCGTTCCAGCACGGCGGCGTGCATGTCGAGCGCGCTTCTGACATCGATGCGGTCGACGCCGAAAGGTGCGTCAAAAGCGACCGGACCGGAAACCAGCGTCACCGCGGCGCCTGCCTGGCGCGCCGCGCGCGCCACCGCATAGCCCATGCGCCCCGACGACAGGTTGGTGATGCCGCGTACCGAATCGATCGCCTCGAAGGTCGGGCCAGCGGTAAGCAAAACCTTTTTGCCGGCCAGCACCTTGGGCGTGAAGAGGGCGATCACCTCCTCGAGAATTTCGGCCGGCTCCGCCATGCGACCAACGCCGACTTCGCCGCAGGCCTGCTCGCCGCTGGCCGGACCGACGAACTGCACGCCGTCGGCCTGCAATTGCACGACATTGCGCTGCGTCGCCGGGTTTTCCCACATCTGGCGGTTCATCGCCGGGGCCAGTAGCAGCGGGCAATTGCGCGCCAGCACCATGGTGGCTAGCAGATCGTCGGCGAAGCCATTGGCACAGCGCGCCAGAAAATTGGCCGAGGCGGGAGCGACCAGGATCAGGTCGGCCGAGCGCGACAGATCGATGTGCGCCATCGCGTTTGGCATCCGCGCATCCCACTGGTCGCTGAACACCGGCTTGCCGGACAGCGCCTGGAAGGTCGTCGCCGTCACGAAATGCATCGCCCCCTCGGTCATCGCCACCTGCACCTCGGCGCCTTGTTTGCCCAGCAGGCGGAGCAACTCGGCTGCCTTGTAGGCGGCAATACCGCCAGTGACCCCGAACACGATGCGCTTTCCCTGTAATTCCATTGTCTTGCCATTAGAATGAGCGACACCCACATTCTAATGGAATTGCCATGGCGATCACCGACTGGCCGGAAGGCGAACGGCCCCGCGAGCGACTGCTGGCACACGGCGCGGAAGTGCTCTCCGACGCCGAACTGCTGGCCATCTATCTGCGCGTCGGCGTGCGCGGCAAGAGTGCCGTTGACCTCGCCCGCGAACTGCTGCTGCGCTTCGAGGGCAGCCTGAGCGCGCTGGTCGACGCCTCGCTCGAAGAACTGGCCAGCGTTTCCGGCATCGGCACCGCCAAGGCAGCGCAACTGAAAGCGAGTTTCGAACTGGCCCGGCGGGCGTTGGCTCAGGACATGACCGCCCGCGAGACCGTCTTTTCATCGCCGGGCAAGGTTCGCGACTGGCTGCGCCTAAAACTCGCAACCCGTCCGAGCGAGGTTTTCATGGCCATGTGGCTGGATGCCCAGAACCGCCTGATCAAGGCCGAGGAATTGTTCACCGGAACGCTGACGCAAACCAGCGTCTATCCACGCGAGGTGGTCAAGGCGGCGCTCGCTCAGAATGCGGCGGCCGTGATCCTCGCCCATAACCACCCTTCAGGGGTTGCAGAGCCGTCGCAGGCCGACGAAATGCTGACCCGGAATCTGAAAGCCGCGCTGGCCCTGGTCGATGTCAAGGTTCTCGATCATTTCGTCGTCGCCGGGAGCGCCCCGCCGCTTTCCTTTGCCGAGCGCGGATTGCTGTAGAAAGCAAAAAAACCTTGAAACAACCCCGGAGTCTTCGTTATACTGATGGGCTTTCTTCTAGCGATTTCTGGAGCATCGATCATGGCGCGAGTCTGCCAAGTAACGGGGAAAGCCCCGATGGTTGGGAACAAGGTTTCCCATGCCAACAATAGAACGAAGCGCCGCTTCCTGCCGAATCTGCAGTATCGGCGTTTCTGGGTCGAAAGCGAGAACCGCTTCGTCCGCCTGCGTGTTTCGAATGCCGGCCTGCGCCTCATTGACAAGAACGGTATCGATACCGTCCTCGTCGACCTGCGTGCCCGTGGCGAAGTCTGATAGGGAAGGAGAATAAAGATGGCTAGCAAGAGCAAAGGCGGTCGCGAGAAGATCAAACTGGAATCCACGGCCGGCACCGGACATTTCTATACCACTACCAAGAACAAGCGCACGACGCCGGGAAAGCTCGAGTTCATGAAGTACGACCCGGTTGTTCGCAAGCATGTCGCTTACAAGGAAATCAAGCTGAGATGATCAAGGCTGTTTCGGTATCCGGCAAAAACCCGCCTTATGGCTAGCCACTTACTTAAGGAAGCGCTGATTTAATCGGTTTACGAAATTGCCGCCCCAATGCAATCAATAGCTTACGTTGCGTGTTCGACGCGAGAAAGGAATTAATCAGCGCCTCCTTAATCTATTGAAAATGGATTAAGGGCTATCGGCCTATCGAAAGTAGAGTACCTCCTGTGGGTCGATAACCAATCCTCTCAACTTAGTCCATAGTCATACGGCGGGTTTGTAAGCAAAGGACAGGTGAGGCTTTCGCTGGTTTGGCCGAGGTCGAGCACGATCAGGGATAAATTTCTGAAGGTTTTTGACGATTTCCGAGAAGATTTCCTTGGTAACTCGGGTGGTGATTTGCTGCACACCCGCCAAGACTCGGGGCAAGATACGACGTACGGTATTGAAGGCCATCGTCCGATTCACTCGCCATGGCGAATCGCTGGGCAGCCGCTCTTCCGCAGCCAGGTAGGTGGCCAGGGCATTGAGATTGTCACACACCATCTTGGCCCCAACATCCTGGCAGGCGGCCAGCCAAGTCAGGCCGGACGTGTGCTCCAGATTGAGCCGGTGTTTGATGCGCTTGAACGCCTCCTCGATACGCCAACGGCTGTGATAAAGGGCTGAGAAGCTTGTGGCCGGATACCGCGCGGTATCAAGCAAGGAGGTCATCAAGACCCGTACCTTGCCAGTCGGCGTCACCTGACGAATCAGGCGAACCATAGAAGGCAGACGCGGACACTCGTAATCAATGGCATCCTGACGATGCGGTGGCGGCAATGTCACCTGCGCCTCATCTTCTCCGGATCGCATGAACTGGGTGATGGCAGAAAAGGAAGCGGACGAATCACAGCGTATGCAAAAGGGGATACCTCGATGCAACAGCGCCGCGACCAACCAGGCACCCGGATACCCGCGATCAAGCACCAGCATGTCCTGAGCACCGAGTCGGTCAAGCCGCTCAAACAACATCTGACGTTCGCCGACCAGCGAACTGTGCAAAATCAGCGAGTCGAACAATTCGATCCCTGGCCGAAACAAACCGAAGATGGCCGCTTCTCGAATATGGCGGCGCCCTTCCAGGTCAAGCAAGGTCAGACGTACCTTCGATGCATCCGCCGCCAAGACCCGCAAGCCTTGCCAGTCCGGCTGCTGCGGAACGACCTCATCGACCAGGCGCAGCAATTCTGTATTGAGCGGCTCAAAGAGATTGGCGACCAGATGGCTGCGCGCCTTTGAGAAGGCACTGGCCGTGATCGCCCGACAAAGGCGGGTTCTTCCGGCAAGCAGGGCAAAGCAGGAATCAAGCTCCGCCTGAACTGCGCCGCGAATGCCGGTGAGCAGGAAAGCGATCAGATTCGTGAATGGCAATTCACGGTTTCGGGTGAAAAACCGAGGCTCGCGGCGGGCGGCGGCAAGGAAATTGGCGCCATGAATGTAGTCCGTTAGCCGTGAAACGATATTGGCATATTTAGGCCGTCATATAACGCCTATTTATATCAATTGGTTACATGCTCGATTATATCTTGGCGCGGCCAGATGGCAAAGTTGCCAAAATTAGATGACAGACCGCTAAGTCAAGAGGATTGGGTCGATAACCCCCTTCGCAAGCCCCAGCCTCATTGCTGGGGTTTGCTTATCCTGTCCCAGTAAGGAGTAGTTGTAATACACGCGAAAGATATCCAGTACCTTGACGATGTTTTCCGGTCGATAGGCACTGTAACCATACCAGGTCCGGCCCGCTTTGCTAGCCGTCCCTATCGGACGCTCCAGTAGGCTCAACCGGCGCCGGACTTGCATGAAAAATCAGTCAATCGGATGCAGCGTTGCTCGCAGGTACAGCCTAGCCAGGTGCTCCTCGGACAAATCACCGTAGTCCGTCACGTAGCACATCGCTTTCTCTGGCTCGCTGGAGTTCGGCAGGGGATGAACAGCCCACCGGTCTGACCAGGGGCCAATCGTTAGTATCCGACTGAGCTCTCCACGCATCATGAGCACCTTCACCTCGTCCGGCGAAAGTCCTGGATTGGCGACGGCTGCCGCGTCGAATCCCCGCTTGGCCGCCAGCACTGCTTTTCGCTTCTCGGCCGTGGTGGTCTCTTTCAAAATGCGAACGTAGAAGGCGTCTGCTCGCCGGGCCTGAATTTCCGGCTGGAAGGCAGCTAGACATGCCGCCCGCATTCCTGAGTCCTGGTCCAGATAGAATCGAAACTTCTCTGCACCTGGTAGTAATCGTTTCAAGTGAAGGAAGTGCCCGTAAAGTGTGTACTCGGCATGAACCTGCATCCCGGTGAGCGGCAACTGCTCCTTGCTGCTCACGGATTCAAATACCTCTACGTCATTACGGCTAGTGGCAGCAACGTAGGTTCCGTCAATCGCTGCCTTCAACGAGCCCGCAACCTTGGGACGCTTCGGGCTTTTTGCCGCTGCCGCCGCGTAGTCTTGCCGCAGCCATAACCGTGCGTATCTCCTATGTGGAAAGGCCTCTGCATAATCGTGGCAGGCGACCGCATCAGCCTCGACCGCCACCGGGTCGAGTCCATAGTCAAAGTTCAGGTGCATTCCAAACACGTATCCGGTGCTCTGGTCGGCTGAGCCGGCAGCGTGAAGTACGACATTTCGCTTGTCATTACGAAAAGACCAGTTGATAGCGTAGTCCTGCCGGTCAGTCGCCAAGTAGAGGCGTGGTATCTCCAGGCCGTCTGCCAACCTACGCTCCCGGTCGGCCACAAAGGCTTGGCATTGCTGGTGAATGAAGTCCAACTTCCGATAGACCGTGCCGATGTTGATGCTGTGCTTTTCGCAGATACGGTTAAACGGAGCCTTGTTCATCAGGTCCAGAAAGATACCGCGGTTCTTATGGGGCATCCGTTGCCGGCGGGTACTTTGCCCCACCGAAAAGGTCTTGCCGCAGCGACGGCATCGGTATCGCTGGGACCCAATGTCCGTTAGGCCAAATGCGTAGTAATACGCTGTGCCGGCGGAAATGCCTACACCGTTGTTCAAGCAAGCTGGGTGAGGGCAGCAGGGCTCGGCAGGGGCATGGAGGTATGCCCCTGCCGAGCCACCTCTTCCGCGACCCCCAGGTTACTCTTGATAGGCGGGAACTCACCACAGAGCTTGCACTTCAGCACAGGGTATCCCGCCCCTGCCGCCCACACGATGTAAGCACCCGGCTCTGGTGCCGCGGGTGGAGCCTTCCGCGAACCTCCCCTTGCAGCGGTGGGCTTGGGCGGCACGCCATAGTTGCCACAGGCCGGGTTCTTGCAAAAGTTGACCTGTATCCCGTCAATCGCCGGAGGTACGCGAGACTTTGCCGAGGGCGGAATAGGGACGGTGCCGGCCCCCGCGCTAACAGCGGATGGCACTACGCTACCGGAGATTTTTCCGGCCATAAAAATACCCCGTAAGTGGTTGTCCCTACGGGGTATTGTGCTCGCTTATTAGGCGGCTTTCAACAGGTTGAGTAAGTGGCTAGACCTTATGGCGGGTTTTTTTCAGCCCGCACTTCGTCAATCCTTGCGCACGAAGAGCAGCGCGGCATAGCCGACGATGCCGCCGAACATCAGCAGCGACCAGTTGGCCATCGACAGCCCGAGGAACTCCCAGTCGCGACTGGCGCAGAAGCCGGTGGCGAGAAACAACGACGGCCATAACATGCCCAGCCAGTCGACCAGACGCTCGATGGTGTTGGGGTCGCTGTAACTGCACTCGGTCGCCAGATGCGGGAAGGCCTGCATCCACGACTGATAGCCGGCGACCGCCGCGCCGCCGGCCGCCAGCACGGCGATCGGCGGGGACCAGAGCAACCTTCCCGCAGGCACCAGTACGCCAAGCAGCGCGACCAGCCCGATGACCATGTAGAGCAGGCGCTGGAATATGCATAATGGGCACGGTGCCAGGCTTAACAGGTTCTGCAACTCCATGCCGGCCGCCACGAGGCCGAACACCCCCAGCGCCAGCGCGGCAAACCATGCCCTGACGGGCACCTCACGCCAAGGCATAGCTGCGCATCCTGACCGACATCTCCTGCAACTGGCGGATGCCGGACGCCTCTGCCTTCTGGCACCAGGCCTCAAGATCCGTAATCAACTGCTCGCGACTGGCGTTGGTCCGGTTCCATACCGCCGTGAGTTCCGCGCGCATGGCGTAAAAAGTGGCGAGATTCTGGCTTCGCGCCAGCATCTCTTCGATGCGCTTGCGCCAGTCCTCCGGAATCTGCCCAACATCGGTTTCCAGCCAGCGCTTCAGTTCCTTGTAGCTGGCTTTGTCCTGAAACCCGGCCAGTTCTTCGTGGTAAAGCTTCTTCATCGATACGGCATAGCTTGCCAGGACGTCGTAGCGATTGTTGATGACCGCTTCCAGCGTATTGCCATCGACCAGCGGGCGCGGCGTGACGAGTTTCGGCACTGGCGCCAGTTTCTTCACCCTGGCCATGCCGAGCGCGGAAAGAATGCGGATATACATCCAGCCGATATCGAATTCGTACCAGCGGTTCGACAACTTGGCCGAGGTCGCGAACGAATGGTGATTGTTGTGCAGTTCTTCGCCGCCGATCAAGATTCCCAAGGGAAAGATATTAGTCGAGGCATCGGCGCAATTGAAATTGCGGTAGCCCCAGTAGTGCCCGAGGCCATTGATGACGCCGGCCGCCCAGAAGGGAATCCAGACCATCTGCACGCCCCATATCAGGGCGCCGGGAACGGCGCCGAACAGGACGACATCGATTATCAGCATGAGGATGATGCCAGCCTTCTGACCCGGCATATAGATGTGCCGTTCCAGCCAGTCGTCCGGAGTGCCGTGGCCGTATCGGCGCAAGGTTTCCGGATTGCCCGCTTCCTTGACGTAGAGGAAAACGCCGCCCCACAGCACGCGGTTGATCCCCAGCACCTGCGGGCTGTGTGGATCAGCCGGCGTTTCGCACTTGGCGTGGTGCTTGCGATGAACCGCCGCCCACTCCTTGGTGCCCATGCCGGTCGTCAGCCATAGCCAGAAACGAAAGAAGTGCGCCGGCAACGGCGACAGGTCAAGCGCCCGGTGCGCCTGATGGCGGTGAAGAAAGATGGTCACGGAAGCGATCGTGACATGCGTGATGCCAAGGACCACCAGTACGTAGCCCCACCAAGGCAGATCAAAGACACCAGATAACATGCGGCCCCACGAAATTGAGTCAATCGCAACATTTTACGGTATCCACGCGGCCACCGGGACGAGTCGATTGCCCGGTGAAAAATGCTCTCCGAAAAGCGTCGACCGCAACAGGGTGGACCGCGACGCGGGCCGCCGTTAAGATTGGCGGATGAGCACACGAATACTCCTGGTCGAAGACGACGAACGCTTGGCCGATCTGACGGCCGAATACCTTACCAAGAACGATCTGCTGGTGACCATCGAGCCGCGCGGCGACAGGGCCGAGGCCCGCATCCTGGCCGAGCAGCCGGATCTGGTCATCCTCGACGTCATGCTCCCGGGCAAGGATGGGTTCGAGGTCTGCCGGGCCGTGCGCCCGCACTATCGCGGTGTCATTCTCATGCTCACCGCGCGCGACGAGGACTTCGACCAGATTCTCGGACTCGAGATGGGCGCCGACGACTATATCGCCAAGCCGGTCCAGCCGCGCGTGCTGCTCGCGCGCATCAAGGCCTTGCTGCGCCGCTTGCCAGCGACCGGCGGAAACCACGCCGGCGAGGCCGAAAAGATGGTCTTCGGCCATTTCCAGATCAGCCAGGCGACGCGCACCGCATCGCTGGCTGGCGAAACGATCGATCTCACCACCGCCGAATTCGACCTCCTCTGGCTCCTCGCCTCGCACGCCGGCAACGTGCTCTCGCGCGACGACCTGCTGCAGGAACTGCGCGGCATCGGCTTTGACGGCCTCGACCGTTCGATCGATGCCCGCATCTCGCGCCTGCGCAAGAAGCTGAACGACGACCCCGAGAATCCGACGCGCATCAAGACCGTTCGCGGCAAGGGCTACCTGTTCAGCAAGCATGACTGGAACTGAGCCCGGCCACGGGCAAGAAAAAAACCAGAGCCTCGCCCGCTCGCTCTTTCGCGCCGCGCCACAACGCTGGCGGGGCCGGCGCTACAGCCTATCCAAACTGTTCTTCAACTTCTACCTGCTGGCGATGGGTTCGTTCGTCGCCATCGCCTTCACCGCCGACTTCATCATCTCCACCGCACAGCGCGGCATCACCGACGACTACGCCCGCCGCTTCATGCGCGGCACCATCACGCTGATCGAGGATGAACTTTACCGGACCCCGCGCCGGGACTGGCAGCGCAAGATCAATCAGCTTGACGACAAGTTTTCCTACCGGCTCGGCATCGTCGAACGCATCAGCCTCGACCGGACCCTGACACCGGACCAGGTCAGCAAACTGGACGCCGGCGACATCGCCATCGACCACGACGGCGACATCATGTATCGCCGCCTCGGCACTAGCAGCAAGGTACTGGTCGTCGGTCCGCTGGCCGCGAACCGCAATCCAGAACTGACGGAACGGCTGCCACTCGACCTCCGCCTGCGCCTGCTGACCTGGAGCCTGATCGGCGTCATTTTCGGCATTGCCCTGTGGTTCTGGGTGCGCCCGGTCTGGCGTGATCTGGAAACCCTGCGCCAGACCGCCCGCGACCTCGGCGACGGCGATTTCGAGGCGCGCTCGCCGCCAGCCCGCAGCCAGATCTTCGCCCCGCTTTCCGACACCATGAACAGCATGGCCGAACGGGTGCAGCAACTGCTCGCCACCCACCGAGAACTTTCCTCGGCGATTTCCCACGAACTGCGCACGCCAATCGCCCGTATGCGCTTTGCGCTGGAAATGCTCAGCGACACCAATGACGAAACCGAGCGCGAGCGCTTGTGGGCCATGATGGAAGCCGACCTCGACGAACTCGACCATCTGATTGACACCAGCCTGACCTACGCCCGGTTCGAGCGCGAGGCACCCGAGCCACATTTTTCCAGCGTGCGCTTCGCCGACTGGCTGCGCGACGAGGTCGATGCCGTTCGCCTGCTCGGTCGCGATCTGACGATCACGGTCGACACCGCGAAACTGCCCGAAAACGTGGCGGTCGATATCGATCGCAAAGCGATGCCCTATGCGCTGCGCAACCTGTTACGTAATGCCTTCAAGTACGCAAGCAAGCAGATCAGCGTCAGTTCCGAACTTCACCAGGGGAACATCATCGTCCATGTTGACGACGACGGCATCGGTATTCCGCCAGAAGACCGTGAGAGCGTCTTCTCCGCATTCACCCGGCTCGACCGCTCGCGCGATCGCTCCACCGGCGGCTACGGGCTCGGTCTGGCCATCACGCGGCGCGTCCTTGAACTGCATGGCGGAACCGCCACAGCCGACGCCGCACCTCTCGGCGGCGCCCGCTTCACCCTCACCTGGCCATTGGCGCAGTAACTCCCGTCACATAGCGTCACAGAACATCAAAATCCGTTACGTCGAGGCAACGCGCGCGCTACAGACGTGGCAGGGGCGCGCCCATAGAATCATGATCATAGATAACCAGAAAATCTCCAGTAAAGAAAACAAAATCATGTGTGAAATGAATATCAGCCGGTTTCTGGAAACAGCCCGCCGGCATCTTCTGGATCAGGTTGCGGTAGAATTCGCCGCCGTTTCAGCACCAATTAGCCAGGCGGACTAATGGCCTTTGCCGATAATCTCCCGATCAGTGAAAGCCTCGGCGTCTTCGTGGGCGTTGCCGGCCTGGACTGGTTGGCCGATGGTCGCGCGGAACCGATCAATGCCTTTCTTGCCGCGGTTGCCGTCGGCGTCGCCATCGTGATCGGCCGCCATTTGCTCAAGAGACGGCGCAAGGACTGAACCATCCCTTTACCCTCCTCGAAATCCCTCGTTTCGAGACCTCCCTGTTACCCCGCCTGCATGGCGGGGTTTTTTTGTCTGTCAGTTTTCGAAACCGTCTCGCGTGGGCCCCGCCGAGAACGGCAAAACATTCCCCGAACTGCCGAAAAAAAAGGGGCTCCGTCGGAGCCCCTCCCTGGGCGGGTGCCGCGTTACTGGGTCTGCTGGATGCCCGCGAGCACCCAGCCGCCACCTGCGCGCGGCTTGATCATGTGCCAGATTTCATCGAACGGTTCCGCGGGAGCATTGGCAGCTTCACGGATCAGGCCAGTGAAATGCACGCTGACGATGTAACGCTCGCTTTCCTCGGCAACATCCAGAACCTCGGCATTGACAGTGACAACGTCGGTCTGCTGGTCCGCCTGGCCACGATCGACAAAATTCAGCTTGATCTCGCCAAACATTTCCGGCGTCGTGAACTCGCGGATGTCTTCCAGATTGCCGGCATCGTTCGCCGCCTGCAGGCGGATGAAGTTCACCTTGGCATTGCGGACGAAGGCATCGACATCGAATCCGGCTGGAATACTTACCGTGGTACCCGCACCGGCAATTGCCGCCGCCCCGCTCCCGGCAGCGACCGGAGTAGAAAAGCGGGGCTCGACGTTCCGGTCATCACGATTCGTATCGGCGCCCTGCGCGGCATACCGCATGCCGCTGGCACCGGCCAGCGCCGGTTGCTGGGACGCCGCCCGGCGGCGCATGACGAAGCCGATGACCATCACGACGGCCATGATCAACAACCCAATCATCAACATATTGGCCAAGCCTTCACCAAAACCCAAATGTGAGGCCAGCGCCGCCAGGCCGAGACCGGCCGCTAGACCGGCCAGCGGGCCCATCCACGAACGCTTGGGCTGGGCCGCAGGAGCGCCCGGCGCTCCCTGTGGCGCCGTTGCCGCTGCCTGGCTGGGGGCCGGGGCGGCATTGGTCGATTTCTGGGCGCTGATCGATTCGCGCTGCATACCGGCGGATTTGCCGCCGCCCAGGCGCCTCGCTGCTTCGGCATCGCCGGTAACCAGCGTCAAGCCGAGCACCAGCGCAGCAGTCATGATGGCAAAGGATTTCATCTAGGTCTCCGTCAAGGTTGTTTGATACAGGCCACAGGATAGCCCCGGGGGGACTTCCATAAAACAATAATATTCAGAAGTGTCTCATCGTAAAACACGAAGATCAAGCGCCATGTCGGACAATCAATGATGCACACTCTCAAGTTGCCTCGCCAAACCGGTTGACGCCCAGACAGGTGCGGTGCAGTTGGACCCAGCAGTTGTTGCTGGTGATCGTCAGGGTGGCGCAAATGTTATCGCTATCGAAGCCGAGCACCTCGCGCATCGTGAAGATGCTGGCACTTGCTTTGGGCAAGCGGTAGAGGCAGGCTTCGAAGACCTCCCAGAACCGCTTGTTCTCCGTCACCTTGTCCGGACTCTCCCATTCGGAGCGGGGAGTGTTCTGGGCCCAGTACGAACGGTCGTTGAAATTGGCTTCGATATCCGAATCAGCATCCTCGTCGGCGACCACCACATTTTCCCGAACCTTGCGGCGAGGGACATCGACGATCTTGTTTTTGAGGATGGCCAGGACCGAAGTGCGCAAGGATACCCGCGAAGCGGATTTTTCGTGGCCGGCCAGCGCGGCAGTCAATACTCCCTGCTCCGCATCCTCGGCCTGAGTCTTGTTGCGCAACTGAATGTCAGCAAAGCGCAGCATATCTCTCCACAGACTGGTCAGGAACTCGGTGTCGCACAGCGGGTCTGTGGTCATGTCGTTTCGCGGGAATTCCAGTTTTTCGATCATACTTGAAAAAATTCGCAAGGATCTTCCCATCCGTCCGACCAATCGGACAGGCACTCGTGGCAAAGGTTGCAAACTGGAACGGAAATGATCAGTTGCAAGGAAGCCTCTCGCCTCGCCTCGCAACAGATCGAACGCCAAACCACTTTCCGGGAACGCGTTCAGCTTCGCTTGCATCTGGTGATCTACGCTGGCTGCCAGCGGATGGAAAAGCAGTTCCAGTTTCTGCGCGTTGCGACGGGTGCCTGGATGAGTCAGAAAGTCTGATGCATCAACCTCAATTCAACGGAGAAAGTCTAGGGTGTGTTGACAATCACGTGAGCCAGATGAAAGCTGCGGCGAGGGCGACGAAGGAAGCGAAGCGTTCGGCGAGTTTGTCATAGCGCGTGGCGATGCCTCGGAACTGCTTGATCCGGCAGAAGAAGCGTTCTACCAGGTTGCGATTTTTGTAAAGGTGCTGATCGAAACTACGCTGGACAATACGATTGCTTTTGGGAGGGATGACCGCTTGAATCTCATTCGCAGCAAGATGCTCGATGATCGCGTCTGTGTCGTAGGCTTTGTCCGCACTCAGCGAGTCGGGCAACAGATCGCCCAACAGGGGCAGCGCTTGAGGGCTGTCACCGGCTTCTCCACCGGTGAGACGAAAGCGGGCGAGTGACCCCAAGCCTTCAACCAGGGCGTGAATCTTGGTGCTCAGTCCGCCCCGTGATCGCCCAAGCGCCTGGCCACCGTTTTTTTTGGTGCACCGGCGGCATGTTGATGGGCGCGAACGATGGTGCTGTCGATGAACACCTCTTCGAAATCTGCGTCCTGCGCCAACTGGGTGAAGATGCGATGCCAGACACCACACCGCGACCAGCGAGCAAATCGTTGATAGACACTATTCCACGGCCCGAATGGGCATGGCAGGTCACGCCACGGACTACCCGTGCGAGCAATCCACAAAACCGCTTCAACGAACTGTCGATTATCGGCCGCCGTGCACCCCGGGTCGCTGGCTTTACCCGGCAACAGGGACGCTATCCGCTCAAACTGATCATCACGCAACCACAAACGTACCATCATCCTGACGCCACCCAAAAGTCAGGATATGAACCTATATCAACCTCTGTGAACAGCCTCCTTGTAACTCATTGACTGTAAACGAGGATTTCGCCGATCAATGCCATGGTCATCTATCGGAGTGATTGTCAACACACCCTAGCCCGGATGTTTCATAAACCCGCCGCGCGATGTCAATGTCGTGCCATTCCAGCCGTGATGCGAGTCAGCTTGCTGCGAATTTTGCTGCCAACCCGCCACGATCGGCCAAATACCCCAACTTTTGGGCATCACACCCTGCCGCCATCGATCCCTGGACAGAGCGCTGGCGAGACCTGACCTCCGCTCAAGCGGATTCGAGTCGGTAGCATGAGACGGCGTCGCCGAGTCGATCAGGCCGGTGCCGGCGGGCGCGGGACGAGGTAAAGCAACTCGGTCACCCGCGCCAGCACCCCTTCATCGGACACGACGTAGGCAAGGACAGCTTGATCCGATCCTTGTACTGCACCACGCGCACCGCCAACTTAAAGAGTTTCAGGATAATCGACAGCGGTTGCGCCTTGGCCAGTTCCGTATGCACCAGCGTGTTCTCGCGCAAGCCGTGAATCAACCCATACGCCGCACACGAATAGAACAGCCGCAGGTGATTGGCGAGGAAGGCATGATCGGAGGTCCGGTCACTGGCCAAGTCGTTCTTCACCGCCTTGATGAAGTTCTCGTCCTGCCCTCGAGCACAGTACAGCTCTTTGTAAAGCACATCAGGCGTCGGGTCGGACAGCGAGGTCACCACGTACCGCGGGTTGTCACCCAAGGCCATCACCTCGGCCTTGACCACCACGCGGTAAGCCTTGGGCCACGAGCCCGCCTGATACTCGATATCGTCGTACAGTCGTGTCGCCGCAGGCTCGGCGTTCCCCAGGCGCTGGGCGTTGGCGCTGTGTGTCTGGTGCAGCGCACGGGCTTTCTTCAGCAGCGGCTCGGCCTTGGGCGAGAGCACCGGGTTGCCGGCCAGGCCGAAGAGGAAGTCCAGATGCGGATCGGACGCGCACAAGGCCATCAGTTCGGGATTCGAGAAGTGGCCATCCCCGCGCAGAATGATGTGGGTCTCGGGCCAAGCCTGGCGGAGCAAGCGCAGCACGCGCTTGATGATGGCCGCGTTCTCCTTGCCAGTCGGGCGTTTGCCCGGACGCAGGACGGCAGTAATGAACTTCCCGGAAAGTCCTTCGAAGAGAAACAGCGGCAGGTAGCAGTGATTCCCGTAGTGGGGGTTATAGAACGCCAGTTCCTGCTGCCCGTGAGTGGCATCCTCCGAGTGATCCATATCGAGCACGATCACGGCAGGCGCTTGGGCGTAGCTGGCGATGAAGGCGTCGACGAAGCTTTTGGCCAGGCGGTAAATGTCTTTGCGCGATACGCTGTTTTCGAGCCGGGAGAGCGTGGGGCCGGAGGCCAGGTCATTTCCCTCGTCCAGCGGGGCACGACCGACCGCCAGTTTGAACAGCGGATCGCGCCGCAGCGTGTTGGCGTCATTACCGTCGGCGTAACCGCTGGCGGTCTGGAATATCCGCTGGCGGAGCAGGTCGGCCAGGGGATGGTCAATGTACGAGGCGTGGCGTTTGTCGTGAATCGCGCTGACCAGGCGGGGAATCAGGCCGATTTGCAGGTCGATGCCACGCAACAGGAGTGCGCCAAAGTCGGAGGACATCGCCCCGCCGTCAAACTCTGCCCGGATCGTAAATCCGGCGCTGGCGGGAAAGCGAAGCTGGGTTGGGATAGAATGGTCCATGGGCGGTCTCGTTTAGGCTTCTTACAAAGCGTTATTGGCGTAACCCCTATTATATCAATGGGTTAAACGAGATTCGCCTGCTTTTATGAAAAATTCGGGCTAGAAAAAGCTGGCATCGTTACCCTCACCGTCTGTTCCACCTTCGTCGCTGCCGCTCTGACCTCGCTGGCGCACGCCGTCGGCGACAAACCGTTCGGTGCCACCAAACTGGAAGCCGGCTACCAACTGGCCCAGGCCGACAGCAAGAAAATGGACACCCGCGCGGCGCCGAAATGAACGAAGGCGAATTCATCAGCGCCATCGTCAGCGCCGCCGACTGCCTGCCACATCTCGGCGTCGGCAATATCTTCGTCAATGGTCGGAATTTCGGCTGCGATCGGCACGCCTTCATCGACGCGCTGCCGCTGGAACGCACCGGCTGCGATCATGTCTCCCCGGCCATTACGGCGAGCCAGATGGCCTGCTGATCGACACGCACGGCGCTGGCGTCATCGATTCGGTGTGGTCGCTGCCCGAAGCAGCCTACCAACGCATCGGCCCCTGGGCCCACCTGCCTGGAGCGCGACTTCAATATTCCCGACCTGGAACGGCTGTGAATTCCGGCTGAAGCTGGACACCGATTCCAAGGCAAGTTGGACGGTTGGAGGCAGTAGCGCAGGACGCGGGGTAACCGCGGCGCCCTCGACGATTTTGCCGAGGTCTACATGGCATTTAGCAGCTTATCCATGCGCAAGATTCTGGAAGTACTGCGCCTGTACCACGAAGGCAGGCGCAGCCATCGTGAAATCGCCCGAGCAGTCGTCGCCTCGCCGACGACGGTGGGCAAAATCCTCCGGCATGCAAAGCTGGTCGGCATCGGCCATCCCCTGCCGGACGGAATGAGCGGGATGGGGGTCGAGGCCACCCTGTATCCGCCACCGGCGCCATCATCAGCCTGAAATCTATCCTCAAACATGGCCAGAACAAGCGCCCTGTCGCCACGCCTGCACAGACTTCACTTCCCCTGGAACACGCCAATGTGCGCGGCCAGGCGCATTACTACTGACCTGAAAGAAAATGACATTGCTCCACCTTCCTACCCACGAGCGCTTGCAAAAGCTCCGTCTGACCGGCATGGTCCGTGTGTTGAACACACAAAGCCTGCAGGCTGCCAACCCGGAAGGTGTCGATTTCCGTTATCCCTGCGGACTCGGCCGGGCCTTGTTCGCGCGTCTGATGGCTGGCGTTTGGGTGGCTACCCACCAGAACGTCCTGGTTTGCAGCCCGATTGGGGTTGGCAAGACCTTCCTGGCTTGTGCCTTGGTGAATCAGGCCTGCCGGCAGGGAAACAGCGCGCTTTACGTCTGCTTGCCGCGTCTGCTCCCGGCGCTGGCGCTGGGGCGTAACCGGCAACTACGCGGCGTCGAGCGCCCCTACTTCGGCAACGCGTACAAAGGTGAGCGCAGCGGGTTCTGAGCGAACAGTTCTTTCCAGACCCGTGGCGTGAGTTCATGGACGCGGTCGGCGGGGTGCTCGGCGACGCGCTGCAGGACATCGACGAGATAATCGTAGGGGTCGATCTGATGCAGCCGACAGGTAACGATCAGGCTCTGGATGATCCCGACCTGCCTGGCGCCGAACTCCGTCCAGCAGAACAGCCAGGAGCGGCGCCCCATGGGAATCACCCGCAGGGCGCGTTCGAGGTGATTGGTGTCGATCGGCACGTCCGGGTCGGCGAGGAAGACCTCCAGTCCCCATCGTCGATCGCGCGCGTAGGCCAGCACCCTGGTCAGCGGATTGCGCGGTAACAGCCCCTGCGCCGCGAAGCGTTCGCCAACCCAGGCGAAGAAACGCTCGACGATCGGTTTGGCATGCTCCAGACGATAGTCGCGCTTCCTTGCACCGGTGAGCTTTTGCTCGCGGATGCGCTCTTCGACCTGATACAGGTCCCCAATGAGCGCGAGTGCCTGCGCTGCCGCTTCTGGTTCCGCGTCTTGCGCGTCAAAGAACTTACGACGCGTGTGCGCCCAGCATTGGGCGTGCGTGATCCCGATCTGCGCCGCGTAATGACTGTAGGCCTGATAGCCGTCCGACAACAGCACCGCGCCTTCGGCGGCGGTCAGTCCGAGGGCCGCCTCGACGTGCTTGAACTCGCGACTGGCGAAGAAGGGGAAACAGATTTCGTCGCCTTCGCCATACACCGGCCAGAAGTACGCCGCTTTCAGCTTGCCGGGTGCGCCCTGTCCGGCCTTGATCGGCGTCCGTCCATCGCCTTGACGCGCGAGCTGCGGATCGAGGCAAACTGCGCCTCGTAGATCGGTTCGAGCAGAGTGATGCCCTGTTGCCCGATCTGCGTCAGCCACGGCCGGCTGACGGTGATTCCCGCATCGGCCAGGCGTTGATGCTGGCGATACAGTGGCAGGTGGTAGGCAAATTTGTCAATCAGCAGTCCGGCGACGAAGCTGACGTCGGCCCGGCTGCCCTCAATGACACCGGCCGGCGCGTTGGCGCAGACCAGTGTCTGGTTACTCTTGAGCTTGATTACCGGCCGGCGATACTTGATCACCACGTAGCTACCCGGCCGTTGCGCCAGGCGATAGCTGTCCTTGTGGCTGATGACCTCGTAGTCCTCGGGAGAGAGGCCTTCGACTTCCGGCGCGGTGAGCTCGACGACTTCGACTGGGACGCGGTTCTCGTCGAAGAAGGGCACGCTTTCGTCACTGGGACGCTTGCTGGTCGGCTGACGGGTATGCGCGGCGATGGGGTGAAGCTGGTGACTCAGAACCTGGTGGGGGCGTCGGGAACTCGCCGAGACTCAGTTGGCCGCTCGGCGTGACGTCGATGCGTCGTTCGCTTTTCTGGCCGAAGATCTGGCGCTTGAACCAGTCGATTTGTTGCTTCAGTGCGGTGATTTCAGCAGACAGCGTCTGGCACAGATCCAGCACCTCTTGCGGGCACAATGCCGCGGCTTGTTCGAGGTTGTAAACCGTCTGGTAACGTGCTGAATCCATGCGTGCATTTTAACACAAGCCGCTGTTTTGAAGCGTTTTTATGGGCGCTCCAGAGGCGTGATAACGCTTCTTCCGGCGTCCCGGCTCGATCCCTTCGAGGAGCAGTTTCAGACCGGTCCAGTCGATTTCGCACGTGCGCACTTTATCCCAGTTGGCGACGAAACGGCCTTCTTCGAGACGCTTGGCCCACAGGCAGAAGCCGCTGCGATCCCAGTAGAGCACCTTCACCTGAGTGCCACGGCGATTGAAGAAGACGAAGAGCTGGCCGCTCAGCGGGTCCTGACCGAGGACATGACGGGTGATCGCGTACAGACCGTCGAAGGATTTGCGCAGGTCGACCGGCTGGCCATAGACTTGGACGCGGATTTGGCCTTCAGGGAAAAACATCAGCGGCGCTCCGGCTGCAGGATCAGGCCGCCGCCGAGGTCGAGGGTGAGGTGGAAACGAGCGGGCGTCGCCGTGGTTGTGCTCAGAGGGCCGACGTCGACGAAGGTGGCCGGCTGGCCGCTGGCCTTGTCCTGACTGTCGAGGGCGATGCCCAGACGTGTGCGCCAGCGATGGAAGCTGGTATCGCTGATCCCTTCGCGTTTGCAGAAGGTCGCAACGTTCAAACCGCTGCCCGGAAATCGCGACAGCAACGCCCCCCATTCGCTCGCGCTACGCCGCACCCGCGACCCTTCCCCTGCCTTGGCCATCCTGGCCTCCTCCGCGTTTCGTGATTCGAGGAGGAGATTGTCGACAGCACGATCGGCGCTGGAAAGAACGCCGCAGAGTTACCGGTTACGCTGGGGCGCCACGATGGCAGCCATGCCAAGGCCTTGGCGCAGCTGGCCAAGACCGACGTACTGATCATCAATGACTGGGGCCTGGCGCCGTTGACCGACGAGAGCCGCCGCGACTTGCTGAAAATCGTCGATGACCGACATGGTTGCCGTTCCACCATCATCACCAGCCAGTTACCGATGCGGTACTGGTATGCCGTCATCGGTGACCCAACCCTGGCCGATGCCATTCTCGACCACCTGGTCCATTAAGCGCATTACCTCAATCTCGATGGCGAGTCCCTGCGCAAGAAAAGCAAACCCGAATGACCCTGTCCATGCTTACCGAGTTACGCCCCGAAGGAAGTCCCCTTGGGGCCCACCGCCGGCCACCAGTCAGCTGGCTGCAGAAGGAGCGCCGTCTGTCGGCCGACCGTGGATAACTCTACACCCCGACCCGGAGCGACCCCTCTCTTTCGGACCCGGCATCCTTGAAGATTATCGCGCTCAAGGCCTGATTCTCGGAACACACGGATGAGGGCACGCTGTACCGCCGACCGTCTTTCAGACCATCGGATTTCATTGCTCGGCCTCGAACCTCCGGGGCAAATGCGATTGCCCTGGAAATGAGCCAACACTTGCCACGCACCACCGAGGAAACTTGGTAGGATTCGCCCTTCGCGTCGAAAAATATCAGGCTGTGGACCTCGAACAAGATCGGAATCAGCACCAGGTTCGTTACGCCCTGATGAAATCAACACCTGGAGCCCCTTGTGCAGCACAATAGTCCTCGTCTGAGAGCCAACAACTTTGACCTGCTCAGACTGCTGTTCGCGGGAACAGTCTGCCTGGTCCACGTTCACGGGCTATCCGGATTCAGCGAGTTGGAGCCGATATCCCGAATTCTGTCATCAGGGATGGCCGTGAAGGCATTCTTCGTGGTCAGCGGCTTCCTTATTTTCATGAGCTTCGAACGCTCCTCCTCGCTCCGGGCTTACGCCCGGAAAAGAGTTCGCCGTATCTATCCGGCCTATTTCACCGTGGTCATGCTCTGCGCAATCGGTCTTGTGGCTGTCAGCTCATTGAACGTGGCAGACTATTTCTCCACTGCATGGACAAAATACGTCGTTGCCAACCTTCTTTTCCTGAATTTCCTGCACCCTACACTGCCTGGCGTTTTCGAGGGCAACAAGATACCCGAAGTAAATGGCGCGCTCTGGACGCTCAAGATCGAGGTGCTGTTCTATCTCTCGGTTCCCGTGTTTGTCTTTCTCTTCAGACGCTTCTCACATTTCTCGGTGATTCTTGTCACCTACTGCGCGTCACTTGCATATTTGATGCTCATGACATCGATTGCCGAGAGTACCGGATTGGAACTGTATGTGCGGCTTGGCAGACAACTCCCGGGACAGCTTTCCTATTTCATGGCGGGCGCCTTCTTCTATTATTTCCTGCCTCTATTCGAGCGCAGATGCATCTACTTTCTGGTTGCGGCTGTCATCGCTCTTGCCATCAACTTCAGGTACCCGATGCCATTCTTCGAGCCGTTCGCCCTTGCGACCCTTGTTGCCTACTTCGGGTTGTTCCTGCATGTGGGAAATTTTGGGAAGTACGGGGACTTTTCCTACGGCGTCTACATCCTGCATGTCCCGATAATCCAGCTTCTTCTTGTATCCGGCCAGTTCAGCGACAGCCCATGGGCCCTATTGGGGACAGCCGTCTTCTTGACCGCAATTTGCGCCGTCGCAATGTGGCACCTGGTTGAAAAGAGATTTCTCTCTCGCAGCAGCCATTACATTGTTGCGGTATCCGCCGACGGAAAGAGTGATGCAAACTCTTAGAAACGCCACTCCACTTGTGCAACTCGACTGCGGCATTTATCCATCGGTCAATCCATCCGCACCCGCAGAAAACTCGCGAAACGCGGCAATCCCTTCCGTGTGAGGTCTTGGTAACGATAGGTAACTGTGGCGCCCACTGGCGGCGGGTCACGGCGTTGCTCGTCGGTGAAGCCGGTGCCCAGCGAAAATTCGCGGCCGTCTTTGGCACGGACGCGCAAGGCGCCCATCTTGCCGGCATGCCTGCCCTTGCCTGGCAGATGGCCGATGACTACCGCTTCGGCGTCTTCCCAGGGTTTCATCTTGAGCAGGGTGTCGCTACGGCCGGTTTCGTAGGGTGCATCGGCGCGGTGCAGCACCAAGCCTTCGCCGCCGGCCATGACGACCTCAGTCATGCGTTTTTGCAGGCTGTTGCGGTCGACCACCTGAAATTGCTCAATTTCACGCAGCCACGGTACATTGGCCTGTTTGACAATCTCGCGAATCAGCGCCGCGCGCTGGGTAAACGTACCGGGTGCGCCAGGCAGTTCGAAGATCATGTAACGCACCTGCCGCCATTCGGCCTCATCGGGAATCTCGCGCCGAACGATGCCGGAAAGCCGTTCGAAGGTACCGCGTCCCATCCACAGTTCGCCGTCCAGAGGACGCTTTGGCAGGCCATCGAGAAACCAGGCCGGTGCACTGATGGTCTTGCCGCTGCGGAAGCGCAGGGTCTGGCCATCCCAGATGCCGCGCACGCCATCGAGCTTTTCACTGACCAGATACTGCGAGACATCGACCTGATTGCGATAGACCTCGGCGAGCAGGATGGCCGGGGCTTCGGCGCCCGCCAGGGTGGCCGGGAGCTCCAGCGCGAATGCCAGCAACAGTGCGCGCAGCAGGCGGATCATTTCAGCCTTCGTCGGCCCACTCGCGCCGTGCCTGCCGGGCAACCCCGAAGATTTCCTCGAGGCGCTTGCCATCGTTGCGGGCCAGCGCCACGCGAAGTTCGTCGAGTTGCTCGCGATAGCTGTCCAGTTCGACCAGCAGCGCGTCGCGGTTGGCGAGGCAGATGTCGCGCCACATTTCGGGGTGGCTGGCAGCGATGCGCGTGAAGTCGCGGAACCCCGAGGCGGCAAAGGTGAAATACAGGTTGGCATCCTCGCGCACCGCCAGATCATGAACTAGCGCGAACGACAGCAGGTGGGGCAGATGACTGACTGCGGCAAATACACGGTCGTGCGCTTCCGGCGTCAGTTCGTAGATATCCGCCCCGCACAGCGACCAGGCGCGCTTGATGTGGTCAAGCGCATCGTCGGCGTTTTCCGGAAGTGGCGTGACGACGACCTTCTTGCCCTGATAGAGATCCCAGCGCGCCGCCGATGGACCACTGTTTTCGGCGCCGGCAATCGGGTGCGCGGGCACGAAGTGGCTGATCCGCTCGCCGAACGCGTGGCGCGCTGCGGCAACGACATCGCCCTTGGTCGATCCGCCGTCGGTGACAATGGTGTTGGGACCGAGGTACGGAGCGATACGGCCGAAAATCTCCGGCATCTGCGCCACCGGCGTGGCAACCAGAACGATGTCGGCATCCTCGATTTCATGGGTCGGATTGATGCCGGCGCGGTCAATAACGCCGAGTTTCTGCGCAGATCTCAGCGTCGATGGCGTACGACCGAAGCCGACCACTTCCTCGACCGCTTCGGCTTCTTTCAGCGCCAGCGCGAAGGAGCCGCCGATCAGTCCGGTTCCAAAAACGACAACTTTGCCGAATTCTGGCATCTACAGCGCCCTCTCCAGCGCTTCGAGGAAGCGGGCGTTTTCCGGTTCAGTGCCGATGGTGACACGCAGCCATTCCGGCAGGCCGTAGCCGCCGATCGGCCGCACGATGACGCCCTGTTTCAGAAGCTTCTGATTCACACCCGCCCCGTCGCCTGCCCTAAAGGTGACGAAGTTTCCGTGCGAAGGAATGTGTTCCAGCCCGAGGCGCTTGACTCCAGCGACCAGTTGCTCCATGCCGCGCCGGTTGAGTTCGTAGCTTTCGGCGACGAACAGGTGGTCGTCGAGCGCGGCGATGGCCGCCGCAATTGCCAGGTTGTTGACGTTGAACGGCTGGCGCACGCGGTTCATCAGGTCGGCGATTTCCGCCGAAGCCAGCGCGTAGCCGACGCGCAGTCCGGCCAGACCGAAAATCTTCGAGAAGGTACGGGTGACGACCAGATTGGGAAAATCCCTGATCCAGCCGGCGGTGTCGACGCGCTCGGCCGGCGGCAGGTATTCATTGTAGGCCTCGTCGAGGACGACCACCACGTCTTGCGGTAACGCTTCGAGAAAGGTGCGCACTTCCGGGTAGGGCAGGAAGTTGCCGGTCGGATTGTTCGGATTCGCGACCCAAACAATGCGCGTATCGGGCCGGATTGCGGCGCGCATCGCGGCGAGATCGTGGCCGTAGTTCTTCGCTGGCGTCGCAATTAACTCGGCGCCGGTCGACAGCGTGGCCAGCGGATAAACCGCGAAGGCATGTTGCGCGAACACGGCGGAGCGACCCGGGGCCAGGAAAACACGGGCGATCAGGTCGAGCACGTCGTTGGAACCGTTGCCGAGGACGACCTGATTCTGCGCCACGCCGCAACGCTCGGCCACTGCCCCGATCAGTTCGAACTGGTCCGGGTAGCGCTCGACGCCGCTGATCGCCGCCTCGACCGCTCTTCTCGCCCTCGGACTCATGCCCAGCGGATTTTCGTTGGAGGCCAGCTTGACGATCTTTTCAACCGGAATACCCATCTCGCGGGCCAGTTCGCTGATCGGCTTGCCCGGCTGGTAGGGCGAAATGGCGCGAACGTAAGACAGCGCTTGTTCAACGAGGCTCATGGGCAAATTCTCAATAAACGGCGACCGGGTAGGAACCGAGGATTTTCAGATAGGCAGCGCGACTAGCCAGTTCGTCCAGCGCGGTCCTCACCGCCGGATCGTCGCGATGACCATCGACATCGACGTAGAAGACGTATTCCCACAGCGCATGGCGGGCAGGACGCGATTCCAGGCGCGACATCGAAACGCCGGCATGGGCGAAGGGCAGCAGCAGTTCATGCAGGGCGCCCGTGCGATTGGGTGCCGACATGATCAGCGAGGTCTTGTCACGGCCCGACGGACCGGCGTCGTGCTTGCCGAGCACCAGGAAGCGTGTCGTGTTGTTTGGCTCATCCTCGATGTTTTCGGCCAGGCGTGGCAGCTCGTAGCGGGCAGCAGCGACTTCACCGGCGATCGCCGCCGCGCCTGCCTCGTCCACGGCATTCCGCGCCGCCTGCGCGTTGCTGCCGACCGGAATCCGCTGTGCGTTGGGCAGCATCCGGTTCAGCCACTCGTGGCACTGCGCCAGCGACTGGGCATGCGAATAGACTTTGGTTATCCCATCGAGATCCATTTCGCTGGACAACAGATGCTGGTGAATCCGCAGCACGAGTTCGCCGCAGATCCGCAGCGGTGTCGCCAGCAACAGGTCCATCGTGCGGCCAACCGCGCCTTCGGTCGAGTTTTCGACGGGGACTACCGCGTACTGCGCGTGCCCGGACTCGACCTCGCGGAAGACATCGTCGATCGAAACCTGCGGCAGCAGGCGGGCCGCGTGACCGAAGTGCTTGGTCGCCGCCGATTCCGAGAAGGTACCGAGCGGACCGAGAAAGGCGATGCCCAGCGGCTCTTCCAGCGCCAGGCAGGCCGACATGATCTCGCGGAAGAAGAAGGTGATGTTTTCGCCCGGCAGCGGGCCGGGATTGGCTTCCTGCAGGCGGCGCAGCACCTGCGCCTCGCGCTCGGGACGGTAGATGTGCCCCGCCGCGCCATGTGCGGCCTTGATCTCGCCGACCTTCTGCGCGCAGCGGGCGCGCTGGTTGAACAGACGCAGCAGTTCGCCGTCGATGCCGTCGATATCAGCACGGACGCCGGCGAGTTCCTTCTGCAGTTCGTCACTCATATCGGCCTCTACCCGTTGCGTTTGGCGAAGTCGTTCATGAAATCCACCAGAACCTGCACGCCTTGCAGCGACACGGCATTGTAGATCGAAGCGCGCATCCCGCCGACCGACTTGTGGCCCTTCAGCGACACCAGACCGGCCGCCTTCGACTCGGCAAGGAACGCGGCGTCGAGTTGCGGATCGGCCAGCGTAAACGGGACGTTCATCAGCGAGCGACAGTCGGGATCGACCGGATTCGTGTAGAAGCCGCCGGAAGCGTCGATGCACCCGTACAAAATGCGGCCCTTTTCGGCGTTGACCGCAGCAATGCCTTCCAGTCCGCCCTGGCGCTTGAGCCACTGGAAGACGAGGCCTGCGATATAGATGCCGTAGGTCGACGGCGTGTTCAGCAGCGAGCCGTTCTCGGCCATCACCGCGTAATCCATAATGCTCGGGATGGTCAGCGGCGCCATGCCGAGTAGTTCCTGACGGATGATGACCAGCGTCAGGCCCGAAGGACCGATGTTCTTCTGCGCGCCAGCGTAGATCAGGCCGAATTTCTCGACGGGAACCGGCCGCGACAGGATGTGCGACGACATGTCGGCGACCAGCGGCACGCCGGTGTCGGCAATGCGCCCGGCACTGATCTCGACGCCGTGGATCGTCTCGTTGGTGCACAGGTGCAGATAGGCGGCGAAGGGGTCGAGTTTTATTTCATCGGCGCCCGGCAAGCGGGTGAACGCACTGCTCTCGGTCGTTGCGGCACAACGGACGTTGCCAATGCGTTGCGCTTCCTTGAACGCCTTCCCGGACCACGAACCGGTAACAATGTAGTCAGCCGAACGCCCGGCCAGTAGATTCATCGGGATCTGTGCGAACTGCAGGGTCGCCCCACCCTGCAGGAACAGGACCTTGTAGCTGGCCGGGATGCCCATCAACTCGCGCAGGTCGGCTTCGGCCTGCGCAATGATGCTGGTGAATTCCTTGCCGCGGTGACTCATTTCCATGACGCTGCAACCGGCGCCGTGCCAGTCGAGCATTTCCTCCTGCGCCTGGCGTAAGACCTCTTCCGGAAGGGCGGCCGGACCGGCGCTGAAATTCCAGACCCGGCTCATCATTCCTCCCCCACAGCCTCGCCGGCCGCTTCGCCTGTTGCTTCGCCCGCAGCATCGCCATTGGCTTCGGCTGCGATCTCGATGTCGGCGACGGTTTCGACAATCTTTTCCAGCCCGGCGAGCTTCTCGCCGTCGTCCAGCGAGATCAACGTCACGCCCTGCGTCGCACGGCCCATGCCACGAATCTCGGCGACGCGGGTCCGGATCAGCACGCCACCGGTGGTGATGAACATGATCTCGTCTTCGTCGCCCACCAGCTTGGCGCCGACAACGATACCGTTGCGCTCGCGATCGGCGGCGATCGCCCGCACGCCCTGCGTGCCGCGCCCGGAATGGCGGAAATCGGCGAGCACGGTGCGTTTGCCGAAGCCGTTCTCGGTGGCGACCAGCACGGTCTGCTGATCGCTCTCGGCAACCAGCAGGGAAATCACCGATTGGCCTTTCTGCAAGCGCATGCCGCGCACGCCGCGGGCGCCACGACCCATCGGGCGGACATCTTCCTCGTCGAACCAGACCGCCTTGCCGGCGTCGGAGACAAGCACGATATCGCTCTCTCCCGAGGTCAACTCGACGCCAATCAGGTAATCGTCGTCATCGAGCGCAACGGCGATAATGCCGGCCTTGCGCGGATTGGAGAAGTCGGACAGCGGCGTCTTCTTGACCGTACCCATCAGCGTCGCCATGAAGACGTACTGGTCTTCGGAGAATTCCTTGACCGGCAGCACAGCATTGATCCGCTCGCCCTCCTCCAGCGGGAAGAGATTGACGATCGGCTTGCCACGGCTGTTGCGGCTGCCCTGCGGCGCTTCATACACCTTGAGCCAGTAGCAGCGGCCACGATTGGAGAAGCACAGGATATGGTCGTGCGTATTGGCGACGAATAGCTGATCGACGAAATCCTCGTCCTTGATCGCCGCCGCCTGCTTGCCGCGACCGCCGCGGCGCTGGGCGCGGTAATCGGCCAGCGGCTGTGCCTTGATGTAGCCGCCGTGCGAGAGCGTCACCACCATGTCCTGCGGGGTGATGAAATCCTCGATGCCGAGTTCCTGTGTGTACAGGACGATTTCGGAGCGGCGCTGGTCGCCGAACTGGTCGCGTATGGCCGTCAGTTCGCCGACGATGATTTCGGTGATGCGCTCGGGTCGGGCCAGGATGTCGAGCAGGTCGGCGATCTTGAGCATGACTTCCTTGTACTCGCCGACGATCTTGTCCTGCTCGAGGCCGGTCAGGCGCTGCAGGCGGAGTTCGAGGATCGCCTGCGCCTGGGCGTCGGACAGCCGGTAGCCCTGCTCGGAAAAGCCGAATTCCGGCGCCAGCCCATCCGGACGCGAGGCGTCGGCGGCCGCACGCAGCAGCATCTCCTCGACCACCGGGCTGCGCCAGGTGCGCTCCATCAGGCCGCGCTTGGCATCGGCCGGCGTCGCCGCCGCCTTGATCAGGGCAATGATTTCATCGACGTTGGACAGCGCGACAGCCAGGCCTTCCAGGATGTGGCCGCGCTCGCGTGCCTTGCGCAGTTCGAACACGGTGCGCCGCGTCACCACCTCGCGACGGTGGGCCAGGAAGCATTCGATCATCTGCTTCAGGTTGAGCAGGCGGGGCTGGCCGTCGACCAGCGCCACCATGTTCATGCCGAAGGTATCCTGCAGTTGCGTCTGCTTGTACAGGTTGTTGAGGATGACCTCAGCGACTTCGCCACGCTTCAGCTCGATGACGACACGCATCCCTGACTTGTCCGACTCGTCGCGGATGTCGGAGATGCCCTCGATCTTCTTCTCGTTGACCAGCTCGGCGACCTTCTCGATCAAGGTCTTCTTGTTAACCTGGTAGGGAATCTCGTCGATGATGATGGCCTGACGATTGCCCTTTTCCATGTCCTCGAAGTGCGTGCGGCCGCGCATGATGACGCGGCCGCGGCCGGTCTTGTAGCCTTCGCGGACTCCCATGATGCCGTAGATCAGCGCGGCGGTCGGGAAGTCGGGGGCGGGAATGTACTCGATCAGTTCATCGATGCTCAGCGCCGGGTTTGCTAGCAGTGCCAGACAGCCGGCGATTACCTCGTTCAGGTTGTGCGGCGGGATGTTGGTCGCCATGCCGACCGCTATACCCGACGAACCGTTGATCAGCAGGTTCGGAATGCGTGCCGGCATGACCAGCGGTTCATGCTCGGAACCATCGTAGTTCGGCCCGAAATCGACCGTTTCCTTGTCGAGATCTTCCAGCAACTGATGGCCGATCCGGGCCATGCGCACTTCGGTATAGCGCATCGCCGCCGCATTGTCGCCGTCAACCGAACCGAAGTTACCCTGACCATCGACCAGCATATAACGCAGCGAGAAACTCTGCGCCATGCGTACGATTGTGTCATAGACTGCCGTGTCGCCGTGCGGGTGGTATTTACCGATCACGTCGCCGACGATACGCGCCGATTTCTTGTATGCCTTGTTCCAGTCGTTGTTCAGCTCGTGCATCGCGAACAGTACCCGGCGATGCACCGGCTTGAGGCCGTCGCGCGCATCCGGCAGAGCCCGGCCGACGATGACGCTCATCGCGTAGTCGAGGTAGGAACGCCGCATCTCGTCTTCGAGGCTGATCGGCAGTGTTTCTTTGGCGAATGGGTCCATGTCTCACGTCCGCGCCGCCCGGGCAGCGCTTTATTGGATGAATCGAGCGTAATTTGCTATTTTAACACGCCCCGTACACCGAGTCCGACGCCGTTGTCCATCAAAACTACTCGCCAAACCATCGACTTGCTGCTCGAGCCGCGCTGGATTGCCGCGGTCGACCCCGATGTGGTTCTCAAAAACCATGCTGTCGCCGTCCACGATGGACGAATCGTGGACGTGTTGCCCACTGGGGAAGCACGCGACCGCTTCGATCCAGGACAGCGGGTCGTTCTGGAGGACCACATCCTGATTCCCGGCTTGGTCAACCTGCACACCCATGCCGCGATGACCCTGATGCGCGGGCTAGCCGACGACCTGCCACTGATGGACTGGCTGGAAAAGCATATCTGGCCGGCTGAATCGGCCAACGTCTCACACCAGTTCGTCTATGACGGGACGCGCCTCGCCTGCGCCGAAATGCTGGCCGGCGGCATCACCTGCTTCAACGACATGTATTTCTACCCCGAAGCGGCGGCGGCGGCAGCAGCGGAATTCGGCATGCGCGCCATGCTCGGCATCACGGCGATCGAATTTCCAACGCCCTATGCCAGCGACGCCGACGATTACATCGATAAGGGGCTCGCCGTTCGCGAACAGTGGCTGAACCATCCGCTGATCGGATTTTGCCTGGCGCCGCATGCGCCATACACTGTTTCCGACGCAACTTTCGAGCGCCTGGCGACCCTCGCGGCGCAGATCAACATCCCGATCCATTGCCATATACACGAAACCCGGCGCGAAATCGAAGAAAGCCGGCACCTCCATGGCCTCACCCCGCTCGCCCGGTTGCAACGGCTCGGCTTGCTCGGCCCGGGGTTCATCGGCGTCCATGGCATACACATTGACGAACCCGACCTCGAACTGCTGGCGACGACCGGTTGCAGCGTCGTCCATTGCCCGACTTCCAACCTCAAGTTGGGCGGCGGCATCGCCCCTGTCGTGCGAATGCGACAAGCCGGCATCAACGTCGGCCTCGGCACCGACGGCGCCGCCAGCAACAACCGCCTCGACATGTTCGGTGAGATGCGTCTGGCCGCTTTGCTGGCCAAAGGCAGCAGCGGCGATGCCAGCGCGCTGCCCGCCCGCGAGGCGTTACGCATGGCCACGCTCGATGGCGCCACTGCGCTCGGCCTCGCTGGCGAAATTGGCTCGATCACTCCCGGCAAGGCTGGCGACCTCGTCGCCGTCAGCCTCAGGGGGCTGAACACCACGCCCTGTTACGATCCGGTATCGCACCTCATCCATGTCGCAGGCCGTGAATGCGTGACTCACGTCTGGGTCGCCGGAAAGTGTTGCGTAGACCACAAAAAGCTCTCCTGGCATGGCCAAAATGACTTGGAATCGGCAATCACCCTATGGCAGAATACGCTGGAGGTCCGTGGCGAATCCTGAAAACAGGTAGCTACATGGGTAAAAAGGTTTACTAATTTTCTTCAACGAGGGAAAACAATGATCAAGAACATTGCCAAGAAATCTCTTCTTGTGGCTCTGCTGGCCGGCATCGGCTTTGGTGCCACCGCCGTTCAGGCACAAGAGCGCGTTTATGTCATCGACCAGCGCGACGTCGTCGCCCTGAGCGGCTTCGGCCTCTGCTGGCGCACCGGCTACTGGACCCCGGCGGCTGCCGCCAAGGATCCGGCCGGCTGCCAGTGCGACAAGGACCTGCTGCCGAAGGAAGTCTGCGAGCCGCCCGCTCCCGCTCCGGCCGTCGGCGTCAAGCCCACTGCCGAGAAGATCACCGTCGCTGCCGACGCCCTCTTCGACTTCGACAAGGCGACGCTGCGTCCGGAAGGCAAGGCCAAGCTCGACGAACTGGTCTCCAAGGCCAAGGCCATCAACCTCGAAGTGATCCTCGTCGTCGGCCACACTGACCGCATCGGTTCGGCTGCCTACAACCAGAAGCTGTCTGACCGTCGCGCTGCCGCCGTCAAGACCTATCTGGTCTCCAAGGGTATCGAGACCAACCGTGTCTATACCGAAGGCAAGGGTAAGACCCAGCCGGTCACCGGCGACAAGTGCAAGGGCAATGTCAAGTCCAAGGCCCTCATCCAGTGCCTGCAGCCGGATCGCCGCGCTGACATCGAAGTCATCGGCACCAAGTAAGACGCCGCGCTTCAGCAAAAGCCCTGCTCCGGCAGGGCTTTTTCATTTTCGCTCAACCAAACTGACGTTTCAGGCCGAACCATGCTCAATGCCGACCCTGCAGAACTGGACAAATTTGGAGATCTGGCTCATCGCTGGTGGGACCCCAAAAGCGAATTCAAGCCCCTGCACGACATCAATCCCCTCCGTCTCGACTGGATCGACGACGCCATCGGCCTCAGCGGCAAGCACATCCTCGACGTCGGCTGCGGCGGCGGCCTACTCTCCGAAGGCATGGCGGCCCGCGGCGCCATCGTCACCGGGATCGATCTTTCGGAAAAGCCGCTTGGCGTTGCTCGACTGCACTTGCTGGAAAGCGGACAAAAGGTCGATTACCGCAAAATTTCCGTAGAGCAGTTGGCCACCGAGATGCCCGGCGCCTTCGATGCCGTAACCTGCCTGGAAATGCTGGAACATGTCCCTGACCCAGTCAGCGTCGTCGCATCATGCGCGCGCCTGGTCAAGCCCGGCGGCCAGGTCTTCTTGTCCACACTCAACCGCAACCCCAAGGCTTACCTGTTTGCGGTGATCGGCGCCGAATACGTGCTGCAGATGCTGCCCAAAGGCACGCATGACTTTACCCGCTTCATCAAGCCCTCCGAACTGACTCGCTGGTGCAGGCAGTCCGGCCTCGAAACGGACGAACTGATCGGCATGACCTACAACCCACTGACCCGGCACTACGCGCTGGGACGCGATACGAGCGTCAATTATATGATCCGCGCCACCAGGAATGCTTGACGCTGTCCTGTTCGACCTCGACGGGACGCTGGCCGACACCGCACCTGACCTCTGCGCTACGGTCAATATTTTGCTGGTTGATGAAGGTCGACCGCAACAGCCGTTTTCCAGACTGCGCCCACATACTTCGAGCGGTGTCCGCGGCCTGCTCGGTGCGGGTTTTGGCATCGCGCCTGCAGATGACGACTATGAGCGACTGGCCAACCGCTTTCTTGAAATCTACAGCGCTCGCCTGTGCGAACTGTCTACACTCTTCGACGGTATCCCCGCACTGCTCGATACGCTTGAAGTTCAGGGCATCGCATGGGGCATTGTCACCAACAAGCGGACGCGCTTCACCGATCCGCTCGTCGCAGCCCTTGGACTCAGCCCGCGCACCACTTGCGTAGTCAGCGGCGACACCACGGCGGAGGCCAAGCCTTCCCCGCTGCCGGTCCTGCATGCGTGCACAATGCTGGGCTGCGCACCGCAACGCACCCTCTACGTCGGTGACGACCGCCGCGACATCGTCGCCGGACACGCTGCGGGAACGCTGACCGCAGCGGTTTCCTACGGCTACCTTGGAAATGGCGGCCCGCCGCATACGTGGGGCGCCGACTTTGTTGCCGACCATCCGGCGGACCTCGCCACCTACCTGTTCACCTCAGGCGCGCCGAGATAAGCAGGTTGCGCGGTGTCAGCCGGCGCTCGCAGAAGCGCCCGAGGCTGACCGAATACCCGTCGTTCTCCAGCCGCACGGCGAGATCAAGCGCCAGCCAGATTTCCAACGGGCGACGGAAGGCATGGCGAACGATCGACAGCCGCATGACTTCCCGCTGCCGTTCCCAGCCCCGTTGTTCCAAGTCCGCCAGCCGATGCGCTCCGGGTTCAGGAAGCTGCTCACGCCGGGTCATCAGTACCATGAATTCGGCGAAACTGGCGCGCATCCAGGCCGCCGGCACCGGGCGGAAATTCACGTACTGACCATCGCCTTCCAGCCGACGCCAGGCATCGAAAGCGAGCTTCCAGGCCATTTCACGATCACGTTGCAGCCTCTGACGAGGTGCAGAGGTCACCGACTCAGTGACCGCCAACCGGGCGTCATCGCCGGTCACGCGCGTCAGTAACGGCCCGGACGTCGGGACATAATCACCGGCGACACCGAGGTGATAGCAGCACGGCGCCACGTCGAGGGCCACTAGGCCGCTTGCGGCAACCCGCCCGACCAGCGCACGATGCAGATGGCCGCAGGCATGCAGCGCCGCCGCGTGCCCGCCATTCGGTAGATTGGTAACCGGTAGTCGCGTGACATCACCGGCGACGAAATCTTGCGCGGCCCGCGCCCGCCCGGCGAGTTTCTCGCCTTCGGCACACAAGCTGCGGTTGATTTCCAGGGTCGTCACGCTGATTTTCCAGTGCAGCGCCAGCAGACGCCCGAGATGTCCCTTGCCACCACACCAGTCGATCAGCGGCTGGCCACTACGTACGGCACTCGCGGCAAAGGCTTCGATCTGTGCCCGTTTGCGGCCGGGAATTCCGTACGCCCAGAACGGACCACAGTCCGGTGATGACGAGCGCGAACAGTCCGCAACGCGCGCCAGTTCATTCAACGCGGCGAGACCAGCGACATGCCGCGCGACAAACGCCAGCGCAGCCTCGCCATCGTCGGCCGGGCGTGCCTGTTCGCTATCGTCGAGGGCCAGTAATTCGGCCTCCAGCGCCGGCCATTGCCGACACCAATCGGGCCGAGGTTCGCGAAATGGTTGCGCAGACCAGAGCGGCCTGAATTCCGCCAGCAAGCCGTCCAGCGCCTGCTGGCGGTAGGCAAGCGTCATTTGACCGCGGCCCGACGCTCCCGCCGCCGATAGCCGATAAGGGCCGGAACGATTGCCAGCACGATCAGCGCTAGACCGAGCGCCAGCGGCCAGCGCACCGGCCGATTCCATTCACGCCGGGCAATGGCGCGGTCGACCGCGTCGATGCGCTGATATTTGAGGATATTGTTACCGACATCACTCGGCTTGCGGTTCTTCAGCCAGCGATGCGACAGGGTGTAGCTTTTCGGATGCAGACCAAAGTCCCACGGCGCATCGTGGTGCAGGATACGGTTCATTTCACGGACGATCTGTAGGCGCTCCGGCGTGTTGTTCATGTTCTTCATCCGGGCGAACAGGCGGTCGAACTCGGGATTGGCATAGTTGGACGCATTTTCGCCGCCCTTGGCGACCTTGCCTTCGTTGCCGTCGAGCAGGAAGAAGAAATTCTCCGGATCCGGGTAGTCGGCATTCCAGCCCAGGTAATACAACTGGACATTACCCTTGCGGATCTTGTCCTGAAAACGATTGAAATCGGTCGAGCGCACCACCAGTTGAATGTCGATCTTGGCGAATTGCCGGGTCAGCCAGTCGAGCCGCGATTTTTCACCCATGCCGCCGCTGGTGGTATCCAGGTAAATGACCAGCGGCTCGCCGGTTTTTCCGTCGCGACCATTCGGGTAGCCAGCCTCGACCATCAGTTTTCTGGCCACCTCGACCGGCTTGCGCCGCGGCTTGCCATCCACCCAGTCGTATACGACGGTGTTAAGGCCCGCCTCGCCCCCTTCGTAACCGAAAATCCCCGGTGGCAACGGGCTCTGGGCAGCGATTCCGCGGCCGTTCTGGAAGATCGAAATGTATTCTTCCTGATCGACGGCAATCGAGATCGCCTGCCTGATCCTGGTCGACCGCTCGCCGAGACCGCCGACCACCGGGTCGAGCATATTGAAACCCATGTAGAAGGTCGAGGTTTTTACCGAGGTCAGCAGGCGGATACCCTTGTCGCGCATTTCGTCGGTCAGCGCCACGTCGCCGCCGACATTGACACGCACCGCCTGATCGAAACTGTCGGAGGAGATTCCCGAGGCATCGTAGTAGCCCTGCAGGAACTTGTTCCAGTAGGGAATCGCTTCCTTTTCGCGGGTAAACACGGCCTGATCGAGAAACGGCAGAGGCTTGCCACAGTCCTTAAGCAAGCCTGCCTCGCGATCGCCTTCCTCACCTTCACAGGGAAAGGTCTGGCGGCCAGCGAAATTGGGGTTGCGCGTGAGCACCATGCGCCGGTTCGGATCGTTCTCGGTAAGCATGAACGGTCCGGTACCGACCGGCCACCAGTCGAGCGTCAGATTCTTGGCGGCCATGCCAGGCTGCGCGTAGAAGCGATCGACCTCGCGCGGCACCGGCGCAAAGAACGGCATCGCCAGCCAGAAAAGGAACTGCGGATACTTGCCCTTGATGCGAATGCGCCAGGTATGGCTATCGACCTTCTCGACCCCGGACAACGGGTAGGCGTCAAGATCGAGCCATTCATTGGCCGCTAGCTCGCGTGCCCCTTCCTGGAGTACTGCGCCCAGTTCCTTGAGGCCGACAATGCGCCCGGACATCATGCCGAAAATCGGCGAATGCAGGCGTGGATGGGCGAGGCGTTTGATCTGGTAGATGTAGTCGTCGGCGGTCAGTTCGCGCGTACCCGTCTGCGGAAAGTCGGCAATCTTCTGCCGGCCTTCGGCCACGTTTTTGCCCAGATAAAGCGGTTGACCGTGCTGGTCGACGGCAAAGGCCGGGTGCGGCTGGTAGCGGATGCCCGACTTCAGCTTCAGTTCGTAGACGCTCTCGGCAATCGATTCGAGCGGCGCATCGGCCGACAATTCCCTGCCTTGATCGTCGAGAAAACGTGGATGCGGGATCCCTTCCAGCGTCGCCGGGATCAACTCGTAGGGACGCTTCAAATAGTGATACTGCAGGGGCGGTTCGTAAATCTGCCCGGTGAAGGTCAGCTCATCCTCAGTATAGGACTGTGCCGGATCAAGATGCTTCGGACGGTCGGTGAACGCGGCGTAGAGGGTATTCTGCTCGGCATTCGCCGCCGGATACGGGTCGTTCCACACCTGCCCACAGGCGGAGAGCAACAGGATCGACGCCAGGCGAAGCGGGATTTTCAGCATGCTGCGAAGTGTAACAACTTGACCGCATCCCTGCCCATTGCCGACAATGACCAAATAACCGAGATCAGGAGGAACACCATGCTCGACACGAAGATTTCCGACTTCACGCTGCCCGCTACCGGCGGTCAGGATTTCAACCTGGCGACACAAGCCGGCAAGGTCGTCGTCATCTATTTCTACCCCAAGGACAGCACGCCGGGGTGCACCACTGAGGCGCAGCAGTTCCGCGACCTGTATCCGGAATTCGTTGCGGTCGACGCCGTAATTCTTGGAATTTCGCGGGACAGCCTGAAGTCACACGAAAGCTTCAAGGCCAAGCAGTCGTTGCCCTTCGAACTCGGTGCCGACACCGACGAGGCAGTGTGCACGCTGTTCTCCGTAATGAAAAACAAAAACATGTATGGCAAACAGGTGCGCGGCGTCGAACGCAGCACCTTCGTCATCGACCGCAACGGCGTTTTACGGCGCGAATGGCGCGGTGTCAAGGTGCCCGGACATGCCGAGGAAGTCCTGGCTTTCGTCAAGGCCCTGTGAACCGCGACGAATGACCCGCTCCATGATGCGCGAGCCTGCCACCATCAAGAAGTCCGCCGTTACCAAGCTCTTCGTCCTCGACACCAACGTGCTGATGCACGACCCGAGCTGCCTCTACCGGTTCGAGGAGCATGACATCTTCCTGCCGATCATGACGCTGGAAGAACTCGACAGCCACAAAGAAAGGCATGTCGGAGATCGCCCGCAACGCCCGCCAGACATCGCGCATGCTCGACGAAATGCTGGTCCACGATGGTGTCGATATCGACAAGGGGATCGACCTTTATGGCCCCTCGAGCAAACTGGCGAGTGGCCGGCTCTTCCTGCAGACCGAAGCGATCAGCGCCGAACTGCCGCAGGGCCTGCCAACCTCCAAGGTCGACAACCAGATTCTGGCGGTGGTTATCCACCTGCAGAAGAAATTCCCCAAGCGCCCGGTCATCCTGGTGTCGAAAGACATCAACATGCGCATCAAGTCGCGCGCGCTCAACCTGCTCGCCGAGGATTACTTCAACGACAAGGTGCTCGAGGACACCGACATCCTCTACACCGGCGCGCGCGCCCTGCCCGACACCTTCTGGGAACAGCATGGTCAGGGCATGGAATCCTGGAAGAAGGAGACAAAGACCTGCTACAGGGTCAGCGGACCGCTGTGCCCGCAACTGCTGGTCAATGAGTTCGTCTGGCTGGAAAGCGATGGTTTCGCGGCAATCGTCAAGGAAACCGCCGGCACCACGGCGGTTCTCGAAACGCTGATCGACTATGCGCACCCGAAAAACGCCGTCTGGGGCATCACGGCGCGCAATCGTGAGCAGAACTTCGCGTTGAACCTGCTGCTGAACCCGGAAATCGACTTCGTCACCCTTCTTGGCCAAGCCGGTACCGGCAAGACGCTGCTGACCCTCGCCGCCGGGCTGACCCAAGTGCTCGAAGGCAAGCGCTTTGCCGAAATCATCATGACCCGGGTCACGGTGCCGGTCGGCGAGGACATCGGCTTCCTGCCCGGCACCGAGGAGGAAAAGATGGCGCCGTGGATGGGCGCACTCGAGGACAATCTCGATGTCCTGACCCACATCGACGAAGGGAGCAGCCCCTACGGCGGGGACTGGGGCAAGGCCGTCACGCACGACATCATCCGCTCGCGAATCAAGGTCAAGTCCCTCAACTTCATGCGCGGGCGCACCTTTCTTAAGAAGTACCTGATCATCGACGAGGCGCAAAACCTGACACCGAAACAGATGAAAACCCTGGTCACCCGTGCCGGCCCCGGTACCAAGGTCGTCTGCCTGGGCAACATCGCGCAGATCGACACTCCCTACCTGACCGAAGGCAGTTCGGGCCTGACCTATGTCGTCGACCGCTTCAAGGGCTGGCCGCACTCCGGTCACATAACGTTACAACGCGGCGAGCGTTCCCGCTTGGCTGACCACGCTGCCGAGGTGTTATAATTTTCCTTGATAACTAACAGGGGCCGTGTCAGCGACACGGCCTTTTCGTTTCAGCCACGGGCTGTCTCCGCCGGAGGATCTTTTGAAACGCCGTGATTTCCTTGCCACTGCCGTGGTCCTCTCGATGCTTTCGGGCGAAGCGATTGCAGCAAAGAAGAAGTCTGACGCCAAGCCGGCGTCGAAACCAGCCTCCAAAAGGTCGACGGGCAGTCACGGCCGTGCAAAGCCCGCTCCCGCGCCGGCCCGGCCACAAGGTCCGGTCGCCCATACCGCCGAAGATCCGATTACCGAAAAGCCGCCGCAAGGCACCTCGGCAAGCCGCCTGCCCCCGGTCAAGGCGCCTGAACCGCCTGTGGACTGGCGAATCTACGAGGTTACGACCAGTGTAACCGTCAAGGGGGCATCCGGACAGACTCGTCTGTGGCTGCCCCTCCCACTCAATCAAGACACTCTTTTCCAGCGGACCCTTGGCCACAGCTGGGATGGCAATCGAAACTTTCTAGTATGCGCCGGCTTCCCGACGGTGACCTTGAAGTGTTTCATTCCGAATGGGCCGATGGCAACGATGCGCGATTCCAGATCAGGACGCTGGTCACGACGGCGGACCGCCATTTCGATGTAGCCAGGCGCACCGTCGCGCCCGAGCGTGAGGACATTCTCCGGCGGAATCTTCAGTCGTCCCAACTGATTCCCAACGACGGACTGGCCCATCAACTGGGCGAGCGGATCGTTGGCCGGATCAAGGATCCGGTGGCCCAGGCCAAGGCAATCTATGACTGGGTCGTTGACAATACGATCTACGATACCGCATTGCCTGGTTGCGGTGGCGGCAACGTCAACCAGCAACTCATACGCGGACAGTACGGGGGGCGTTCGGCCGACATCAATGGACTGTTTGTGGCACTCTGTCGCGCCATCGGCATTCCGGCACGCTGCGTTTACGGCTTGCGCGTTGGGCCCTCGCGGCTTTTCCGCAGTCTGGGGCTCAACGGCGACGATGCGACCCGGGCGCAACACGTCCGGGCGGAGTTCTACATTCCCGGCTTTGGCTGGATTCCGGTCGACCCCAGCGACGTCAGGCGCGCCGTCGCCATGGAAGGGCTATCGGATCGCGACAGCAAGTTGCTGTCCCTGCGCAAGATACTGTTCGGCGTCTGGGAAATGAACTGGATCGCTTTCAACTTCGGGACTGATGTCGAACTCCCCGGCCGCCAGACCAGAATACCGTTTCTGCTCCTACCGCAACTCGAATTACGGGGAGCACTGCGCGACGGAACCGATCCCGCCGGCTTTGAATTCACCATTAGCGCGCGCCGCCGCGTCGAACTCTAGCCTTACCGTATTGCAGGTCAATGACCTGGGCGCCCAGACCCGCCGCTGGCCAGACTCTCGAAGCGCGTGTATTCACCGAGGAAGGTCAGCCTGACTGTGCCGGTCGGCCCGTTTCGCTGCTTGCCGATGATCACTTCGGCGACACCCTTGTCCGGCGTGTCGGGCTTGTAGTATTCCTCGCGATACATCATCAGGATTACGTCGGCGTCCTGCTCGATGGCGCCCGACTCGCGCAGATCGGACATCATCGGACGCTTGTCGGTGCGCTCCTCCACCTTGCGCGAGAGCTGCGACAAGGCAACGATCGGCACCTGTAACTCCTTGGCCAGCGACTTGATCGCCCGCGAAATGTCCGAGACTTCGGTCGCCCGGTTTTCGCCCTGGCGGTTGCCGCTCATCAACTGGATATAGTCGATCACCAGCAGGCCGAGCTTGCCTCCATACTGGCGCGCCAGCCGTCGCGCCCGGGCGCGCAGGTTGGCCGGGGTCAGTCCACCGGTTTCATCGATATAGATGGGCGCTTCGTGCAGTTTTCCGAGCGCGAACGAGAGCCGCGACCATTCGTCATCGGTCAGGCGTCCGCTGCGCACCCGATGCGAATCAAGGCGTCCGATCGACGCCAGCATCCGCATCGCCAGTTGCGTGCCCCCCATTTCCATCGAGAATATTCCCACCGGCAGACCGGTCTCGACCGCCACACTTTCGGCAATGTTCAGCGCAAAGGCGGTTTTTCCCATCGACGGCCTTCCAGCGACGATGATCAGATCGCCCGATTGCAAGCCGGATGTCATCCGGTCAAGATCAACGTAGCCGGTGGGAACACCGGTGATATCCGACGGATTGTCGCGGTCGTGCAGTTCCTGGATGCGTTCGACGACCTGGGTCAGCAAGGGATTGATGTGGACGAAACCATCGCTGTGACCGGCACCGGCTTCGGCAATGGCGAAGATCTTGGATTCCGCCTCGTCGAGCAGGGTATCAGCATCCCGCCCAAGCGGGTTCAGCGCATCGGCGGCAATTTCGTCGGCCGTGGCGACCAGTTGGCGCAGGACAGCCCGTTCGCGGACAATCTCGGCGTAACGCCTGATATTTGCAGCCGACGGCGTGTTCGCGGCAAGTTCTCCAAGATAGGCCAGCCCACCGGTCTGATCGCCTTCGCCTGCGGCATCGAGAGCTTCGGCGACCGTGACGACGTCAGCCGGCCTCGACTTTTCGAGCAGGTTGCGAATCTGCCGGAAGATACGCCGATGCTCGTCGCGATAGAAATCACTGTCGGTAACCAGATCGCCCATCCGGTCCCAGGCCTGGTTGTCGAGCAACAACCCACCAAGGACCGACTGCTCCGCCTCAATCGAGTGCGGTGGCACCCGCAACTGGGCAAGCGCGGAGTCGCTGACGAAACTTTTCTGTAAGCGCTGATTCATGTGGCCAAGTTTAAATTAAAAAGGCCCCGCAATTGCGAGGCCTTTGGTCGCAATGGACAGCCTGGATTAGCCGGAAACCACTGCCACGGAGATGTTTGCCACCACGTCGGCGTGCACCACAACATCAAGCGGGAATTCGCCAATCGTCTTCAGTGGGCCATCCGGCATACGGATGGCCGACTTGTCGACGTCAAAGCCGGCGAGCTTGAGCGCCTCGGCAATATCGGCATTGCTGACCGACCCGAAAAGACGGCCGTCCATGCCGGCCTTACGGGCGAGGGAAACCGAGAGACCGGCCATCTTGTCGGCGATGCCTTGTGCCGCGCCCCGCTTTTCGGCGGCAACCCGTTCCAGCTCCGCACGCCGGGCCTCGAACTCGGCCAGGGTAGCCGGCGTGGCACGCTTCGCCATGTGCTTAGGGATCAGGAAGTTGCGGGCGTAGCCGTCCCTGACCTTGACGATGTCGCCAAGGTTGCCGAGGTTGATTATCGTCTCGAGCAGAATGATTTGCATGTTTCGTCTCCCCGGGAATTATTGATGGTTGTCGGTGTAGGGCAGCAGTGCCAGAAACCGGGCACGCTTGATCGCGGTGCCCAACTGGCGCTGATAACCCGCCTTGGTGCCCGTCAGCCGTGCCGGCATGATCTTGGCGTTTTCCTGGATGTATTCTTTCAAGACATCCACATCCTTGTAGTCGATCTGTTCGACTTTTTCCGCCGTAAAACGGCAGAACTTGCGGCGCTTGAAGAGACCGCTACCGCGTTTTTTTCTTGTCGTCTTCCTTCTTCTTGAAGAATCGAGCCATTTTCATTTCCTTCCAAAAATTCGATTGAATTCACATGCAGCACAGGTGTCTTGCTGTTGCGGCTCCTGGCTACCAGAAAGCCAGTCACATTGACTGCCCCGCCGATCGATACCGCCTGAAGCCAGCGGGCGGGTTCGCCCATGGCCACTACAGCAATTTCCACCTCGACCAAGCGCTCCGTACCGCTTTCGATCTGCGTCGACCCGTGTTTCAGCAATCCTTCACTGACCGGTACTCCTGCCGGGGTATAGCGCAGGGCTTTGCGCTCGACCAGCCTTCCCGAGAGTTCGACGCGGTTCAGCCGTCTTTCCCGTACGAATTGCCGTCAGGCAACAGCCGCTTCGGCCGACTCCGCCGGAGTCGTGTCACCAGGCATCATTGACCTGGACTTCTCATCCTTCATCATCGGGGAGGGAGTCGTCACCGCAGCCTTCATCTTGACGGTGAGATGGCGCAGGACGGCATCGTTGAACTTGAACGAGTGTTCGAGTTCGTTCAGCGTCTCGCCGTCGCACTCGATGTTCATCAGGACGTAGTGAGCCTTGTGGATTTTCTGGATCGGGTAGGCCAGCTGGCGCCGGCCCCAGTCTTCCAGACGATGAATCCTGCCGCTCTTGGCGGCAATGATGGCGCGATAGCGCTCAACCATGCCGGGCACCTGTTCGCTTTGGTCCGGATGGACGATAAAGCAGATTTCGTAATGACGCATGCAAACTCCTTCTGGGTTAAACCCCCCGCCATGCGGATGCGGTGGGGCAAGGTTGAAAAGCCCACGATTATAACAACTATCGCAGGCTTTCACTCAAAACGAGGGAATTTGTCAGAAGCTGTCGTCGGCCATTTCCAGCGCCCCTGGCGCGCCGCCGATGATGGATTCCGCTAGGCCGGCTGCCTGGGTCAGGCAATGATCGGCGAAGAAGCGGGTCGTCGCCAACTTGGCTGACCAGAACGGGTCGTCGTCGCCGGCCGCGATTCGCGCCCGGGCGATTACCGCCGCCCGCCCCATCTGCCAACCGCCGGCAACGGTGCCGAACAGGTGGAGAAAGGGTACCGCCCCGGCATGAACCACCTTCGGATCACTGGCGAAATTAGCCACAATCCAGAAAACAGCCCTTTCCAGCGCGTCGACCGCGGCAAGCTGGCGGCCTCCGATCATTGCCAGATCACCGTCCAAACCGGCGGCAGCGGTGCGCATTTCGCGGATCACCGCGTTGATGGTGGCCCCCTGCTCCCGGGCAATCTTGCGACCGATCAGATCGTTGGCCTGGATTGCCGTCGTTCCTTCGTAGATCGTCGTGATACGGGCATCGCGCAGGTGTTGGGCAGCGCCGGTTTCCTCAACGTAGCCCATGCCCCCGTGCACCTGGACGCCTAGGGAAGCGATGTCGATCGAACTCTCGGTGCTCCAGCCCTTGACCACCGGAATCATCAGGTCGGCGAATGCATGCGCCTGAGCACGCGCGGCGCCATCCGGATTCTGGTGCGCATTGTCAAGCGCGGCTGCGGTGACGTAGGCCAGCGCCCGCATCGCCTCGATGCGGGCGCGCATCGACATCAGCATGCGACGGACATCGGGGTGACGGATGATCGCTACCTTGGGGCCGCCCCGGACTCCAACTTCGCCGCCCTGGACACGATCCCTGGCATAGCCCACGGCGCGCTGATACGCCCTTTCGGCATCGCCCAGTCCTTCCAGACCGACATTGAAGCGGGCGGCGTTCATCATGATGAACATGTATTCGAGGCCGCGATTCTCTTCGCCAACCAGCGTACCAATGGCACCGCCGTGGTCGCCGAAGGCCAGCACCGCCGTCGGGCTGCCATGGATGCCAAGCTTGTGCTCTATCGAAACACAGTAGACGTCATTGCGCTCGCCCAGCTTGCCATCGGCCGTTAGCACAAACTTGGAGACGACGAACAGCGAGATGCCCTTGACGCCTTCCGGTGCATCGGGGGTGCGCGCCAGCACGAGATGAACGATGTTTTCCGTCATGTCGTGCTCGCCGTAGGTGATGAAAATCTTCTGGCCGAAAATCCGGTAGGTGCCGTCGCCTACTGGCTCGGCACGACTGCGCACAGCCGCCAGATCGGAACCCGCGGACGGTTCGGTCAGGTTCATCGTTCCAGCCCATTCACCGGATACGAGGTTCGGCAGGTAAGCCGCCTTCTGTTCGTCGCTGCCAGCGATCATCAGCGCCTCGATGGCTCCCTGGGTCAGCATCGGACATAGCGAGAAAGCATGATTGGACGCCTTCCACATCTCGCTGACCGCGGTGAACAACAATCGCGGCAGTCCCTGCCCGCCGAAGTCCGGGTCGCAGCCAAGCGCGTTCCAGCCGTTGTCCACGAACTGCCGATAAGCCTCCTTGAACCCAGCCGGGGTAGTGACGATGGTATCCTTCCATCGGGCACCGTCCCTGTCGCCTACCTGATTGAGAGGAGAAAGAACTCCACCGGCAAACTTCGCGGCTTCTTCGAGAATTGCATCCACGACATCCGGTGTCGCTTCCTCGTAACCCGGCAAGGACACGATCTGGTCAAGACCGGCCAGATCCTGCATGACAAACCGGATGTCCTTCAATGGGGCCTGATACTCACTCATGATGGTGTGGACTCGCTTTCAATATTGTTTGACAATTCTTTCAACTCGACCAGAAACAGGATGTCGCTGATGACCGGCAAAGAGAAGCCCAGGCGCGTCCCGCCCCGGTTGTCGCGCAGCAGTTGATTCATGTATTCGATGACGCTGCCGTCGTTCCAGCGCATGAGAACCTGCTCCGTGATCGCCGGCATGCCCTCGATTCCTTCAATCTTGCCTTCGGCAAGCCGGTTGCCTGTGGCCACCGGCTCGGTATCGAGGATCACGTCAACCGGTCCCTCGCTCTCGGGCTCGACCGTCTGCTCCCACCTCTGCACCTCAACGTTGAAATTCTTGTTGAGGTCACGGGCAACCTTCTCGAATTCCTTGCGCATTCCCGCCATCCGGTAGACTTCCATAAGCCTGATCCATGGCTTGAGGGCTTCCTGCGGATTGCTGTCGATATACTCCTGAAGCGCCTGTGCCGCACCCTTCACACGCCCGAAAGAGAGCATTATTTCAGCCAGTTCCATGACCGGATTGGCCTCGAAATGCTCGTCGACCGTGGCTGCCGAGACCGACATGATCGAGTCCAGCCGCGACGGCGCTTCGGCACCGACATCGAGCTTCATCGGCATCCTCATGGCAGCGGACCCTACCGGCAGGTCAACGCCGCCCCGCTCCTCGCGCTCTTCCTTGCGTTGCGGGTCGACTTCGACATCCACAACATTGCCGTTCGCACCCCGATCATCGCGCTCCCGGGAATTCCTCCAGAACAGCCAGCCAGCAACGGCCACAAGCGCGCCAATCAGCGCCCCGTAAAGGGTATTGTTCGAACCATCGGAACCTCCGCTGACAGGTGCTGCCGTGACGATCGCTTCAGGCGCCGGGACCGGCGTTACCGGCTTGACCTCGGGCTGAGCCGGTTGCCCCGCGGCCGGGGTAGCAGCCGCCAGTTCCAGTTTCTGCGTCAGCTCGGCCGCGCGCTGCTGCAAGTCGGCAACCGTGGCCTCCATGCTCTTGATCTTGTCGTCTGCCGGCGCCACGTCAGCCTCGGCGACCTGAACCTTCGCCGGCCCGGCCGGTTGACCGGTCACCGGGGCAGGCGCTGATAACGGACGGGTAATCGCTCGTTGCGGAGCCCCCGCAGTGCGAGCCGCTCCAGCCTGCCTTCGCGGCGCCGGCGTCGCCGCCGGCACCCTGCCCCGAGGCGACGTGTCCACAGCGCGGCCGATCGGTGGTGACGCAAAAACGACGTACTCCCGGACGATGTCATGCCCACATGAGACATTCACCACCACCGCAAACACGGGGTCCGCAAGCGGCACACCAGGACGAATCTCGAGTACCGGCGGATAGCCCCTGCGAACCGAGAGCGTCGCCTGCTTCAACCAGGGAAGATCATCGTCGCCGGCGGGCTTCGTGAGCCGGAAACAGCTGGAATCCAGCAAACCCGCCCCCGCACCCAGAATATCGACCTCGAAGCGCGGCTTGTCGCCCAGAGCCGCCTTCCCTCTGAGTTCCCCGAGGCCGATTGCCGCCGCCTCCCCCGCCAGCGCAATCATCGCTGCAATCAGGGAAGAACGGAATATGGAATTTTTCAATACTTTAGACCCCAATGACATGAATTTTTTCGAATTGTAGTACCTATTTGTTGGCGAGATAACTGGAATCGTCAAAAGTCACAACCCACTCCGGACGATAGATTACGAAGAGGGTCATCAACATGCCGCTGAGCCAGGCTTCCGAAAACCCGAGGAGGATAAAATACGGCAGATACTCGCTGGCCAGATGGTCCCAGGGGTAAGCGCCGGCCATCGCCAGCAGGCAAGTCGCCGCGATTCCCACGCCCAGCACCGTCAGGAACGGGCCAAGGAAGCCATTGATGAAGACATAGATGCAGAAGTGCCGTGGCAGGAAGCCCAAGACCAGCCTATGGACGGCTTGACTGATGGTCACCCCGACACCCGCCATCACGAGTGCGTTGATTGCAAAGGCCAAGTACCCGCCATCGCCATTCAGGGTGACACCCAGAAGGACCAGCGAAAGGCCGATGAACGCAAGATGTGGACCGAAGCTGAGGGTAAAGACCGTCGCTCCCAGAAGATGCAGCGACAGACCAGGCTTGACCCCCGCCTTGAGACTCCACATCAGCGCCAGCAGCACGATCATGCCGAGCCACACGTTCAACTGCTCGGACTTCTTGAGCAGTGCCCACGGCGCCCTGAACAGACTGCGGGCGAAGAGTGGCAGCCAGACAGCCCAGGCAGCCCAGTACCAACCCTCGCCCAGCAAAGTATCAGGCAGATTCACTCGGCCATTCTAGCCGACGGCTGCCTCGAGCTGCGGAACCACTTCGAACAGATCGCCGACCAGTCCGTAATCTGCCACCTGGAAGATGGGTGCATCGGGATCCTTGTTGATGGCGACGATGACCTTCGAGTCCTTCATCCCGGCCAGGTGCTGTATGGCTCCGGAGATGCCGATCGCCAGATACAGTTGCGGCGCGACGATCTTGCCGGTCTGGCCGACCTGGTAGTCGTTCGGCACGAATCCGGCGTCGACCGCGGCCCTTGAAGCCCCCAGCGCGGCACCGAGTTTGTCGGCAAGCGGTTCGAGCAGCCTGTGATAATTCTCGCCACTGCCCATGCCGCGCCCACCAGCAACGATGATCTTGGCGGCGCCAAGTTCCGGACGTTCGGACTTGGCCAGTTCGCGGTTGATCAGCGTCGTCTGCGCAGTATCGGCTGCGGCGGCGATGTATTCCACCTCGGCCGAGCCGCCACCGGCGACCGCATCGAAGGCAGTGGTGCGGACGGTGATCACCTTGACCGGGTCGGCGCTCTTCACCGTGGCCAGTGCGCTTCCGGCGTAGATCGGGCGGGTGAAGGTATCGGCGGATTCAACAGCGCTAATTTCGGATATCTGGCCAACGTCGAGCAGCGCCGCGACACGCGGCAGGATATTCTTGCCGAAGGGGCTGGCCGCCGTGAGAATATGAGTGTAGCCCGTCGCATTCGCGATAACCAGTGCGGCAAGGTTCTCGGCGGTCTGGGATGCATAGTGAGGCGCATCGGCTACCTTGACTCTGGCGACACCCTGCAGGCCTGCGGCTTCCTGGACGGCGCCGTCGCAGTCAGATCCGGCGACGAGAACATGGATCTCGCCACCGATCTTGCCGGCAGCGGCGACCGCGTTGAGTGTGGCGGCCTTGAGGCCCTGATGGTCATGTTCAGCGATAACGAGAATGGTCATTTAGATCACCTTGGCTTCGTTCTTGAGTTTATTGACGAGTTCGGCGACGTCGGCAACCTTGACGCCGGCCGAGCGCTTGGGCGGCTCGCTGACCTTGAGTACCGTCAGACGTGGAGCAACATCGACGCCAAGTTCGGCTGGCTTGACAGTGTCAAGCTTCTTCTTCTTGGCCTTCATGATGTTCGGCAGCGTTGCATAGCGCGGCTCGTTCAGACGAAGGTCGGAAGTAACCACTGCTGGCAGCAACATCTCGAGGGTTTCGAGACCGCCGTCGATTTCGCGCGTGACCATGGCCTTGCCGTCGGCGATGACGACCTTGGAGGCAAAGGTGGCCTGCGGCCAGCCTGCCAGCGCCGCCAGCATCTGGCCGGTCTGGTTGGCATCGTCGTCGATGGCCTGCTTGCCGCAAATGACGAGTTTCGGCTGTTCCCTGTCGCAGAGGGCTTTCAGCAACTTGGCGACAGCGATCGGTTCCAGTTCGACGTCGGTTTGGACGAGGATCCCGCGGTCGGCGCCGATGGCCATTGCCGTGCGCAGGGTTTCCTGGCAGGCGGCGAGCCCGCAGGAAACGGCGATGACTTCGGTGGCAACGCCCGCCTCCTTGAGCCGGACCGCCTCTTCAATGGCGATTTCGTCAAAGGGGTTCATGCTCATCTTGACGTTGGCCAGATCCACACCCGTGCCATCCGCCTTCAGACGAATCTTGACGTTGTAGTCCACCTACCCGTTTCACGGGGACGAGAATCTTCACAAAGCGCTCCTTTCCGGTCAGTTGATTTTGTCAGTGCCTTTTTACTACAGATTGCCACCAGTTTGACAGAGCGCACAACATTGCGCACAATGACCATACCGTCTCGTATGGAGTACATACGGTAGCGTATGGAAACACCTTCTGTCAACCCCGGATCCAACCGGCCCGCCGCAAACTGGCGAGCCCGCGGGTGCAGCTTGACCGCGGAAACTGGATCGAAGGCGCCATCGACGTACTGGCCCGCGACGGCCTCAGCGGACTCCGCATCGAAGTCCTCGCCAAACGTTGCGGTGTCACCAAGGGCAGCTTCTACTGGCATTTCAAGGACCGCCAGGATCTGCTCACGGCGATGCTCGAATACTGGAAGGAAGGCCGCATCCGTGACATCGAGAAGACCACGTCGGTGACGCCGGGGAGGGAGCGCGAACAGCTTCACTTTGCCGTCGAGGTCTATGGCGCCAGTCGCAATCGCAAGGGAATGGCGATCGAACTCGCGGTTCGCGACTGGGCCCGCCGTGACCCGCAAGCGGCGACATTCGTCGAAGCGGTCGATCTCTATCGACTGGACTGTACCCGCAAGCTTTTCGTCGCCGCCGGCATGACGGATACCGAGGCCAAGAGCCGCAGCCTGCTGCTCTATGCCTGCGTCTTCGGGCTGTCACTGATGCACTGCACCCATTTCGACGACCATCTTGAAGACCTGAAACAGCGGATCGCCGAATACATAGTCTCAGCTTGAACAGTCAGCACCCTTGCCCGCGCTCCAGGCGGACTTTTCCCAGACCGCAAGCTCGCGCGCCAGTTGATCGACCGCCTCGGCCAGGGCGGCAACCCCGCCGCGCGAATCGGCGCTTGGCGCGTAATTCTCGATACTGAACTCGTAGATCATCAGGAGTGCCCGCGTCGAATCGAGGAGTTGCGCCCTGCCCCGCAACTGACCGCGACTCGTCGCTGGATCACTGAAGACCTGAGCAAAGGAATCGACGTCGATTCGCAGCACGCAGCGCGTCCTGCCCTGACCCGATGGCCGCATGCCGAGCTGCTGAATCAGTCGTTGCTGAATGAGCTGTGCCGGCGGGCCAGCCCAGCGTGCCCGAGTGTATTCGCGCAGGCGCGCCGGCTCGTCATAGGCGAGCCGGTACTCGATGCCCATCGAGTCCATCCAGAGGGGCGCCCGCACCTCAAGCGCCAGTTCGCGGCGCTTGAGCATAGCCGCCACGTGAACGGCAGGCGGACCAAGATCGTAGATGGCCAGCGCACTATCGCCTCCCCTCTTCCCGGCCGAATAACAGGCCGCAAGGAGCAGGCAGCAAAAGGCGATCAGCGGACGGCGCACGTCAGCGGCCCCAGCAGAAGAGAACCCTGGCTCTCCGGGTCCCGGCGTCGCAGCCGGCACCCCGAAGCGAGCCCCTGGGGCGGAGTCCTCGAGCAGGCGCAGGACGCGGCTCAACTGCCTGGAGGTCAGCGAGAAATCCGCCGCCAGTTCATTGAGCCGCGGCATCAGCGCCGAGGTCCCGCCAGCGGAGGCGTCGCCGATGGCCACGTCGAGTTTGTCGGCGGTCGCCTGCATCCTGCTCACCAGTTGCCGCGTATCGGCGAGCAACGGGCCGACTTCGCCGGCAGCCTGTGAAAGACCCCGCACATTGCGGTCATCGAGCAGCTTGCGTACCTGGAGCAGCGACGCGTTCATGTTGTCGAGCGCTGGCTTCATGCTGGCCGACGCCGCTTCCAGATTGACCAGGGTCGCCGCGAAGCGCCGGCGGTTTTCCTCGTTCAGCAGATCGCTGGCCGCCGTCATGATTTCCTGCGCCTGGTGCAGCGCCGTGGTGCCACTCTCGCTGACCTCGTCGAACAACGACGGACTCATGGCGATACGCGGCAGATTGCCGTCAATGGCAACCAGCGGTTCGCGATTCTTGCCGTTATCGACCAGCAGAACATGAGCGATTCCGGTGACCCCCTGATATGAAAGCGTGGCGACCGTACCCTTGGTTAGCGGAATGTCGTCGGCGATGGATATCTTGATCAGGATGTCGCTGGGGTTGTCGCGATCGAGCCGGATATCCGTCACCTTGCCGACACGAATCCCGCGATAACGCACCTGGGCCTGGGGATTAAGGCCGCCGATGCTGTGTTTGGTGACCACGACGTAGTCACGCAGATTTTCCTGCGTACCGCGTAACCAGAACAGGGCGAAGATCACCGCCGCACCGAGGACAAGCGCGAAGAGACCGGCGATAAAGGCATGCGACTTGTTTTCCATTGCCGAATCCTACAACAACCTTGACTTATCGCCATCCCGGAAACCGGCAACGACCGGATGATCGCCGGCCATGACTTCCGCAGCGGGGCCAAAATTGACGATATGCTGGTCGGCCAGCACGGCGATATGGGTCGCCAGGCCGGCAAGCGTTTCCGGATCGTGGGTCACCATGATCACCGTCAGGCCAAGTTCGCCCTGCAACTGCCCGAGCAGTTTGATGAAGCTTCTGCTGCGATCCGGATCGAGACCCGCCGTCGGCTCGTCGAGCAGCAGCAATTCAGGTTCGAGCGCCAGGGCACGGGCCAGCGCCACGCGCTTGACCATGCCGCCGGAAAGTTCGGCGGGCATCAGTCGGCCGTGCTCCGCCTCCATCTCGACCAGTGCCAGCTTGAGATTGACCAGGCGGCGAATCCAGTCTGCGTCGAGGAGCTTCAACTCGCGCAAGGGAAAGGCGACGTTGTCGAATACCGGCAACGCCGAGAACAATGCACCAACCTGGAACAGCATGCCGAGCCGACGCAGGATGGCGGTCTGCTCTTCCGGGCGGGCGGCGACGAGATCCCGCCCGAACAGGCGAACCGTGCCGGCCGCCGGCTGCAGCAGCCGAGGATCTGGCGCAGCAATGTCGTCTTGCCGCTGCCCGAGCCGCCGACCAGACCGACCACCTGTCCGCGTTCGACCCGCAGGTCGAGATTGCGATGTATGTAACGATCACCAATGCGCGTGCTCAGGCCGCGCATCTCGACAACAGCGGTTGGCAAAGCGTCGCTCATAGTTGCGGGATGCCCATGTTGCGGGTGGCAATCGCAAACACCGCATCGACCAGAATGACCAGGGTGATCGCCGTGACCACAGAGGTGGTCGTGTTGGCCGACAGGCTCTCGGTATTGGGCTTGACGCGCAAGCCGAAATGACAGGCGACCCAAGCGATGATGAAGCCGAAAACCAGTCCTTTGGCCAGGCCGATGACAAGGTTGGCGACCGGGACCGCGCGCTGCAGGTTTTCGACGAAATAGATCAGCGAAATATCGAGTTGCAGCATCGCCGACAGCATGCCGCCGATCAGGGCGATGGCCGAAGCCCACAGCACGAGCAATGGCATTACCACGGTCAACGCCAATAATTTGGGCAAAATGACGCGAATGCTGCGCGAAATTCCCATGGCCGACAAGGCGTCGATTTCCTCGGTCACCCGCATCACGCCGATCTGCGCCGTCATTGCTGAACCCGAACGGCCGGCGACGAGCACCGCGACCAGTACTGGCCCAAGTTCGCGAATGATCGAAATGCCGAGGATATTGATGATGAACAGGTCGGCACCGACGCTGCGCAACTGTAAGGCGGACAGGTAGCTGATCGTCACGCCGATCAGGAAACCGACCAGTCCGGTGACCGGCAAGGCCAGCGCACCGGCCTTGTAGATATTTGCCGCAATTTCCTTCCACGGCATTTGCGCGGGGTGACGAGCGAGATACAAGACATCGAGCAGCATTTGCCCATACAGCGTCACCAGCCCACGGCCGTTGTCGATGACCGCAAGCACGAGGTAGCCGATCCGCTCGACCAGCCCCGACCCCGCGTCCTGCCCGGAATCGGCATCCGCCGGGGCAGCCGCGACGCGTTCAAGGGCATGCCGGCAGCTATCGGAAACGCTCAGTTCGGCCGGCCAGCACTCATTCCACGTCCGCCAGAGGAGCACCGCTGCCGCGCTGTCCAGCCGGTCGACGGCCGAGAGATCCCACGACAAGTCGCCCAGCCCGCCCACCACCAGCCTCGACCGCAATTGCGAAAGCTCAGGAAGCAGCGCGGCTGGCGTCCATTCCCCACTCAGCACGACCTTCCCCGGCTCGATCAGCAGACGGGGCGGGTTGCTCATGCCGGCCCCCTCTCTGCGGTCGACTTCACCGCGTAATCGTGGCCGATTTCCTTCCACACTGCCGCCTCCTCACTAAAGGCCGCCGCCGTCCATGGATTTTCCGCCAGCCATCTCGCCGGCAGATCAAGTCGAAAGCCATCGGATGTTGCCGCCACCCTCCATGCCGGCAGCGCACGATCGTTGCGTGCCCGGTGCAGCAGAACCGCCAGCCGCAGACTGAAAATCAGCTTCCAGATACTGTCGACCGCAGGCGGGGCCCGCAGCTTGTCAAGCGTTCCGCGGTGGGCGAGGACCAGCATCGCCAGACGGGCCTGATCCCGCTTCGAAAAGCCCGGCATGTCAGCGTAGGTCAGAATGTAGGCGCCGTGCTTGTGGTAGGCGCTGTGCGCCACTGAAATACCAATTTCATGGAGACGCGCCGCCCACGACAGAAACTGTAGGTCGCCCGTGCCGGGCGCGGCCTCGTCAAGCTGCGTAAGCGCCGACAGGGCAGTGGCTTCGACCCGCTCGCTCTGGTCAACCTCGACCTGATAACGGCGGCGGAACTGCTCCACCGTCGAATCACGCATGTCGTGGTCGCGATATCGGCCGAGAAGATCGTAGAGAACGCCGAGGGCGCAGGGCGCCATCGGCATACGACATCGTCTCGATCCCGATCTCCGCGAAAACCGCCGACATGATGGCAATTCCACCCGCCATGACCGGTATGCGATCCGCCTTGATGCCCTGCAGATCGAGGGGCCTCGGCCGAGCCGGCCTCGACCAGCAGGTCACGCAACATGTCGAGTCCTTCCCGGGTAATGCCGAACCGGCCACCCGGGTTCAACTGGTTCAGCTCCAGCACATCGGCAATCGCCCGCGCCGACCCGGAAGAACCGACCGCCTCCTTCCACCCAAGCCTCTTGTAGTCATGGGCGATAAGCTCGATTTCCTTTGCTGCGGCGACCTGCGCGTCGCGTAAGCGCTTCCGGTTGACCTTGCCATCCGGGAAAAAGCGCAACGTGTAGCTGACGCAGCCCATGTACAGCGATTCCATCAGTTGCGGTCGATGCCTCTTGCCAATGATGAACTCGGTTGATCCGCCGCCGATATCGACGACCAGTCGCCTGTGCGCGGCAGCCGGGAGCGAATGCGCGGCACCAAGGTAGATCAGGCGCGCCTCTTCGCGGCCGGCGATAATCTCGATGGGAAAGCCGAGCGCCTCCTCGGCCAGCGGCAGAAACTCAGCCGCATTCTTGGCCACGCGCATAGTATTGGTCGCCACCGCCCGTACCGCGCCCTGATCCAGTCCGCGCAGGCGCTCGCCGAAACAGCGCAAAGCCTTGAGGGCGCGCTCCTGCGACTCGAGATCGAGACGCTTGTCCCACCATCAGCCCGGACGCCAGACGCACTGGCTCTTTGAGCGAGTCCAGGGCATAGATCTGGTCATCGACCACCCGGCCCAACTGCAGGCGGAAGCTGTTGGAACCTATATCGACAGCAGCAATGGTTTCGTAAATCATTTGCTCGCGATCACTGAATTGTGCATCTGGCCGGCATTCTAACATTCGCCAACGGCGCTCATTCCCTACGGCCCAAACACAAAAAACCCGCCGGGTTTCCCCGGCGGGTCCGTGCTGAAATTGCAGGCGTGATTAGCTGTCCAGCACCCTCTTGATCTGTTCCAGCGTCGACGCATCGTCGATCGTCGGCAGATCACCGACATCGCGGCCTTCAGCCAGCGCCTGCAGCGAACGGCGCAGCATCTTGCCGGAACGGGTCTTGGGCAGACCGCTCACGAAATAGACACGGCCCGGACGCGCAATGGCGCCGAGAATGCCGTCGACCGTTCCCATGACCGCCTTCTCCAGCGCCTTGGTCAGTTCGGGAGTCGCGATCTTCGAGCTATCCTTGACCACGGCGAAGGCCATCGGCATCTGGCCCTTCAACTTGTCCTCGACACCGACCACGGCGACTTCGGCGATGGCCGGATGGTTCTGGATCGCCTCCTCGATTTCACGCGTGCCGAGACGGTGGCCGGCGACGTTGATCACGTCGTCGGTGCGGCCAAGGATCGTGAAGTAACCGTCGTCGTCCCGGATCGCCCAGTCGAAAGACAAGTACACCAGCGGCTCCTTGAACAGGGTGAAATAGGTGCTGACGAAGCGGTCGTCCTGGCCCCAGACGGTGGTCAAGCAGCCCGGTGGCAGCGGCGGGACCACGGCGGCGATGCCCTTCTCGTTCGCATCGCACTCGGAACCGTCCTCACGGTAAATCTTCAGGTTGTATCCATATACCGGGAAACTCGGCGAACCGTACTTGATCGGCGTCTTCTCAACACCAGGCACGCCGGACAGCATCGGCCAGCCAGTTTCGGTCTGCCAGTAGTTGTCGATGATCGGCTTCTGCAACTCGGTCATGAACCACTCGTGTGTCGGCTGATCGAGCGGCTCGCCAGCCATGAAGATGTGTTTGAGCGAGGACAGGTCGTATTTGTGCATGTACGCCGGATCCTGCTTCTTCAGGACGCGCGCCGCAGTCGGCGCCATGGAACATGACATTGACCTTGTACTTCTCGATAATATGCCTCCAGATACCGGCGTCCGGACGCAGCGGCGTGCCTTCACACATGACTGTCGCCATGCCGGCGATCAGCGGACCGTAGATGATGTAGGGTGGCCCACCACCCAGCCGATGTCCGAGGTCGAGAAGTAGGTTTCACCCTCGCCGCCACAATAGATGTTCTTCATCGAAGAGGCCAGAGCCACCGCATAGCCGCCGGTATCGCGCTGCACCCCCTTGGGCTTACCGGTCGTCCCGGAGGTATAAAGAATATAGGACGGCTCGGAGGATTCTATCCACTCGCACGGCACCTGGGCATCCATGAACTGGGCGCGCAGGGTCGCGTAGTCGTCACGACCGGCAACCTTGTTGAAGCCCTTGTCGATGCCGCGGTCGATCATCAGGACCTTGGCTGGCTTGTACTCGGCCAGATCAATGCCTTCGTCAAGCAGATGCTTGTAGGGCACGGCCCTGCCGCCGCGCATGCCGGCATCGGAAGAAACGATCAGGGTCGGCTTCGCATCGTCGATACGCGTCGCCAGCGACCCGGACGCGAAACCGCCGAAAACGACTGAGTGAATGGCGCCAATCCGGGCTGACGCGAGGATCGCGAAGCAGGCCTCGGCAATCATCGGCATGTAGATCAGCACGCGGTCACCGCGCTTGACGCCGAGGCTCAGATAGATCGCCGCCATGCGTTCGACTTCGCGCTGCAGCTCGGCAAAGCTGTAAATCTTTTCCTCGTCGGTCTCGGTCGAGACAAAGATCAGCGCCCGATCGTTCGGACGCTTGGCGGCGTGACGGTCAACCGCGTTGTAGCAAAGATTTGTCTTGCCGCCGACGAACCATTTGGCGAACGGCGGGCGCGAATAATCGCACCCTTGGGTGAATGGCTCTTTCCAGTCGATGAGTTTGCGCACTCGGTCAGAATTCGTCCGGCTTTTCGATGGAGTATTGATGGAATTCCTTGTATGTCGTCATATGTCATCCTCTAGATTGTTTTCCTGCACATGGAAAGAATGCCGGATTATTTTTTCTCGCTTGCCCGGTCACGAAAGCGGCGTTCAATGTCCGCCAGCGGTAGATTCAACCCCAAATCCTGATTCATCAGATGCAGCAGCGGCAACAGTTCGACGCCAAGGTGACCAAGATGCGGGCGCACGACTTCGCCGCGCCGCTCGCGAATCAGTTCCAGTGCTCTTTGCACCTTTATCTGATAGGGCTTCGCCGGCCCGCCGTCGCCGGCAACGATGCGGTTGCCACCAGCCCGCATGCCTTCGCGCATCCGCCGACCCGCAAAGTTCCAGCAATGCCAGCGCCGAATCCACGTTATCGGGCGGCACGCTGGCCACGCCAATACTCACGGTCAGCGAAACCGGTTGCCCCTGAACCGGGACGTGAGCGACCTCGACGGCTTCCCGGACGCGCTCGGCGAACGTGGTGCCGTTGGCGGCGGCGAAGTCCCCGGGGCAACGATGGCGAACTGACCGGGCCCGAAATGTCCCAGCAGATCCTCGGTTTCGCACCTTGCCGGCGAGCATCTTGGCAAAACGAGCACCGACGCGCTCGGCCAGATCCTGCCCGAGCCGCTCGCACACCCGGTCGAGGCATCAAAGCCAAGAACCATGATGCAAAGGTCGATCCCCGAGCGCACCGCGTGCGACAGCGCCTGCGAAGCCTGGTGCTCCAGATTCTTGCGCGAAAAAGAGGCCGGTTGACGGATGCTGAACCTGCTCTCGCGCCCGGCTTAAGATTCTCGCGGGCGGCCGGCAGCGCAAGCAGGTTGTTAAGGCGGAGTCAGGATCACCCGCGCTGCCGGCACCCTTGGTCACGAAGTCGGAGGCTCCCAGCACCCGTACCCGCTCACGCTCCTCTTCGGTTTCCTCGCCGGAAACGACGATAAAAGGCATCTCCTGCAGGCGGCGCTGGCGGATGCCCTGACCCTTTGCAGCAGTCCGGCACCATCGAGCTTGGGCATTTGCAGATCGGAGATCACGGCCCGGATCGAATGGTCGGGCAAAGTTACTGCCAGGCTGCCCTCGCCGTCGCCCTCCTAGTGAACATCGAAAGTTCCCTTAAGGTTCCGGGCTAGCTTCGTCCCCACCAGTCGTGAATCATCGACAGCCAGAATACGGACCGGATCCGTCATCTCACTCTCCGCCTATCTCCACGACAACCCGCCCCTTGGCACGGCCGGCGATGTATTCACGGCAAAGCAGCCGGCAGATCTGCCAAAACCGATCCTGCGCGACATCCGGATGGATGCGGCGGTCGCATGTCGCTGGCCAGGCGCCGCACCGCTCCGATAGGGTTCTCGAATATACCCCGAATCGATACCGAGCAGCGACACCCGCGCGGGATGGGCCGGCACGACCGTCGTATTCCAGACTCATGCTCGCCGCCAGGCCAATGCTGGCGGTCGTCCCACCTGAGCCGTAGGCCTGTTAATCCACGTCAGAACGTCTCCACCCAGGTTGTCTGTGGCGTAAGCCCAGCGCGCCTTATCGAGCGGACGAATTTTCGCGATGTAGGGGACGCTGCGCGGCATCACCTCGACGGCGCCCAGGCGCCGAGGGTAATCGCGTCAACTCCTCGCGCCACCGCCAGTCAGGGCGACGACGTGGTACCGCAGCGCAAGAACAGAATATCGTCCCGCCCGTCTGCCGACTCCACCGTCGAGCAGCGCAGGATCCCCCCGCCGTGTTCCGCTATCCCCCGGATCTCCCATTCCGGCGTCCCCGGCCCGCGCCCGTGACCAAACCCGGTTCCCAGCGCCATGGCGTCAAGCAGCGACAACCCTGGGAGGAGAACGACCCAATCGCCAGGAACCCGGGCGTCGCCGGAATAACTGCGCGGGTGCCGGGTGGGTGTCCCGAAACTGGTGGCAATCACCGGATCGCCCGCCGCGACTGAGTCAGTGCTCCTGCGATCAAGGCGTTACCCGAGAGATCGATACCGCCGATGCAGAGGCGTGGATCCATGGCTGATCGCGCGGGCGTGTGTGGTTCCCTACTTGAATAGGCGACGCAGATCACGGCGCGAGTCGAGGTCCGCCTCTTCCAGTGTCGCGAAGCGCACTGGCGACTTTACCGTCAACTTCCTCGATCAATAGTGCCTTGAAGGATTGCATGGCGTTCCTCGCTCC